>CAMCXM010000039.1 GCA_945883425.1 Spirosoma fluviale
GGAAACGGACTTTTGGTTTCTGAAACTCAGTCCGGCACACAGAAAACCCACCATTGGAAACACCGCTATCCGATTGCGACTTACCTCATTGCCACAGCCATAACCAATTATGCTGCGTACACACAGAAGGTGCATTTGAGTTCGCAGAATCCGGGTGATTCGTTGCCGGTGGTCAATTTTGTGTATCCTGAAATCCTGGCATCCGCCACCAACAACACCAAAAAGGTACTGCCCATTCTTCAGTTTTACGATTCTCTCGTGGCGCCTTATCCGTTCCGCAAAGAGAAATACGGTCACGCTCAGTTTGGATGGGGTGGTGGCATGGAGCATCAGACCATGAGCTTTATGACGGACTTCAGTTTCGACCTTCAGGCCCACGAACTGGCGCATCAGTGGTTTGGCGATTTCATCACCTGCCGTAGCTGGCGGGATATCTGGCTGAATGAAGGCTGGGCTACTTACATGGCGGCTCTTTCGGCGAAGCGATTTGGCACTTCGAATTTTACGAGCTGGCTAACAACCAGTCAGAACAGTGTGAAAAGTTCGGCATCCGGCTCCGTCTGGGTGAGCGATACCACCAACATCAACCGCATTTTCGATTCTCGCTTAACCTATACGAAAGGAGCACTCGTGCTTCATATGCTGCGCTGGGAACTGGGCGATGCGGCTTTCTGGCAGGGTGTCCGGAATTACCAGGCCGATGCGAATCTGGCGTATGGATTTTCAACTACACCGCAATTCATCCAACACCTCGAACTTGCTTCCGGACGGAATCTTTCCGGTTTTCTGGCTGACTGGTTTACGGGTCAGGGTTATCCGACCTATGCGATCAAACTCACCCAGAATGGAAACGACATGGAACTGAAAATGCCGCAGACCACCTCGCATGTGTCGGTTCCGTTTTTTGAAATGAAAGTCCCCGTCCGTTTCAGAGCCACCGGTTTTGATACAACGATTGTCTTTCAGCACGACAGCAGCCAACAGATATTTCATTTCAATCTTCCTTTTGCACCAACCACCGTTACGTTTGATCCAGACAAATGGTTGATTGCCAAAAGTACGATTCAGATTGTAACGGAATCCTCGAAACTGATTGAAGATCAGAACCGGGTGTCGGTTTATCCCAATCCGTTTCATACGGCTTTTGATGTGAAAAATGAATCGGGAGAGCCACTGGAAATCCGGATTGTGAATGTGAAGGGAGATGAAATCCTGAAGCTCACAGTTCTTCCGGGGCAACAGAAAAAACTGAATCTTTCAGACAAACCAGCGGGTGTCTACTTTGCGTCGTATGAAAAGCAGGGGCAGTTATTTACCCGGAAACTGGTGAAGGAGTAGGAAAGGACTTGGAATTTATTAGTTCATGAAGGAGGAAATTTCCATGTTTCAATTCGATCATATCGCTTTCTATGTTTCCAGTCTGGAAAAATCAGCCCGTTTTTACCAGAAATTATTTGATTTGAAACCCATTCCCAATCCTTTTCCCCAAGGCAAAGTATGGTTCGAACTGGGAGCCAATCTTCAACTTCATCTTATCGAAAATTCAAAAGGAATTGCCTTTGCATCTGATCGGAATCACATCAGTTTTTCGACAATTTCTCTTGAAGATTTTACAGCCCGACTTGATCATGCAGGTGTCGGTTGGTCTGATTTTAATGGAAATTTACGAACCATCCGAGTCCGTCCGGATGGTGTTCAGCAGATATATCTTCAGGATCCGGATGGTTACTGGATTGAGGTGAACGACATTTCTCAATAACCCTATTAAGTTAGCCCGTATTTTTCTGTTTCTTCAAAACATTCAGTTCTGGCTGGATTGGAATCTGTTTGGTGAGTGGGGGCTTTCAGTTCATCCACCTTTACTTTTAACCCAGAGTCCGCAATAGAATAAATCAATTAGTCCAAATCGACTGATTCACATTCATTTATGGCCCGATTTCATTGGGCTGCGCCCGCAAATTTCACACTCTCGTGTTCATTTGTCCGAAAGGGAAATTTATAGGTGTGAATCAGACGATTGACATCCTAATGCGGAATCTGGGATTAATGTTCAATCCAACAATGGTGGACCTTTAACCGTAATCGGTGCAGCGACATTCGGAGGAAGTGTTCAAACAATTTCAACCACGAATTTTGGTTCGTTAGTTTCAATGGGAGAAACACCGCAGGTAAATAATGGGGACAATTAGTGGCAAATAAAGTCTCTTCACCACAATAGGTTCACAGGTACACTTAAAGTGGAAATTCAAAAAGCACCGCAAACGCTTCTCCACCGGAATCGAATTTCTTGTGTTCCTTTGGATTCGTTTCCAGCTGACCCATGTTCCGGATTTTAGTTGCTTTCTTTTTTTGTGTTCTGATGCCGTCTGCTTTTGCACAGGTGAAAGTGATTCCCCTGTATCCCTCGCATTCCATTCCGCTTTCCAAGCCGTGTCTTCATCAGGAAATCATCGATACCACCAAAACAGGATTGCCAGACCGGATCAGCAAAGTATCGGAGCCACGGATCTGGTTGTATCCAGCCAAAAAGAAAGAAGACAGGGGAAAAAAAGCGTTACTCGTGCTTCCGGGCGGAGGATATTCCTTCGTTTCTGTGGAAAATGAAGGTCGGAAAATGGGTGAACGATTTTCACAAGAAGGGTACGATGTCGTGGTGTTGGTTTACCGTCTTCCGATGAGTGATTGCCAGACTGCCAGCAAATGGGTTCCTCTGACCGACGCCATGAATGCCCTTCAATGGATCCAGGATCAGAAATATGCGAAAGTGGGTCTCATCGGATTTTCGGCCGGCGGACATCTCGCTGCTTCTCTTTCCACTCTGATTGAAAAAAATCCACACCGTCCTTCTTTGCCGCAGGTAAACGCCACTTGTCTGGTTTATCCGGTGGTTGATTTTGAAACCTACACCCATACGATGTCCCGCAAAAAATTGCTGGGTGCAGACACCAGTTCCGCCGATTTTCTCCGTCAGTTTTCGTTGCAGCATCAGGTCAATACCAAAACGCCGCCCACCATTCTCATTCATTCAGCCGACGATAAAACAGTTCCCTGGCAAAATTCGTTGTTGTACACGGAAGCACTTCAGAAGGCCGGAGTGAACGCCGAATTTCATTTGTTTCCGACTGGTGGGCATGGATTTGGACTGGGAACGTCCGAACGGGACGAAGCACCGGACTGGGTTCCGTTGGCCCTGCAATTTTTTAAGAAAATGTTATGATCAAATCACCCATACTCGTCGTCACTGGCGGCACCAAAGGAATTGGCAAAGCCATTGTTTCCCGTTTCCTGAACGAAGGTTTTCAGGTTTTTACCTGTGGCTCTACGGAAAGTTCTGTTCGGAGATTGCGGCTGGAAATGGACGAATTTGTCAAAGCCGGAAAACTCCTTGTGGCACAGGTGGATGTGGCCGATAAAAAAGTTATTCAGGACTGGGCATTTTCGATTGTGTCGGTGCATGGCAGCGTCGAAATTCTGGTGAACAACGCCGGTGTTTTCCTTCCCGGTACCATTTCCGAAGAGGCGGACGGCACCTTTGAAAAACTGATGCAAACCAATCTCGCCAGTGCATACCATGCCACCCGCAGTTTTCTGCCTGCATTACGGACGGCCCCCATGGCGCATATTTTTACGATTTGTTCGACGGCTAGTATCATGGCTTACACCAATGGCGGATCCTATTGCATTTCAAAATTTGGGTTACTGGGTATGAATAAAGTGCTGCGGGAAGAATTGAAAACCACAAATGTCCGGGTGACATCCGTCTTGCCGGGTGCCACATTCACGGATTCCTGGTCAGGAGCCGGCATTCCAGAAACGCGTTTTATGAAACCGGAAGACGTAGCCGATTGCCTGTGGTCGGCCTGGAATCTTTCCCCCGGATGCGTGGTGGAAGAAATTCTGCTCCGTCCGTTGCTGGGTGATTTGTAGTTGCGGGACAACTTGTCATTAGAGTTAGCGCAGCGCTCCAAGGACTTTAGGTAAAAAGTAGGGACTCCATGACTTCGGCTTGGCCTACCGTCATGGAAGCCAAATGAGCCGGTTCGGCTTTCATGAAATAGCAACCGCCTTAAGAGATTGTATAGTCTCAAATTCTTCTGGCGATATTTACTTCTACCGGGACAGAGTCCCATGTCGGTGGCTTGGTTTGCAACCTTCTTCAAATTCTCAGTTCGTAGTTTCGCTTTGTAAAAACTACGAATAAGTCACGCATTTCATTTCCATTTCTTGGCCTACTCTCCCCAGGTTATCAGCAGCTATCTTTCACAAATTGTCGTAATATTGGCCCCTGCAAGACTGGAAATCGATGCATTGGTTGTATCAATTTCTAAAGTCGGAGAATTGACGTCCTCCGGGCAGGAGGTCGGTTGAACGAATGGAAAAACAAAAAATCTACTTTCCGAATCTGAACGGACTGCGTTTCATCGCAGCCTTCCTTGTTATCGTTCACCACACCGAGCAAATAAAGGCGATGTATTCGCTGGAGAGCTATTGGAAAGTAGTTCCGTTTGTGACTCTGGTCGGAAAACTGGGGGTGGTTTTGTTTTTTGTTCTCAGCGGTTTTCTTATCACGTATTTATTGCTTTCCGAGGAGCATAGTTTCCGGAATGTCAATATTAAGAGTTTTTATATCAGACGGATTCTCAGGATCTGGCCTTTGTATTTTCTCATTCTGGGGCTCTCTTTATTCGTTCTTCCGTATATACCGTTTTTCTTGTTTCCAGACTATACGCCTGAAATTATACATGAAAATCTGGCCGGCTCACTTTTTCTGTATAGTGTCTTTTCGCCAAATCTGAGTGTGGCTTTATTTGGCTCTATTCCGTATGCATCTCATTTATGGTCGATTGGAACGGAAGAGCAGTTTTATCTGGTATGGCCGGTCATCATCCGTTACATCCGCAAATTCCGGATTTGGGTCATGTTGCTGATCATTGCCTGCTACTGGATGGTGAAACGCAAACTTGATTTTTACCAGGATTCAGATCCATCGGATTTCCACCTTGCAATCAGCACATTCTGGAATCTGTTCAATATCAATTGCATGGCCATCGGAGCACTGTTTGCCATTTTACTCTATAAAAAGAGCCCAATTCTTGCCCTGATACAAAACCGGATTCTCTTTTATGCGGCTCTGATCCTGACATCTTATCTTCTTTTTGAGGGAGTAAAATTCTCAAGTTTTCATTATGAGATTTATTCCGTCCTCTTTGGCATCATCATACTCAATTTCGCATCAAACCCGAGTATCGGCATAACTCTCGAAAATCCAGTTTTCAATTATCTTGGAAACATATCGTATGGCCTTTACATGTATCATCCGATCGGGATCGTTCTTGCATTGAAACTTCTTATGATTTCAGGTTTCATTACCAACTGGATTTTATACCCTTTGGCCCTTGGGTTTACCGTATTGTTTGCAGGAGTTTCCTACAAATGGTATGAATCCTATTTTCTCAAATTCAAACCGCGTTTTTCGAAAATCATCAGCGGTGCTGATACGAAAAAGGTAGAATAGGTCTGGCTGTTGCAATCTCACGTTCTCAAGGTTTTCGTTTTACTTTAAAAAAAACAAATCCGGCTTTCTGAAAATTTTCCGGAACGATTGAATTAATCTTATTTTTCAAAAATCAGAATAATAATATTTCAATCGAATTTCGATTTGAAATGATTTTCAGAGTTCGTTCCAAAATTATTTCTGTTTTGGGGACGAAATTATTTCAAAGGTTTTTTGTTTTGGGATGGGGGAGGGGATTTGCCAGGTAATTTCTTTCACAGGGTTTACCTCAATTGGCCTCTTATCTTCCTGACTGTACAAAGCCCATCAAACATGTTTGAATAGGTAGTTTCGATTTGCAAAAACCAGGAACATGGATGATTAACCCAGATTATGCAATAGGATGTAAATGATTGATTTTCTATGCTTTAGAACCTCACCTAAATCCTCCCGAAGCTAGTTCGGGACAGGTTCCCGAGGCAGGCTCGGGACAAGCTCTCCAATGTAGAGGATTTAAGGTGAAAATCAATCATTTATGAACTCAAAGCTTTTTCTATTGCGGAATTTGGGATTAAGTTCAAAAAAGTCGATCTTGAATTATCAATTCGAAATTAGAATATCTGAGAAAATACTGATCTTTGGCGTTAGTAAAATAAGTCTGTTGATTAAGAGTTTTGGAGACAAGGAAACCGAGAAAATCTGGGAAGGAATTCAATCCAGAAAGCTTCCGGTTGACATGCAAAATGTAGCAAGAAGGAAGTTAAGGATGCTCCATAACGCACAAAATTTGAATGACCTTAGAGTTCCTCCAGCCAATCATCTGGAAAAGCTCAGCGGTAATCTATTGGCTTTTTACTGTATCCGAATAAATAAACAGTGGCGGATAATTTTCAAGTGGGAAAATGATAACGCTCTTGATGCAGAAATAGTTGATTATCATTAAGTAGAAAACCATGGAAATGCTTCAAAACATCCACCCAGGTGAAATCCTCAAAGAAGAATTTCTTGAACCAATGGGCATAACCGCTTACCGACTTTCTAAGGAAACCTATTTGCCACAGACCCGCATCAGTGAAATAGTAAAAGGCAACAGACGAATCACGGCTGATACAGCTTTACG
Organism: Spirosoma fluviale; assembly: GCA_945883425.1. Lineage (GTDB taxonomy): Bacteria > Bacteroidota > Bacteroidia > Cytophagales > Flexibacteraceae > CAMDMI01. The sequence continues at coordinate 6,615 of CAMCXM010000039.1, forward strand.
ATTCGCGAAATTTTTTGGGACATCGGCTAAATTCTGGCTCGGATTACAGGACGATTACGATCTGGAAGAAGAGAAAAAAGCGAAAGGCGCCGAATTGGATACGATCCGGCAAATGGACAGTCACGCTGCCTGATAGAAATTTTGATGAAACTCTATCTCCCCACCACCACTTTCTGCGTTTGCCGGTCCTGGCCTTTGATCATTTCTAAAAGGTAAATACCAGGCGAAAGTTTGGAAACCGGAATCCGGCGTGTGTGGTATCCAGGTAAATGGTAGCTGTCGTTTTCAATTGACAGAACCTTTTTTCCTTCTGCACTCAGCAGCTGTACGCTCACTTTTCCGGATTGGGCCAGCGTGTAGCCAATCGTCATCTCATCTTGCGACGGAACCGGAAAAACCGGATACAATTTGTCGGCCATTCCCGTCAGCTTTACGCTGTTTGATGTGGTGACGGAATCGGTTTCAAATACAATGTCTTCGTCACCGGGCTGGTATTTCAGATAGGTAATCGGCAGGTAATACATTTCTTCGGCAGTGCCTTGTCCCCAGGTTATTGTTTGAGGTGGATTGTGCGGATTGTTCACATTATTGGTGGTGTTGTCATAACCGGCAAACGCATGAATCACCGAACCAGCCGGCACTTTTATTAACTGACGGAACTGATAATCGCCCTGCCAGTTGAAATCCCATTTTTTGATGTTGATCAGATTAAGTGTATCGCCATTTGGTTTCACCGCAAATACTTTCCAGTGTGTACCCAATTTGTGGCAATGCGGCGAAACGGAATACAGACTCACATCAAAAGGAAAACTGATCCGTCCATGAAATTCGCGGGTAGTGTTGGCCGGAATAATAAATGGCCCGTTTACCAGCACATTTCCAAAAGGAAGCATAATTGCCGATTGAAGTGGTCGGTCGCTCTGTCCGTTTTCAAAAAAGATGTTGATCGAAGATGAATCGCTTTCGTCGGTGGAAGTTGGCGCATAATGGACCTGTAGTTTTAAATCGCTGCCCGCATGAAGAGTCTGAACAATTCCATGGCTGTAAACAGGAGGAGCACATCCGGGTACATATCCTGGAAATTGCGGCTGATTCAAATCGGCCCCCGCTCCCTGATTTTGGCCGTATCCATATTCCGGCGTGGCTGCATCGTAGGCGGCGGTTTGTCCGGTGGTGTCTTCCCAGATCAGCACATGATGAACCAGTTTGGTGTTTCCTGGCCTTAGTTCGATGGATTTGATTTTTTTATCCTGCGTCAGTCCGGTCGGGATGGCGAAGTAGCGGTATTCATCGGCATTGTTTCCCGGATGCACATGTTTCTTGGCGAAGGATACCGTCAGATCTGGCACTCCCACCTGCGATCCGGTTGGGAAAACCGGCAGAGGAGGCTCCAAAGCTGGATTTCCCTGTGGCATTCCGGCATCCACCCAGGCTACAATTTGTTGTTTCTGTGAATCGCTCAGATAATTTTCTCTTTGGTATCGTTTGTAACTCGGATCAGGTTGCCAGGGCGGCATATAGTTGATCGATGTTACATATTTGATCATTTCTCCACGGGCAGAAACCTGGTTGTAATTCGTTAGTGAAAACGGACCTATCTCACCAGGCCGGTGGCATTTGGTGCAATGGTTGTAAATGATGGGGGCAATGTGCTCCGAAAAGGTAACGGACTGGGCCTTCAAAAGGAAGGTGAAAAGCAGAAAAAAGGAGAACGAAAAAAGTCTTTTCATGTGGATTACTTTTTTTGAATGATGCAGCCAACAGGTTGTGTTTTCGAAAGTAAAATCTTTTTTCCTGCCATCCAACTTTCAAGGGCCTTGCGCAGGTAATGTTCGGTGACAACGGTTCGTCTTCTACCCAGAGAGGCGAATGAATTGTCTACTTTTCCACGGTACAAAATCGTTTCAGTTTCGTTGTTCACCACCACCACTTCAGGGGTAATTTCCGCATTGAATTTCCGGGTAACCAGTTGTCCCGAATCGGCCAGTAGAGAAAAGGAAAGTCCGTATTTTTTACCGAAATCAACACGGGTTTGGGAATCCGATAAGATACCGTCCGGAAACAAGCCGATGAATTCTACCTGCAAAGGCCCGAATTGCTGGTGTAGTTTTTTTAGTTCTGTGGTTACACTCTGGCAGATGGGGCAGGATTCAGAAAGAAATATGTAGACCGTCAGTCCTTTTCCTCCGGCCATAGTCGAAAGGTTCATTCCAAAAAGGAAAACAAGGATCAGACGGAATCTCATTGGCATTAAGGAAACTTCCCACAGAAATCGTATTTTCAAAAATGCCTGAAAAACTTTGGTTTTGCAACCAGTTGCCGCAAGATTGATCCTGCGTCGAAAACAAAGAAGCCCCGCCGTTTCGGGCAGGGCTTCTTTTAGTTGATGATTTGAGAATTCTTAGCGGCGCAGGTTTACATATCCTGTGAAGCTTTGTCCGTCTGCCCGTTCGATGTTGTAGAAATACACACCATTCACGAGCGAACCTCCGTCCCAATTGTTTTTGTAATCTTTCGAAGAGTATTCTTCATGGCCCCAACGGTTGAAGACGGTCACTTTTGTTCCAGGATACTTGTCCATATCACCTACTTCAAAGAGGTCATTATCTCCGTCTCCATTTGGTGTGAAAAGGTTTGGAATAAACCAGCCTCTTGGCGTAATCAGTGTAATGGTTTTCACCAATGTATCAGAACAGCCAAGATTGTCTTTCACAATTAACTGGATGTCAAAATCTCCGTCTGTTGAATAGGTGTAAGATGTATTCTGATCGTTCCTGATTTGAGAATTACCGAGTTTCCATTCCCAGAATGAAATCGGACTTGCACCTGCCACCGATTTGTCAATGAACTGAACGGCTTCATATACCACCAGGTTGGAATCTGGATTGGTTACAAAGTTTGCAATAGGTCCGGAATTGCGAATCCGGAATGTATCACGGCTTGCACAACCATTCAGGGTGGCTTCCGCCCAATGGGTTCCGATGCCAAATTCGCTGGATGGCCCGGAGAAATTGTTAGACCAGAATATGGATGATCCTGGAGTGGCAACGGCAGTTGCTGGTTTTTTCGTTCCGGTACAAACAAGTGAATCGTAGGTCACTAAAATGGTTGGAATCGGTTTGGTTGTCAGTTCCAGATTTTTGGAGACTCCGGAGCAGCCATCAAAACGGTTCACGACTGTATACGTTCCGGCAGATATTCCATTGGCGGGAACTGTGATCGAACTTCCGGTAGCTGTAAATCCATTTGGTCCAGTCCAGAAAGTTTGTGCAATTGGTTCGGCCTGAACTTCAAATGTGACGGTTGAATTTTCGCAGGCTGTTACAGATCCTTGAATCACCTCAATGGAATCGGGTGAGGTTTTGAAGATAACGCTTACGGTGTCAGATGCACTACACAGTGCAACGTTGCTAACGGTTACAAAATAAATTCCTGTTACACCAACCGATAATTCACTTGTTGTGGCACCTGAGTTCCAGAGGTAGGTATTTTCTTGTGTACCGCTGCCAGCAACAAGTGTGTAGCTTTCGTTTCCGCAGAAAGAGGTATCCGGGCCTAAATTTACCGTAGGAAACGGCGAAACGCGGACAAAAATACTATCGGCAAGACCAAGGCAACCGCCGGCATTCAAAGTGGCAGAATAAAATCCTGTTTGAGATGCAACTGCGCTGATAATATTAATGGTTTCTCCGGATGAAGTGAATCCGTTTGGTCCTGTCCAGTTTACGGTTGCACCAGTAACTGGATTTGTTCCGAAGGAGCCGGTCTCTCCTGCACAGTATACCGTATCTCCAGTAAAGGTTGGTGCCGCTGGATAAGGGTTCAGGGTGACGTCTATGGTGTCTTTTGTAGTACAAATGGTTCCGTTACTCACAATCACCGAATACGTACCGGTCTGGTTTACAATGATGCTGGTATCTGTTGAACCAGTGTTCCAAAGGAAAGTTAATCCGGCACTGGCTGGATTCGGATCAAGGGTGAATGAGGTTCCTTCGCAACTTTGCAGATTCAGACCCAGTTCAGCAAATGGTCTTGCGTTCACCACAATATCAATGCTGGTGGCCGTTCCTGAACATCCATCCAGATTTGGAGTTACCTGATATTGTCCTGCATTTGACAGGGTAATAGCCGGGATCGTAACGTTGAGGCCGGATGATGTAAATCCTCCTGGACCACTCCATGTGTAATTGGTTCCAGCCTGAGTTCCCTGAAGTGTGAGAAGGATGGAATCACCGGCACATTTTGCTGCATCTCCTTCAATGGTAACCGGAACTGGAAGAGGGCTGAATGTTAGATTAACAGTATCTGAACGGACGCAACCCAGATATCGTACGGTTACCGAATACTGACCAGACTGGTTAATGGAGATAGTTGAATCAGTTGATCCAACATTCCATTCATACGAAAATCCACCTTGTCCGTTTGTTGGATCAAGCGTTACAAGTGTATTTCCGCAAATAGTATCATCTGCACCCAGAGAAACAATTGGTCCAATTCCAACCTGAAGGTTGACGGCAGTTGGGGTTCCAATACAGTTTCCTAACTGCGGAGTAACGATGTATTGACCGGCATTGGCAATTGTGAGATTCAGAAAGCGGATTGTATCGGTGCTGGCGGTGAATCCGTTTGGTCCTGTCCATGTGTACGTTACATTTGTTTGGGCTGGGGCAAATAATACGGCTGAACTACCCGTACAGTTGATGGTGTCACCAAAAACGGTAACGGCAGCAGGAGGAGTTCCTGCATTGACCTGGATAGTATCTTTCGCCGTACAGGCACCGCCGCCTGAAACAATCACAGAGTATTGTCCGGTTGAACTGACTGTCAGAGTGCTGTCTGTAGAGCCATTGCTCCAAAGGAATGTGAATCCTGCACTGTGTTGAACCGGATCAAGTACAATGGATGAACCATTGCACAGTGATTGCGCTGGCCCAAGTTCAATCTGAGGAGTCTGTCCGATGGATACGCTGATAGAGTCACCCGTTCCGGAACATCCGTTGCTTGTAGAATTAACAATGTACTCACCTGCCTGATTCACCTGGATATTGTTCAGACTTATGGAGTTTCCTGAAAAAGTAAATCCGTTTGGTCCTGTCCAGCTGATGGTGACATCTGTTTGTGCGCTTACCTGAAGACTCAGACTTTCTCCAGCGCAAAGAGTTGATATTCCTGTGATGGAAAGGGGATTAGGAGTTGTTCCGAAAGTCAGTTGCACGCTATCCTGGGCACTACAACCACCATCCGAAACAATCACCTTGTACGTTCCACTGGTTGAAACAGTAAGGCTTGAATCGGTACTTCCATTGTTCCATGAAAAAGTAAATCCTGCGCTGTTCGGCATCGGATCTAGCACAATTGAAGGCACGCTGCACAGCGTCTGATCTGATCCAAGTTCCAGAACAGGCTTGACGCCAACATACAAGTTTACAGAGGTTGGGATACCAATACAGTCCCCTAATTTTGGTGTAATAGTATATTGTCCTGCATTGGCCGTTGTAAGATTCAAAATACGAATTGTATCTGTGCTTGCAGTGAATCCGTTTGGTCCCGTCCAATTGTAGGTTACATTCGTTTGTGCAGGAGCAAATAAAACAGCGGAGTTTCCGGTACAATTTAAAGTATCACCAAGAACTGTAACCGTAGGTGGAGTAGCTCCTGCTGTTACTTGAATGGTGTCTTTTGCAATACAGGACACCCCACTTGTAACGATTACAGAATATTGTCCTATTGTGCTTACTGTCAGACTGCTGTCAGTTGATCCGTTGCTCCAAAGGTACGTGAGTCCAACGCTATGAAGAACAGGATCAAGAATGATGGATGTGCCATTACACAAGGATGTGTTTGGCCCAAGTTCGATAACTGGTGTTTGTCCAATCGATACACTAACCGTGTCTCCAGTACCAATACATCCGTTATTTTCTGAATTGACAATGTAATCTCCAGCTTGATTCGGCTGAATATTATTGAGTGCAATAGAGTTTCCAGAAGAAGTGAATCCGTTTGGTCCTGTCCAGCTTATGGTGACACCTGTTTGAGAGGCAACCTGAAGACTCAGACTATCTCCTGAGCATAGCGTTGAAGTTCCTGTAATCGAAAGAGGACCTGGAGTTGTACCGAAAGTAAGTTGAACACTATCCTGTGAACTGCAGGTTCCGTCTGTAACCGTCACCTTATAGGTCCCACTTGTTGAAACCGTAATGCTGGAATCAATGCTGCCATTGTTCCACGAGAATGTGAATCCCTGGCTGTTTGGCGTTGGATCAAGCACAATTGAAGGTACGCTACAAAGTGTCTGATCTGATCCAAGTTCAATGACGGGTGTTGACCCAACTGAAATTTGAATTGTGTCTGATGGACCATTGCATCCATTCAGAGTAGAGATAATAGAGTAAAATCCAGCTTGATTTGTTTGAATATTGGCGATGGAAATCGAATTTGAAACGGCTGAAAATCCATTTGGTCCGCTCCAGGTATAAATGACACCGGTTTGCGGAGTGACATTCAAACCAGCATTGTCTCCCTGACAATAACTATTTTGTCCGGCTATGCTCACAGCGTCCGGAATTTGTCCGGCAGAAACTGTTACAGAATCGGTTGAAGAACAAGTTCCATTTGAAACAGTCACAAGGTATTTTCCAGGAAGATTTACTGTCAATGTACTGTCAGTGGTACCGTTGCTCCAGTTGTAGGTATATCCATTTCCAAATGAAACCGGATCGATAACTACTGTGTTGCCGCCGCAAATGGTGGTGTCCTCAACAAGTGAAAGAACAGGGGTTGCATTTTGTGATATAATCACATCTGCCGGAATGCCGGAGCATGTTCCGAGTACAGCGGTAACTGTATACGTTCCAAACTGACCAGAAGCCAATCCAGGAATTTCTACATTGGTTCCTGTAAATGTAAAGCCATTTGGTCCTGTCCAGTTATAGACTTCATTTGTTTTAGGATTTACACCAAACCTGGCTGTATCTCCCGGACAATATTGTGTAATTCCGTTTGATGTAACGGCAGAAGGTCCTGGTTTCAGGCTCACAACCACGGTGTCTTTTGCCTGGCAAAGCCCAAGAAAAGCAGTCACCCGGTATGTTCCGGCGGTGCTTACAGTAATCGAACTATCCGCAAGACCGTTGCTCCATGTATAGAACGTTTCATCTCCTCCGTTCAGGACAGGATCCAGTTCAACAGTTGATCCGGGACAAATACTTGTATCCGCCATCGGGTTGATCACCGGCGAAGGTCTTACAATCAGTTGGAATGGAACAGGAGTTCCCGGACAACCAGGTAATGATGGCGTCACGGTGTAAGTACCCGCCTGAATTTGTTGAACACCCGGCAGGCTAATAACGGCGCCATTTAAGGTAAATCCGTTCGGGCCTGTCCAGGAATAGGTTTCTCCTGCTACATCAACAACCCCAAAGGTTGCAGACTCTCCGGCACAATAATTCCGTAATCCGGTTGGTGTTACAACGGAAGGTCCGGCGCCGAATGTAACCTGAATGGTGTCTTTCGAAGTACAGGTCCCGTTTGTTACACTCACGAAATACTGACCAGCGGCTGAAACAGTTATGGTACTATCTGTCGAACCATTACTCCATAAGTATGTCAAACCTGCTCCATTCGCGACTGGATCCAAAACCAATCCGAAAGCTGCACATGAGGCAGTATCCTTGCCAAGATTGACAATTGGTGATTCGTTGATGGTGATGGTCGTGTCAGCAGGAATTCCGGGACATCCATTCTGGAACGCTGTGACGGTGTAAATGCCGCTTTGACTTAACTGGGCATTGGAAATGGTAACCGATGCTCCATTAAATGTGAATCCGTTTGGTCCGGACCAATTGTATGTGAGGCCTGTTTGTGGAGCCACACCAAAACTGGCAGTTTGGTTGGCGCAGAAGAAAACGCCTGGTAGGATGGTGGGTTTACCCGGGCCCTGCTGAAACAAAACATTTACTGAATCAGTGGCCGAACAGCCAAATGGACTCGAAACTGTTACTTTATATTTTCCGGATTGTGTCACCGTAAGCACACTGTCTGAGGTGCTGTTACTCCACTGATACAGGTAACCATTCTGATGAGAACCTGGATCCAGAAGATAACTTCCACCCAATGCACAGAGGACGGTGTCTTTCCCGAGATCCGTTGCCGGTGGCTGCACAATTCCTACAAATGAGGTATCAAAGAAGCTTTCGCAACCATTGATTTTGATGAAGGCTTTATATGCACCTTCTGGTTGCGTGTTGGTGTTAACAAGAATGGTTTTTCCTGAAATGACGGTGCTGTCCGGATCGAGCCAGGCATAAGTTGCATTGGCAACATTGCCCATTGTTAAAGAAACCAGACCTCCTTTACAAACGGTATCTCCAATTGAAGCCAGCGGAGTCTGTGGTCTTGGAAATTCGGAGATCACGATGGAGTCACGCGTGGTACATCCTTGGAAATCAGCTACCTGTGCCCAGTAAATTCCCGCCTGAGTGGCAGTGTAAACGGGTTGTGTTGATCCGTCCTGCCATGTGTATGTAAATACTCCGCTTGGCGTAATCAGTCTGTTTGAACCAATACAAATGGTATCATCTGGTCCAAGAGTAAAGAATGGTTCATAAAAACGGACCGTTACGGTATCGGTTTTCGGGCATTGAGTTCCGCTTAAAGTATTGACCCAATATTTACCGGGTTCAATTGTTTCGATGGTACGCGTGGTAGCTCCCGTGCTCCATTGGTACGATGTTTTGGCAGGACCCGCATCCAGCACTGCTGTATCACCCACGCACAGGTTTTTATTTGTTCCCAGATTCAACCGGCTGAAATTGGAGAAGTATCCGTAGTTACTTCCGACGCCCGCTGCATAGTTGGTTACCCCAACATGGAAAAGTTCATCACCTGAGTTTTTCAAAAGCAGGGTTGTTCCGGCGGGTATTTGGGAAGTGGAAAAAGTTATTCTGGCGAAAACCCATCCGTTGCTTCCTAAAATGGGTTGAAATGCTGAACCGGGAACAAGATTTGGATCGTTATTAAGAGTAAAGTTATTTTTAGCTGAATTTTTTGTAATTACATTTACAATAAAAGTGGCCGAATTGGTACGTGTAAATCCAATTTGGTTGGTTCCGGTACAAGACAAGGCTGGAATTACTGCACCTGCAACCTGATCTGCAAGGCCGGAAATATGAAGGACAGCTACCTTTTTATTGGATGACAAAAAGTAGCTGCTATTGATCATTCGAAGTTCATGCTGTTCTCCTTCATTTAATGTATCCAGTGGAATGGGGTTTCCATCTACCCGGATTATGGTGTTATCTTCTACGGCAAGAATATAACATCGGTCCTGGTTGTTGTTCAATCCTCCTTTAACAAGCACGTAGGAAGTACCTAAATAGTCGACCGGAATAAGTTGATCACCAGCAATGTCTGCACCTGGAACTGGTGGGGCAAACTGAAGCATATCATCCTTCATGGTGACAGCAATCTCTTTTGTCGATTCAATTTTTGAACCTGCAGGGTGGTTTGCCCCAAACCGGTCAATGGCTCTGCAGGAATAAACCTGTCCCCGGTCCAATCGAAACGTGAATGGAATTCCTGCCGGATGACCTATAATTTCTTTCTTTGGCGTAACTGTAACCAGTGTTGAATCATCTGTTGCGATGATGTCAAAAGAAGCAAATGTAACCGGGTTGTATGCATTTCCTCCGTTCGCGAGGGCATTGTCCCAATTGGTTTGGAAAGGCGTATAAAATAATTTACCCAGAGCATTCGAGCCTTTCAGCGCAAAAATATCGGTGTTGTTGGGGGAGCGAATTTCATAGTAAGCTGAAATGGAATTGGTCGATTTGATGTATAGACCGGTTTTTAAAACCTTATTCTCCGGCTTACTTTCAAGTCTGTCTTTAAAAGCAGACAAATCAACGATTTTTGTTGAATTTGCTGCCAGATTAAATGTAATGGGTATAAAGGTTAAATCGGCAGGCTGAAGAATCTGAATGTCAGCCGGTTTTTCCAGTGTACTGATTACGAGCTGAATAGGTTGGTCCCTTCTCGATGATTCTGTGGTCGATGCAGTTAATTCCGGAGGGGCAAACCAGAATTCGGTATCCAATTGGGCAATAGCCTGATTGCCTAAAAATTGGATGGCCAGGAAAAGGAGAAAAATGGGAGAAAATATCTGCCTGATTTTTCTGATACGGTACAAGTTTGGCATAATTTTGAGAACTTCGGCAAGTAAGCCAGAGGCTGATTTAATTGAAGATTGCTTTTTAATCAATTTATTACCAGTTAATTGAGAAAAGTTTTAACCTGTAGATGTAGGCACATGCCTACGTCTTTCTTGGTATAATGCAATGCAAATATAGGAAAAATAATATTTGAACCTAATTTTTTATTTGAGCCTTGTTGCCAAATTAAATTTGAAGTAGCTTTTTACCGTGTTTCCTTACAACCCTATAATTTAGTAGAGAAATAGTCAGATGAAAGACGCATTTGGCAATCTGAGATGCAAAAACCGTGCATTCAACAGAAACCTGATGCCATACCTGATCGCATTTTTTTATTTCTTTGCGCCACGTTCAAATACGTTACCTGATCTTGAATTGAAATATTATGATGAAAGAATTGATAGAAGGATTTAGTGCTCAGTTACTTGAATCCATCAACATAGCAAATTCCGCTACCCTCGCCAAACCATCTTCACCCATTCAGAATGTGGTGATTGCTGGAATGGGTGGTTCCGGAATTGGTGGTACCTTAATAAAGGCACTCACAAATGATGAAGTGAAAGTGCCGATTGATGTGTCGAAATCGTATGATGTTCCGGCTTATATTAACCAGAATACTCTTTTTATCGCCTGCTCCTTCTCCGGAAATACAGAAGAAACCTTATCCGCAGCCGACAAGGCAAAAGCGAAAGGTGCACAAATTGTGGCCATTACCTCCGGTGGAAAAATGGGCGCTTTTGTAGCAGAAAATGGATACTCATCCATCACCATCCCAGGACGGAGCAATAGCCCGAGGGCCAGTATCGGATACAGTTTCGTACAGATTTTCCATATTCTGCATCACTACGGACTGATTCCCTCACGGCATTTTGAAGAGATTGAAGCCTCGGCTCAAAACCTTATAGACAACAGCCCTGAAATTCAGAAAGTCTCCAAAGAAATGACGGCCTATTTCAAGGACAAATTGCCGATTCTTTATGGCGATTCAAAAGTGGAAGCTGTTCTGATCCGTTCTCAGCAGCAGATTGCCGAAAACTCCAAGCATTTGAGCCATGTGAATGTGTTTCCGGAAATGAATCACAATGAACTCGTTGGCTGGAAATACCCGAATGTCGTTTTCTCAAACGCCTCTACTGTTTTGATTCGTACTTCATTCGATCATCCGAGAACTTCTGTTCGGCTGGATGTCTGCAAAGACATCTTCACCAAAGTGGCCGGTTCTGTGTATGAGCTTCATGCAAAAGGGGACTCCTTCATTGAGCAGTCCATTTACCTGATCAACGTACTGGACTGGACTTCCTTCCACCTGGCTGAAGCCAACAATGTAGATCCGTTTCCTGTGGACGTGATCAATTTCCTGAAAGACGAACTGGCCAAAGTCGGTTAATCGGTGGTCCCTGTCAAGTTTGCTGATCTGGGAAGAAGGCCCTATCAGGAAATCTGGGATTTTCAGGAGGCTTGTCTGCAAAAAGTTGTCAGCCAGAAAATAGCATCCCGAACAGATCCGGACATTCATCCGGATCTGTTCTTGTTTTTTGTTGAACACGATCCTGTGTTTACTCTGGGCAAAAGTGGCAAAGAAGATCACCTGCTGGTCGATCAGACGGAACTCAGATCGCGTGGAGTTGATTTCCATAAAATTAATCGGGGAGGTGATATAACCTTTCACGGACCCGGGCAGATTGTAGGTTACCCAATTTGGGATCTAGACCAGATCTACACCGATATTCATCGTTACCTTCGTGAAATTGAAGAGGTGGTCATTCTTACGTTGAAGGATTTCGGCATTTCGAATGCCGGTAGAAATGAAGGTCTGACCGGAGTTTGGGTAGGTGAGGAGAAAATCTGCGCCATTGGAGTGCGGACTTCCCGTTGGGTTACCATGCATGGATTTGCATTGAATGTGAACACGGATCTCAACTATTTTAATTTAATTGTCCCTTGTGGGATTCAGGATAAAGCCGTGACGTCGATGGAGAAAATTCTAGGTTATAACCTTCATCCGGATGATGTTAAAGCTTCCCTAAAGCAAAATTTCGAAAAAGTATTTCCCATTAAGTTGCAGGCATATGAAGTCTGATATTTCATTTCCATCCGTTGTCGGTGTTTCAATTGTTATAGGGCTGGATCCGGTTTCCACCGGAGGCCACGAGTGGAAGGTTTTTGTGATGAATTCCAATGAATTCGGCATCCGCAATGTGTTGGTGACCAGTAAAGGATACGGTGAAATAGACGGTCGTCAAAAGACAACAGGAATCCTTCGGCACCATGTTGAAAACTTGCCTCCACATTCAGCCATGCCCATCGAACTGATTGATCCGGCTTTGTTTGACCTTTGCAATGAGTTTTGGGTGAGCTACTATAAGGATGATGAAAGCAACCGGATTTTTGACAAGAAATTCCTGTTTCTGCCAGGCTCGATCATCGAAGAAAACATGAGCTTTATTCCAACACTCCAGATCAGGGGTGTGATACACGGTTAATTTATTCTCAACAGGACCATCAATGCAGCTCGTTTCTCATCCGGTCCTCTGTAACTATTATCTGACCTATCGGTGCAATGCCACCTGCAGTTTCTGTGATATATGGGAACGTCCTTCACCATACGCCACACTTGAAACGATAGAAAAGAACTTGCGGGATTTAAAAAAGCTGGGTGTTCGAATCATCGATTTTACCGGAGGTGAACCCTTGCTGCACCGGGAGTTGGATAAAATTCTGGTTCTGGCGAAACAAATGGGTTTCCTCACGACAGTCACCACCAATGCACTTTTATATCCGAAATGGGCTGACAAAATCAAAGGGCTTGTCGATATGCTTCACTTTTCCCTCGATTCGCCAATTGAAGAAGAACACAACAAGAGTCGTGGCGTTGATTGCTTCCGGTTTGTGCAGGAATCAATCCAAATGGCCGAAAAGCTTGGCGAAAGGCCGGATATCATTTTTACGGTTTTTAAAGAGAATATGCATCACTTACCCGCGATGTGGGAAGAATATGCTGTCCGTCGGAATCTGGTGCTTATTTTGAACCCGGCTTTTGATTACAACCAGGTTGAAACCGGTCTTAAACCCGATGTTGCGGATCTGCAGATTCTTCGTAAGTGGGGCAGAAAAAAAAATGTGTTTCTCAATGATGCCTTCATTCAGTTGCGGCTGGATGGTGGCAACCAGATAAAGGACCCCGTCTGTAAGGCTCTGTCCACCACCATCGTGATTAGTCCGCAGAATGAACTTGTGCTTCCTTGTTATCATTTAGGTATCGAATCAATACCCATTGCAGATTCTCTTTTTGATTTGTACCAATCAGACAAGGTGAAACAAATGAAGGGTCTGGAAGGTCGGTTGCCCGGATGTCAGTCCTGTACAGTGAACTGTTACATGCAGCCATCCTTTACGACAAACTTAAACCGGTACTGGTTTCTGGCCGCACCCAGCGCTCTCAAATACAACTGGATCAAAGGAACCTGGAAAACGATGATTCCGGGATTTCGTTCCTGAATAATCAAAGCATCGCAGCTCCGAAAACTCCAGCACTGTCCCCAAGTTTTGGTTTGAAAAATGCGGTTTCCAATCTCGGGTTGAACAGATACTTTTCGGCTTCTTTTACACCTCTGGTGTATAATTCATCCACATTCCCAACACCACCCCCAATGACAATGGCGTCCGGATCAAGGATGTTGATCAGGCAAGCGACGGCTTTTCCGAAAAAATGAACCATTCGATCCATCGTGCGATCCGCAATGGGGTCTGTAGATTGTCCGGCTGCGTTCACTATGTCTTTCAGTCCTTTGATTGTACCCGATTCAGCTGCATAATATCTTTCCAGAGCAGGTCCTGAAAGAATGTTTTCTACGCATCCACTTTTTCCGCAATAACAAGGTCCTCCGGATTCATCCAGAAAATTATGTCCCCATTCACCCGCAATTCCATGGGCGCCGTTCCATACTTTCCCATCGAACACCAAGCCACCACCAACACCCGTTCCCATAATGATGCCGAAAACCACACTTGCTTCCGGCATTTTCTCTTTTACGATTCCCAAAGTTGCTTCGGCAAGTGCAAAGCAATTGGCATCATTGGCCATCGAAACCGTCAGGCCAAGTGATTTTTCTAAATCCCTCAGAAATGGTTTCCCATTAAGACAGGTTGTGTTGCTGTTTTTCTGAAGTCCCGACTTTGGGTCTGATGTGCCCGGTGTACAAATTCCGATCCGACTGGCCTTGAATCCGGAATCGGTTTCCAGCATGGAGGTTAATTTTTTAATCTGTTGAAGAATATGATCATATCCCTTAGCAGATTCAGTGGGCAGCCGTAAACGGGAGATGGGTTCTGTCGATCCCCGGAATGGCAATACGATTCCTTCGATTTTTGTTCCTCCCAGGTCAATACCAAAAAGCGGCTCTTGTTTTTTCATTTGTCAAATCAATTCCACGAATCCTGCATCTCGACAACCTCACGGTACGATTCGGCAATCCGGCTTGGAATAATCCGGTCGCCTTTCTTTTTGCTCACTACCTGAATCACTTCCGCTCCAAGGAAGAAAATCCAGGATGAATAATTGATCCAGACAATCAACAAAATGACGGAACCGGCAGCTCCGTAAAGTGATGTTATATTGGTATTTCCAAGATAGAAGCTGATCAAATACCGCCCGACCAGGAACAGAATCGAAGTTGTGAATGCGCCAATCCAGATGTTGCGCCACCGGATTTTTGCATCGGGTAGATATTTATAGATTAAGGCAAATAAAAGGGTTGTCATCCCCAGGCTGATCACCAGTTGTCCGGCTTCAATTACATAGTATGATGAGTCCGGCAGCAATTGGTCTGTATAGTCAGAGATTGCAATCCAGACAGCATTTAACACGATGGTTGCTACCAGCAAAACCCCGATTCCCAGAAGCATGGCCAAAGCCAGAAGTCGTGAAATCACGAAATACAGAATCCCTTTATCAGCTCGGATCCGAACATTTAATATTGTGTTGAGAGAAGATTGAAGGGCCGTCATCACAACCGTGGCTGAAAATAAAAGGACGGCTACGCTCACAAATCCGGAAAGTGAAGTGGGTTTGCTCACGTATGCGTTCCGAACCAATGTCTGAAGGCCGGAAGCAGCCTGATCGCCGATAATGGTGTAGACTTTGTTGAAAATGGCGCCCGAAATGGCTTGTTCACCCAGAAAATATCCTGCCGTTGCAATCACCACAACCACCAGCGGAGCGATGGAAAACAAGGTGTAGTAACTGAGAGCAGCCGAAAGCCGGAAGCAATTGTCGTCGTTCCAGGCTTCGAGAACCTCAGTGACAAAATCATACGCTGACCTGGTTTTTTTCCACATATGGAAGCTATATCGGAATTCTGTGGCAAATGTATACGCTCAAAGTGAAGTCAATGAAAATTGGAGGCTTATATTTGGCGATATTTTTGAAAAATGAAAAACCTGCCTAACATAGTTCTGGGAATTCTGACAATCGTTGTTGCCTTTTTGCTGTATAAACAATTCACTGCTACAGGTTCAGATCTGGCAGGTGGCTCATCAACAGGTCCTGCACCAGCAAAGAAAATCACACTGGTTCCAGATTCCGCTAATTCGTTTGGAGCCGTGGCCTTCGTAAATACCGATACACTCCTTGAGAAATTTGAAAGTTTTAAAAGTATGAGGGCCGGTTTTGAACGCAAAAACAGTCAGGCTGAAAATGAACTGGGTGGACGCATGAGAGCACTTGAGACGGAATACATGGAGGTCCAGAAAAAAATTCAGGCCGGTACCATGACGGAAACTCTGATTAAAGATGCGGAGCAAACCCTGATGAGAAAACAGCAGGAACTTGCCATGTTGCGGGAACAGAAAACCGGGCAGTTAATGGAAGAAGAAAAGAATCTGACCAAGAGACTGAATGATCAGATCTTTGATTACATGCAGGAATACGCACCGGCGCATGGGTTAAAATATGTTCTGGGCTACACAAGAGGTGGAGGAATCTTATACGCTACTGACAGTCTGGATATAACAGAAGCAGTTCTGGAGGGCCTCAATTCAAAATATAAAAAGTAAATGAAGCCCTGGTTCCTGTTCTTCCTGCTTCTTCCGGTGACAGGATTGAGGTCTCAATCGATGTCCTGGAATTGTGCCCTGGCTTTACAGGATAAAGAAATTTCCTTTTCTCTTCAGAAGAAGGCAGGCTCCAATACGCTTCAACTCATAAACGGGAAAGAAACCATTGTCCTGGATCAGTGGTTTTTGAAGGACGATTCGATCAATTATCCATTGTCTGTCTTTGATGCGGTGCTGCGAATCCCTTTTCCCATTCCGGATCCGATCGCAGGCCGGTACTGTAAACTCGATTCCAGAATTCCAGGATACTTCCTTCCTTTTCGCACAATTGGAAAAAAGCAAACCGATCGTTCGGATCAGGTCAATAAGCAGCCTTCACTCCCCAAAGAGTGGAAATGCATCTTTTCTGAAGACGGACTGGCACAGGATTCTGGATACATGGTTCTTGATCAGAACAATACTTCTCTACACGCCACCATTCTCACCAATACTGGTGACTACCGTTTTCTCAATGGTGAAGTGAAGGGTGACAAGGCCTTTCTACAGACATTTGACGGAGGCCACACCTATTATTTTGAGATGACGTTTCATTCTTCTTTCAAAAGTTGGGAGGGAGGCTTTTATTATGGAAGGTCTGGCAAGCAAAACTTTTCTGGTCGTGCTGTTTCAGGAAATTTTCTGACAGATGGATTCATAAAACCTCCAGCCGGCAGGTTTCACTTCTCCGCATTGGACTCAAGCGGAAAACAAAAAACGGACCTGGACCCGGAGTGGAAAGGAAAAGCCTTGGTGGTTCAGATTATGGGTACCTGGTGTCCGAATTGCCTGGATGAATCCCGGTTTCTGGTGGATGCATTTTCAGGAAAGCCGGATAACGTGGCGTTCGTTGGACTGGCATTTGAAAGAAAAAACGACCTTCAATATGCCTGGAACAGAATTGGTGTGGTAAAAAAGAAACTCAGAATCCCGTACCCGATTTTCTGGGCAGGGATATCAAACAAAGATTCAGCAACCAAAGCCTTGCAATCTCAATTTAAGGTAACGTCATTTCCAACCACTGTTTTCGTCAGAAAGGACGGTTCCATTTTGAAAGTTCACTCCGGTTTTTCCGGCCCGGCAACAGGTTTTTATTACGACAAATGGAAACAGGAATTTGCTGTCATTTTGAAAGAATTGTCTGCTCAGTAAATCAAAGTCCGGGACAAGGAATCTTGCGGTACACAATTCGCTTGCGGCACTTTTCGTTGATCAGCTGGTAGCTTAATGAGATTTCAAAGGTACTTCCCAGGCTGTTCACCTTATTGCCCACCGGAACATCGTAGCTCACGCCTACTTTGATCAGACCGTAATCAGACGGCACTTTCGTACCTGCCATCAAACAAACTGATTCCTGATTCAATCCGCCTGAAGGGGTTTTGAAAATTGGAAGTCCCCTGTACCAAATACCAAGAATGATTGGATCATAATTGAAGAAAGAGCCGAGTTCAAGCTGTTGGAAATTTCCCTGTGATTTGTAGTGAATTGTTGGTGTTATGCTTTTTTCAGGACCTCTGGAGCGACTGAAGCCTCTGGATTTTTTTAATGTGAATTTGTAACCGCCGTGGATGGCCACTTTCAATGGAATCCGTTCGGTTGCTCCGTACAGACTCTGATTCGGTTGATTGAGATGATGAGCTGCTCCTCCTACATACATTTTGTCATTGAACAATAATATACCCGTTGCAAAGTCAACGTACATTACTTCTGCTGCATTCAGCAAGGGTTCATTTGTACTGGAAGTCTGGCCCGATTGTGAAAACTGATCTGGGAACGTGAGGTTGTTAAAATTGGCATTCCGGAAATTGAAGGAACCCTGTAAGCCTAAATGAACCTGCCAGTCATTAATGATCGGTACTTTATAAGATCCCACAAGTGCAAGCTGAGTGTTGCTCATGTTGGCAGCTCCTATTCTGTCCTGAATGACCATTCCCCCGATTCCAAGTCGGCCTGATTTTTCCCGGTAATCAATGGTTCCATACAAAGAGCTGTAGTCGCCATTGTACTGTGCTCTGTAATTTACCATCGTTTTGAATCTTGATGCGGAGAGTTTGCGGCAGTCATAATCCAGATTACCGGCAAATGCAGGATTGAGATAAAGAGGTGAAGCGTAAATCTGTGTGTATTGCGGGTCTTGTGCAAAGCTTCGGGTACTCAGCGTCATTGAAGACAGGAGCACAATCGAAAATGATAAAATTCGTAGTTTCATCTGGTTCGTAGTTTAGCGGATGATGGTAATGGTTCCTGTCTCTTTTTTACCGACACCTTCGCCGTCAAAATCACCTTTGTATTCAATTAGATATTTATAAACACCTGAAAGGCATGGTGTTCCATTGAAATTTCCATCCCATGGTTTATCGATGTCTTCTGAATAAAACACCATTTGTCCCCATCGGTTGAAAACATAGATTTTGACTTCTGAAATGGAGTAGCCGGTCACTCTCCAGAGGTCATTGACTTTATCGCCTTGAGGTGAAAATGCATTTGGTATGTAAATGACGGGTGGGCACTCGTCGATTTTCACTGAAACGGTATCCGAATTGCTGCATCCAAATTGATCGGTAACAACCAATGAAAGCTTAAATTCAAGGAGATTATCCGTAGGCATAGTATATAGTTTACTGTCGCTGGCACCGGCTGCTGATGTATCGGTCGTCCATGTGTAGGATTCGTACCCATTCGGCCCGAAAAGTTTGACGGGAAGTTTGACGCAGACGGTTGTATCGTTTCTGCCATTGTTCAAAATGCCAAATCGGGGAAGTGGATTTACCCGAAGCAAAACGACGGAATCGGTAGCCACTTTACAGAAATTATATACTTGTAGATAATACTTGCCGGCCTTACCCGTAAACAGAGTGTCGTTTGTGGAAATCACTGCTTTTGTCGCACTATCGATCCAACGGTATTGGTAAAGACTGTCAACCGGTGCTTTAAATACGGCTTTCTGTCTTTCACAAACGACGGTATCATTCAAAATCCCGGTTGTTGGAACAGGGAGACTGTCAATGTTTGCAATCAGAGATGAATCACGGCAGCCTTTATCTGTCCTTAAGATAACGCGTACAGTACCCGTCTTGCCAACTGTAAATGTGGTGGCTGTCGAATCAGGTACATTTTTGCGGTTGTATTGCCATTCATAGGTAAATCCAGGCAGAACCGGAACCACATTGAGTTGGGTTGTACTGTCTTTACAAAATTTCAAATGCCCCTTAATTTGAGGGATAAATCGGGGCAAAATAGTAAGCGAATCGGTTAAAGATGTATCCGTGCAACTGGCACCTCTGTTACGAACCACCAGTTGATATTTACCGGAAGTGGGCGCCAGTAAAACCGAATCTTTCTCATCCGGAATGTTCAGACTCAACCCATTTCTCAACCATTCGTAGGTCAGTCCTTTTCGGGTTTTGGCTTTGATTTCAAATGTATCGCCAAAGCAAATGTTTTTGATACCTGGGAAAATGGCAATGGCATCTGGTCTTGGATATACGTAAATTCTGACGGTATCCCTGTTTTCACATTTGGTGATGGTGTCCTTTACATATAACCTCACAAAAAATGAATCAACTACCTGTTTGGGATTTGTCAGCAACACGGTTGCGAAGGAACCTGTATCAACTCCAATTGATCCTGGAATTGGTTCTAACCATTTGTAAAGAAGGTTTGGAATGGTATCGCCTCCAATTGTAAGTGGGAATCCGGTGCAGGTTGCTGTGTCAAGTCCACCAACTGCTCTTGGAAGTTGCTGAACCGTTATTTGTTTTTGTTTGAAGGAGCTGCATCCAGTTGCATTGGTTACGGTGTACCGGATGGTTATATTTCCAAGTAACGAATCACCTGTATTGAAGAC
>CAMCXM010000040.1 GCA_945883425.1 Spirosoma fluviale
TGAAGGGTTCAAAAAAGAACCACCGGACCAATGTGGCCACCACCAGTGCAAATACAAGGGCGTCAGCCCATTCCCGGATCTGACTTTTTTTCCGAACCGGTTGTTCGTTTTGTGGGACGGTCCAGTTTTCTGTTTTGCTTTCCATGAGCTTGTCGTTGATTTGTGTCGGGATTTGTCCGGGAAAAAACCGGAGCCGAATCTTCGCCAAAAATTTGGTCTGCAAAAGTAGACAAAGCTGCTATTCCGGAAAGCCAATCTTTAAAGAAACACAAAATGAAGCGTTTAAACGATCCGATTACAGGATGGCGGGCAATTCTGGATCTGGGAACCAATACGTTTCAAATTCTGATTGCCAGGATAAAGGACGGAGCCCCGGACGTTCTTCTCCGGAAAAAAACCGGAGTGGGCCTGGGCAGAAACGGAGCTATGGCCAGCCGGATGATTCCGCCTGACGCCATCCAGAGAGCGCTGGACGCATTATTGGAGTTTGCATCCGATTGTAAATCTGCAGGAATTGAGCCCGCCGATGCCCTCGTTTTTGGAACCAGCGCCATCCGCAGTGCCGCCAATGCAACTGGATTTTTGGATACCGTCCGTGAGAAAACCGGTTTCTGCATTCAGGTGATTGACGGCGAAACGGAGGCCGGATTGATTTTTTCCGGTGTGGCCGCATCGGGTGTTTTACAGGACGGAACGCCTTCGTTGGTGGTTGACATTGGTGGAGGAAGTGTAGAGTTTATTTTGTGTGAAGGAAGGCAGATGGTCTGGAAACGCAGTTTTGAAATCGGCGGTATGCGGATGATGGAACGTTTTCATCAAACCGATCCGATTCCGTCTGATCAGGTGGCGGCTTTGCGAAACTGGCTTTCGGAGAATCTGGCACCTCTTATTTCCGAACTCCGGAAAAAGCCAACCTGGCAACTGGTGGGGTGCGCCGGTTCGTTTGATTCCCTCACCGAAATGCGGAACCGGTTCCAGAATCTGCCACCATCCGATGTGGAATCGGAACCCATGCATATACTGACGGAGTCCCAGTTTCAGATGCTCTATGAAAAGGCACTTCCTCTTCCGCTGGAAGATCGGCTTCGAATTCCGGGATTGATTTCACTCCGTGCCAGCATGATGGTGGTGGCCATGGTGCTGGTTCGTTTTCTTCTCGACCAAACCAGATCCCCCTCTATTTTTGTGTCCACCTATTCATTAAAAGAAGGTGCCCTTTTTTCCTCCGATCCAACCAAATGAAAGACCTCATTCAAATTCTTCCTGCCAATGAAACGCAGCTGGAACACATTCAGGAACTGGCCTATGCCATCTGGCCTTCCTATTACCAGAACATCATTTCACTGGACCAGATCGAATACATGCTACGGGAATTGTATTCGGAAGAGGCATTGCTGAAACAAATGAAGGACGGTCAGGTTTTTTACCTGGTCTGGAAAGGCAAACAAGCCATTGGTTTTATGGGATTGACCAAAAAAAGTGAATCGGATCTGAAACTGGATAAACTGTATTTGCTGGACGAATTCCGGGGATCTGGTTTCGGAAAGAAGATGATGGAGAAAGCGGAGGAACTCACCCTGTCAAGCCAATGCCGGTATTTGATTCTGAATGTAAACCGGTTCAATAAAAGTCTTGGATTCTACCAAAAGGAAGGGTTCTCAGTTCGGGAAGAAGTGGACATCGCGTTTGGCCCGTTCTGGCTCAATGATTTTGTAATGGAAAAAGAAATCCGGTAAATGGGTTTGTTTTGCAGCCGATTCCAAACCATTCCAAATTGAAGGTATTCATAACCGGCGCCACCGGTTTATTAGGCAGAGAAATGACGGTCCGTCTTCTGGAAAGCGGTTACCAGGTTTCTGCTTTGTGCCGGAATCCAACATCCGACCGGGTGCGGAATTTCCCCCGTTCGGCAGATGTGGAATGGATTGAGGGCGACATCGGGGATCTTCTTGTGCTGCAAAACGCCATTCAGGAAGCCGATTTTGTCATTCACGCTGCTGCTCTGGTTTCCTTCGATCCCCGTGACCGTAAGAAATTGTACCACATCAATGTGGAGGGCACATCGAACATGGTGAATGTGAGCCTTCTTTCGGAAAAACTGCAGAAGTTTATTCATATCTCATCGGTTGCCAGTTTGTCACCCAGCAAACCCATGCCCACCGAAATCGACGAACGCCAGGGTTTTAATCCGGATGATTCCACTTCGGATTATGCCTGGTCGAAATACAATGCCGAACTGGAGGTTGTGCGTGGTGTGGAAGAGGGATTGAAAGCGGTGATGGTCAATCCATCGATCATTCTTTCTCCTGGAAACAAAGACGAAAGCAGTGCGGGTCTTTTTGGTTATGTGATGAAGGAAAAGCCCTTTTATCCCACCGGCTGGATCAATTATGTGGATGTACGGGATGTGGTTTCGGTGGTGATGGAGCTGTTGAAACGTGGGCCGGTGAACGGTGAGAAATTCCTGCTGAGTGCGGGGCACATTCCGTATCAGTCATTTTTTGAAAAGATAGCCACTGTTGCGGGGAAACGGGCGCCCTTTATCAGGAGCCGAAATTGGATGACGGGGCTGGCATGGCGAATGGAGTTTATACTTTCTTTGTTCACGGGTAAAAAACCTCTGCTGACAAAATTTACCGCTGCCTCTTCTTCTAAACGGCTAATTTACAAAGGAAAAGCACTGGCAGATTTCTGGCCTGATTTTCGATTCCACACGCTGGATGAGACCATTCGATGGGTTCTTGCAAAGAAGGAGTGACATTTTTCGCTTGGGCTGATTACATTTGAACATTGTAAGGGAGGATTGAGTTAACGTCAGGATTACGATATGCAAAGAGATTTTCAATCAGAAAACGAGGGGAAAGAGTGGGTTCAGAAGTATGAATCCATGCTGAAAAATCAGAATGCCGGCTTTCTTGATCTGGACGCATACGAATACGTCATTTATCATTATGTGAACCAGAATGAGCCTGCCAAGGCCCGGGTTGCCTGCGAACTGGCAATGGAAACCTATCCATTTTCATCCGAACTTCTCCTCGATTATGCCCATGTTCTGGCCAATTGCGGAGAAAACGATACCGCCCTGGAAGTGGTCAAAAAAGCAGAGCATTTCTTTCCATACGACATCGACCTGATCGTGCTGAAATGCACTTTGATGAATTATGAAGGAAGGAACGCCGAGGTGATTCATTACCTCACCGGTCTCGAACCCATTGTGGAACAGAAAGACCGGTTGTACCATGCTCTGGCCACCACCTTTTTCCAGATGGAGAATGCGCAGGATGCCATTTACTGGTATAAAAAATCGCTTGATCTGGTGCCGTCTTCTCCTGAATGCCTGGAAGAATTTGTGATTTGCCTCAATACCGAAGAACGGCTGACGGAATCACTTGATTACTATAAAAAGGCCCTGGACATCAATCCGTTTGATGCCATTCTCTGGCTCAGTTATGCCAATGTGCTCAATACGATTGAGGATTTCACAGAAGCCTTAAACGCCATTGATTATTGCCTGGCGTTGGAGGAGAAAATGCACATTGCCCATTTTCAGCGGGGCAATATCCTCATGAATCTCGACCAGTTCGAAGACGCAGCGAAAGCCTTTCTGGCGGCCATTGAAATCAACGACAAGCAGGCCGAGTATTATGTAGGTGTAGGTGCGGCCATGGAAAGTCAGGATAAATACGACCAGGCCATTCATTATTTCCGTCGATCAATCAAAGTGAATCCGGAGCAGGATGATGCCTATTTCGGGATCGGATCCTGTCTGCTGGAAATGGAGAAGTTTGCCGAAAGCATCCATTTTTTCAACAAAGCCATTCAGTTTGACGAAGAAAATCCCGCTTACTGGATCAGCAAAGGAGTGGCCGAATACGGAATGGGAAATGTGATTTCCGCCGAAGCTGCATTTGAAAAAGTGTACGAACTCGATCCGGAAAACATTGCTCTATGGCTTGACTGGTCCCACATTTATTTTGAGCAGGGCCACACTGAAAAAGCAGTGGAAATGATCAATGAGGCAATTGCCCTGATGCCGGATGAAGCCTTGTTGTATTACAGAGCAGCCGCTTACCAATTCTCAACCGGTCATTTTAAAGAAGCGGTGATTTACCTGGAAAATGGAATCTTACTGGATTATGACAGTCATGCAGTATTGTATGATTTTTTTGACGACATCAAGACTCAGAAAACCCTTTATAAAATTATTCAAGATATTCGAAACAACGGAAAAGCAGATTCAGAATGAATTATAACATAAGCCAATTACCGGACCGTACCGCCAAGCCCCGGAACTCAGGCATAACAATGGCAATGGACAAAGGCTTGAGCCTTAGAGAAACTGAGGATTTTATGTCGGTTTGCTCATCGCATGTAGACGTTGTGAAACTTGGTTGGGCCACCTCCTATGCAACCCCGAATCTGAAAGAGAAAATTGCGGTCTATCACGAAGCCGGAATTCCGGTGTATCTGGGTGGCACGTTACTGGAAGCCTTCATCATCCGGAAACAATTTGACGATTACCTCCGGATTCTGGATCAGTTTAAACTCACCTATGCTGAAGTAAGCGATGGTTCCATCGAACTGCCGCACGACGAAAAATGCGAATACATCAGTAAACTGGCGAAACACGTCACCGTCCTTTCGGAAGTTGGTTCCAAGGATGCGGAGAAAATCATTCCGCCCTATAAATGGATTCAGTTGATGAACAAAGAACTGGAAGCCGGTGCCTGGAAAGTGATCGGTGAAGCCAGAGAAGGTGGAAACGTTGGTCTGTTCCGATCAACAGGTGAAGTACGGGAAGGTCTGGTGGATGAAATTCTTACACAGATTCCGTTTGAAAAAATCATCTGGGAAGCCCCACAGAAATCGCAGCAGGTCTGGTTTATCAAATTACTGGGCACCAATGTCAATCTGGGAAATATTGCACCCAATGAAGTGATTCCGCTCGAAACCATCCGTCTGGGATTGCGTGGCGATACATTCAACCACTTTTTACAGGCAGAGAAATAAAGAACCAAATAAAAGTCCCGTCCGAAAGCGGGACTTTTTCTTTCCGCCTGCATCAGGATTCCCCATGATTTGCTTCCTTTGTTCCTACTTCACATGGCACAACAAATTGACCTGATCGATCTTTGTCCGGATACACTTCCGCCCGGTGCCCGTGAATTTTCTCAGGTGTGGAACCAGCATCTGGTCCTGAAAAAGGGAGAACAGGTTCTGGTGACGGCACCGTCAGGCAAAGGGAAGAGCACGTTTATTTCTCTTTTGTATGGATTGCGGAAAGATTTCACCGGCCAGTATAAAATCGACGGAACCGATACCCGCTATTTTTCACCGGCCCGTTGGTCTGACGCCCGGGCCATGGAAATCAGCATTGTGTTTCAGGATCTGCGCCTTTTCATGGACTACACCGCCATGGAAAATCTGGCATTAAAAGGTCAGTTGGAGGGATCCGTTTTTTATGAAAACACGATCCGGACCATGGCTGAAATTCTGGGTGTGGAATCGCTGCTGGATAAAAAATGCAACCAGCTTTCGTACGGAGAACGCCAGAGAATGGCCATCATCCGGAGCTTGCTGCAGCAGGCGGATTTTCTCATTATGGATGAACCCTTCAGTCATCTGGACGATGACAACGCGGACAAAGCCCTCGATCTGATTCAGAAAGAAGCGGCCAAAAATGGGTCAGCGCTTATTATTACCAGTCTGGGTTCGGATTATGGCTGGAATTACGACCGGCTGGTGCTTTTGTAGAATCATTTGGATCCCTCAAAAGGACAGGAATTTCCGGCGGAAACGCACGTAGGTAGGTTCACTTCTTTTGTTGATTGGATTTTCAATCTGCTTTCCTTCTAATTCGAATCGGATTCTTCATTTTGGAAACGTATGCTTTTCCATACCTGGAAGGGCGAATCCGGTTCACTTCAATTCTGTCAGCATGAAATATCCTAAACATATCCTCCTTTCATTTTTCTGCCTGCTTTCATTTTCATCATTTGCCCAATTTGGCGATCGTACCTTCAAACCTTTTAAAATTGTGGCCTCGATGGGATATGTCCGCCCGCTGGATATTCCGTATAAGTATGCCCTCGATTTTCAACTCGAACCCAAATATGCGTTTACAGACAATTTCTGGCTGGGGCTCCGACTGGAAACTGCCGTTCTGGTTCAGCGGTCCTTATTCGGTGATGATTATCAAGCCATTGCCTTGTTCTCGATACTGCCATCTTTCGATTACTCGTATGTGATCAATGAAGAATTCCGTCCGTTTGTGGGTATTGGAGCCGGCACATATACTTCGCAGTTGTACTACGACGGAGCCGAAAAAGTAGGGGGCGACAAGGCCGAAACCAATATCGGATTTTGTCCGCGGATCGGCCTTGACTACAAACATTTCACCATTACGTTTGAACACAATTTTGTGAAGGGTGGCATCAGCTTTTCGGCCATCAAAGCCGGATTCTGCATCGGTGGAGGAACGGTGGATTAACACCGGAATTCTCCCGAAAAATATCCAATCTTTGCCTGCTCATTCTTCCCGGTTATCACCTGCCATGGGTGACGGAAGAATCTCCACAGGCACATGAAAAAACTCTTCCTGATCGACGCCATGGCCCTTATTTACAGGGCCCACTTTGCCTTCAGCAAAAATCCACGCATCAACTCCCGGGGACTCAACACCAGTTCGGTTTTCGGATTTGCCAATACCCTTCTCGAAGTCCTCGACAAAGAAAAACCCAGCCACATCGGTGTGGGTTTCGACCTTCCGGGACCTACCTTCCGCCACGAGCAGTTTGAGGCCTACAAAGCCCAGCGGCAGGAACAGCCCGAAGACATCACGCTGGCCATTCCCTACATCAAACAACTCCTAACCGGCATGGATATTCCCATTCTGGAAATGTCCGGTTTTGAGGCCGACGACATCATCGGTACCATTGCCAAACGGGCAGTGAAAGAGGGATTTACAGTGTACATGCTCACGCCGGATAAAGACTACGCCCAACTCGTGGAACCCGGCATTTTTCTGTACCGTCCTTCCTACATGGGAAAGGGATACGATGTGCTGGGGGTAGACGAAGTGCTGGCCAAATTCAACATCAGGCGGACGGAGCAGGTAATCGACATTCTGGGTTTACAGGGCGATGCCTCCGATAACATTCCCGGTATTCCCGGCATCGGAGAAAAGACGGCGCAGAAGCTGATTGAAGAATACGATTCCGTCGAAGGGGTGATTGCCAACTCTGATAAACTGAAAGGTAAGATGAAGGAGAATGTGGAGAATTTTGCGCAGCAAGGACTCCTTTCCAAACATCTGGCCACCATTCACATTGAAGTGGATGTGCCGTTCTGTCCGGAAGATCTGGTGATCACAGCACCCAAAAAAGACATTCTCCAGCCACTTTTTGTGGAACTGGAATTCCGAACCATGGCCAAACGGATTCTGGGTGAAGATCTGCCCGGTGCACCGGTTCAAACCAAATCGGCACCGTCCGTTTCGAAAGGCGGCCAGTTGTCTTTGTTTGGCAACCCGGAACCAGCCGCCACAGAAGCCACAGCTGAAGTCGCTGAAGAAGAGGCCGCTCCTGTTTACCGTGACACCATCGAAACGGTTCCGCACCATTACCACATTGTGAAAGACGCCGAAGATCTCCGTCTGCTTGGAGAGTCGCTGTCCGGACTGAAGGAGTTTACCTTCGATACGGAGACCGATTCGCTCGAAAGTAGTTTCACCAACCTGGTCGGACTGTCCTTCGCCTGGCAGGAACGGGTCGCCTATTTTGTGCCCTGTCCGCCTGATTTCGACAAAACCAAAGAGATTCTGTCCTTCCTCAAACCGGCTCTGGAAAATCCGGCCATTGTGAAAATCGGACAGAACCTCAAGTTCGACATCAACGTGCTGGCCCGCTACGAGGTGGCCGTGCAGGGCCCGATTTTCGACACCATGCTGGCACATTATCTCCTTCATCCCGACCAACGCCACGGCATGGACCTGATGGCGGAAAACTACCTGAACTACACACCCGTGAGCATTGAAACCCTGATCGGGAAGAAAGGCAAAGCACAGGGAACCATGGCTGATGTGGACCTCACCGATCTGGCAGAATATGCAGCGGAAGATTCCGACATCACCTATCAGCTGAAAAAAGTCCTGGCCCCACAGATTGAAGAGCTAAGTCAGGAGTCCCTTCTTACAGATGTGGAGGGAAAATTGATTTATGTGTTGTCTGACATGGAGCGTTCCGGCATCCGGATTGATACCGAAGCATTGAGCGGTTTGTCGGTTGACCTGGCCGAACAGATCATTCAGATCGAAGCCGAAGTGTACCAGTCAGCCGGGGAGAAATTCAACATGTCGTCTCCGCAGCAGCTGGGCAAGATTTTGTTTGAGAAACTGAATCTGGATCCCAAAGCGAAAAAGACCAAAACCGGTCAGTGGGCGACGGGAGAAGAAGTGCTGTCCCGACTGGTTGACGAGCACCCGATTGTCTCGCAGATTCTGGAGTTCCGGGAGATGCAGAAACTGAAGTCGACCTACATCGATTCTTTGCCTACGCTGATTGGGCCCGACGGACGGGTTCATACGTCCTTCAACCAGGCAGTGGCAGCGACGGGGCGTTTGAGTTCCACCAATCCCAATCTGCAGAACATCCCGATAAGAACCGCCCGTGGAAGGGAAATCAGGAAAGCCTTCGTTGCCCGGGATGGTGATTACCAGATTCTGAGTGCCGATTATTCCCAGGTAGAATTGCGTCTGATGGCGCATTTTTCCGAAGACGCCACCATGATTGAGGCCTTCAAACAAGGGAAAGACATTCACTCCATTACGGCTTCCCGCATTTTCAAGGTGGACCTCGACCAGGTCGACAGCGACATGCGGCGGAAGGCCAAAACGGCCAACTTCGGTATCATTTACGGCATCTCGGCGTTCGGTCTTTCGCAACGACTTTCCATTCCCCGGAAAGAAGCGGCCGATCTGATCGATGCCTATTTCACCGAGTTTTCATCTGTGAAAAAGTATATGGACCGGATCATTCATCTCGCACAGGAGCAGGAATATGTATCGACTATTTTAGGACGGCGTCGTTATCTGCCCGACATCAATTCCCGCAACCAGACCCAGCGTGGATTTGCCGAGCGAAATGCGATCAACGCCCCGATCCAGGGTTCAGCGGCCGACATCATCAAGCTGGCTATGATCAACCTGCACGACTGGATGAAGAAAGAAAATCTGAAGTCAAAGATGGTGTTGCAGGTACACGATGAATTGGTGTTCGATGCCCATCGCTCTGAGATAGATTTACTGAAAGAGAAAGTGCCCTTTTTTATGTCCGGCGCCATCCCGATGACGGTGCCGCTGGAAGTCGGTGTGGGAGTAGGCGAGAATTGGTTTGAGGCGCATTGATGGAATGAATGGATAATCGTTTGATCTAAATTTGTCTGGAGAAAGAATCGTATATGAAATATCAAAACCGCATATCATTCAATCCAGGCATAATGCGAGGTAAACCGGTCGTCGCCAGAACCCGGATTACGGTGGAACTCATTCTGAAAAAATGGGGGAGGGAGTCGATGTTGCCTCACTTTTGAGTATGTATCCGTCCTTGAATCAGGAGGATGTGCTGGCTGTTTTTGAATATGCGGCAGCTGTTATTTCAAATGATCTTCCGATTGATTCAGTCGGCTGAAAACATAGATAAAGTAAACCTCAATGTAACAACGAAGCGAATTCGGATCCGTCAAATATGAGTTTCAGTAGCGTTGAATCATCCATTTATCACCAGGTATTAACAGTAAAAGTGCTGAAAGAGAATACCCTGGAAGTGCAATTTGAAGATGGAACATCAAAATTGATAGATCTTTCTCCATTCATCGGAGCGGGTTGGTCAGCAGCACTTCGAGATCCGGGATTTTTTTGTCAGGTAAAAGTTGAAGACGGTTACCTGGTATGGCCCAACGGGTACGATCTGGACGCCAACTTTTTGTACAGTTTGTAATTTCAACTTGCCCCCCTCAGGCGTAAACAATTACCCCGATGGAAAATCTAAGCGACTTCCGCCACGCTTCCCTCGTACAAGGATTCCGGATCAATGTCAGCATCATTGGCCCATGCAATCGTATCAAAACTCACCTTAACCGTTTGGAACATGCCATTTTCGGTAAGCTCTTTAAAAATCCCGGTTGTCAGGAAGGGATTCATATCAAATCGTTTCACTTCACCATTGGCAAAAGAGAGGCGAAGATGGTAATCCGGGAGCGGTGTGACATCTATTACGGCTGGACTCATGTGGCAATTAATTTAATGGAGTGATTGTAAATGGTTTTTCACCTTTCTGGCAAAGGTCCCAATTAGCGAGTAAGGATTCTTTGTGGATTTCAATCCAGGCGGATAAAAGTTTCAATTGTTTTTTACCGATTTTCCCACTCACCAATTCTCCATTTTCTATATCAACAACTGCACTATCATCTTGATAGTAAACATGTATATGAGGTGGATTATGCTCCTTTGGTGCGAAATACATCCGCACGATAATCCCAAAAAAACATCGAAATGGTCGGCATCAAAGTATCTTTACTTCAAAGGTATAATTTAAAAGAAACAGACTCCTACAAATTCTTCATCTTCAGCACCCTGTCAGCCCTAAGCTGAAACAGCTTCTCTTCCAGACCCACCGGATAGTTGTGCGGATTCTCAAAACGCTTGATCGTGGGGTGCAGCATCGCCAGTTCTTCTTTGGCCCTTCGGCGGGTGGCATCCAGTGAAGGTTTGGCATACACACACTGGCCCTTCCGGAAAATGGGCACCAGCAATTCCTCCGACTGCCAGTCTGCCTGAATCAGTTTCCGCTTGGTAAAATCGGCCGGATCAATCATAGTCGAAGGCAACTCGTAACCCAGCTGCTCGTCGTACACCATATCCCCCAGAAATCCTTTCGAATCCCGGAAACGGCGCACCTGCAATATTCCCGGGACGTTGATTTTCCCTGCCTGTTCGCTCAGCTTGATCTTATATTCCCATTCGCCCTTTTCGTCTTTGAGTGCCGTCAGTTTATACACACCGCCCAAAGCTGGCTGGTCGGAGGCAGAAACGAGGTTGGTTCCCACGCCCCAGATGTTGATTTGCGCACCCTGTTCTTTGAGCGACTTGATCAGGTACTCGTCCAGATCGTTGCTGGCCGCAATGCTGGTTTCCTGAAATCCGGCTTCGTCCAGAATCCGTCGGGCTTCAATGCTCAGATAGGCCAGGTCACCCGAATCAAGCCGGATGCCCGCCAGCTCGTAGCCCTTCTCCCGGAGTTTTCGTCCAACCAATATGGCATTTTCGACACCCTTCAGTGTGTTGTAGGTATCCACCAGAAAAACAGTATTTCCCGGCATGGAATCGGCATAGGCTTCAAAGGCCTCGACTTCCGAGGCAAACGTCATCACCCAGGAATGGGCATGCGTTCCGCGGACAGGAATGCCAAACAGTTTGCCTGCCAGCACATTCGACGTAGCCGAGCAACCGCCCACATACGAGGCCCGGCTGGCCGACAAGCCACCGTCAATTCCCTGCGCCCTCCGAAGTCCGAATTCAAGGACGGCATCGCCTTTCGCAGCGAAGCAAATGCGGGCGGCTTTGGTGGCAATCAGGGTCTGAAAGTTGATCGCATTCAGAAGGAAAGTTTCGATCAGCTGGGCCTGCCAGATGGGACCTTTCACCCGAAGCAGTGGTTCCTGTGGAAATACGAGCCGTCCTTCCGGCACGGCATCCACATCGCACTCGAATTTGAGGTTCGATAGATGGAATAAAAACTCACGGTCAAAAAGGCCGGTACCGTCCGGATTGCGGAGAGTAGCCAGATAATCAAGATCACTGGGGTGAAATGAAAAGCTCTCGAGCCAGTCGATCACATAGTGCAGACCGCAGGAAATGGCGTATCCTCCTTTAAAAACCGGATGCCGGAAAAAGAGATTGAATACCGCTTCCCGATTGGCGATGCCTTTTTTCCAGTAACCCTGGGCCATGGTGAGCTGGTACAAATCGGTGAGCAGACTCAGGGGCGCCTGGTAAATATCCTTGTTGATGTTCATAGTGGCCGGAAAGAAATCCGTTTCCGGAAGGGCTGCAAAGCTAAGAGACTCCCGACAGTATTCAGATGCGTTGTCTCAGTTTGGGAAAGCATCTATGCTGAATTCCATTTCTTTAATCTCCAAACCTTCTACATTTTCAATTAACAAATCAACCACGATTTGATATAGAGGTTATGCCTGATCCTTGGAAAAGGAAATTGGTAGAATGGCACTAAGAAAGTTCTTCTTTAAGGTACTGTTTCAGAACCTGTTTTGAAATGCTTTCTTCTTCAGATTTGTCATAGATTGTTACCAGATAAACCACTTGTTTCGTTTCGTCAACGAAGTAGGTAATGATCCGGAATCCCCCGCTTTTCCCTTTTCCTTTGCTTTCTGATGCCAGTCTGATTTTGAAAAGGTTAGATCCAAGAGGAATTCCAATCTTCGGGTTGATTTTCAATTGATCTGCAAGGTCCAGAATTTCACTTGGAAGCGTTTTAAACTTTTTCGAAAACCTCTTTGCCTTTTTTGCAAAAAGCTCGAATGCCAGGACCTCAGCCATAAATCAGGAAGTGATTTCTTTTCTCAAATCCTCAAGACCAAGAATTCTCGCTTTACCGGCCTTTAGTTTTTTTATTTCTGATACGGAATCCTGGAGGTCTTTCGAAGAAATCAGAATGGTTTTTGTATCCTCAGCAATCAATTGCCTCACCTCTTTTTGAGCACTTTTAGGTAAGGCTTTAAAAACTTCATAAAATGCCTGTGCGGTACTCATAGTCTTCGAATTTGTCTGCAATTTATTAAACCGAACTGAATGTTAAAAACCATTGCTTAATCTCTTTGCAAATCGTGAAATCAAATGATTGAATTCTACTTCAGAATTCCCTTTCCCCAAACCTTCAATCCCAATCCCCGCCATAAGACCAACGGATCCACCGCATCCGGATTGGCAAGGAAACGAAGGCGGTGAACCTCAAACATCTTCTCATCCAAAAAATCCGGCATAGAGGGAAGGTCCCGGACAAAGTCGCTTTTCAACAGAACCGACAACCAATCGCGGTTTGGGGCTGCAAAACCAACCTTATCCCGACGCTGCAATATCACGGACGGCACGAAAGGGGCTGCGGCTTTCCGGAGAAGGTATTTTGTTTGCCCCTGCTGTATTTTGGAGGAACCCGGCATCGCAAAAACTGCCTCCACCAAAGGATGAAAATCCGCAAACGGCATCCGTGATTCAATCGACCAACGCATCGAGTTGCGGTCGGCTGCTTTGAGGAGAAAGGGCAGAGACGACCGGGTGTATTCATCCTCCAGAGCCGTATTCACCGAAGGAAAAATTCCGCCTTTGCTGCCCGCCAGTGCAAATAGTTCCTCTCGGAAAATACCATACTCGGGTTTCTTCGACAGCAACAGAGAATGCGCTTTTGCGGACGGTATCTTCGACCGGATCCAGCTCCAGAGCGTTTCAAGTCCATATTCTTCAATGGCAGAAGGAAACGAATTAGCAGATAGGGTTTCCAGAATCAGACTCTGGTTGTGCCGCGGATAGCCGGCAAAAATCTCGTCTGCCCCTTGTCCGTCAAGTGTTACCCGCACACCTTCAGAAGCCACTTTCTGGAATACTGCGTATTGTGAAAACGCATTGAGTCCGGGCGGTGGCTCGTCCAGCGTGTAAATCAGATCCTGAAAGGCCGACAGCAAATCGGCCCCGTCCGGTTGTGTGGTGTAAAAATCAAAACCGGCTTTGGCTGCCATCATTCGGGCAAAACCCGATTCATCCTGCGGAGAACCCGGCGCCATGGTGGCCATGAATGCTTTCCGGATGCCCGTTGTATGTGACCTCCGGTCGGCAAAGGCTGTCAGGCCAGCCATCGTCGAACTGTCGATTCCTCCGCTCAGGCAAACTCCGAGCGGTACATCCGACTGAAGCCGAAGCCGGATCATATCGAGCAGCAATTCGCGGATGGTGTCGATCCGTTCGGTTTCTGAAACACCAGGCTGGTAATCAAACGATGAATTCACTGTCCATTGGTGCCACTGTTTCCGGGTGAAAGAACCCGTCCGCAAATCGACGGTGAGGCTTTGTCCTCCCTGCAGCCGGAAAATGTTCCGGTACATCGTTTCGTCCGTCTCGTCGCTTTGGCCATACGCCAGAAACCTCGAAACAGGCGCCGGATTGGGCGTAAAGTCAACACCAAAACAGCGGAAAGCCTTAATCTCAGAAGCGAAGCAAAAGCCGGACGGTCCGCTGTGGTAGTAAAAAGGTTTGATGCCGGTGCGGTCGGTGGAGGCAAAGAGAATGTTCTTTTCCAGATCCAGAATGGCCATCGACCACATGCCGTCGAGCTTTTCGAGAAAGGCTTCTCCCCAGATTTTGTAGGCCTGAAGCACTACTTCGGTGTCCGTTCTGGTGGTGAACACACAACCCAGTTCCTCGAGTTCTTTCCGGAGCGTGAGGTAGTTGTACACTTCGCCGTTGTAATCCAGAATGAGGGTTTGGTCCGGATTGGCCATCGGTTGATGCCCTTCGGCTTCCGGCGCAATGATGGCCAGACGGCGGTGCAGCAATCCAACCGAACAAGGTTGCGCTATTTCCGAAATAAGTTTTGATTCAGGCAGGAGCAGGGGTTTGCCGAATGTTCCGGAAAAGGAATGCACCGGCTGTCGATTTTGTGAGAGGAAGAAAAATCCCTCGTCATCCGGACCTCTGTGCGCCAGTGTTTCCGACACCCGCAACAGGGTTTCGGCATTCCATGAAAAGGAAGGACTTACAAATCCGGCGATTCCGCACATGGGTGCAAAGAAACAAATTAGGAATGATGAATTAGGAATTAGGAATGGAGAGGAAATTCTTTGTGGGTTTTACCGGAACGGCTTCCTCTTCATCTGAAACGATAAAATGGCTTCCCAGACAGGCCGGAGAATATTGCCGGACACAATCAGAATCCACGACCACCAGGGATAATAGCGTTTGCCTTCGTGCAGGATGGCGTTTGCAATCCAGCGGGCGGCATTTTCGGGTGACATGGCGGGGATGTTTCGATACGAGCGGGTGGGTTCGATCATCCGGGTTCGCACCAATGGAAAATACAGGGAGCTTGAGTTGATGTTTTTGGATTCCAGTTCGGGTGAAACCGAACGAAGCCATTGATCAAATGCTGCTTTGGATGCCAGATACGCGGCCCATCCGGGAGCCGGCAGCAAGGCCACTGCCAAAGATGAAATGTTGATGATTTGTCCTCTCTGCGCCATTACAGGAATCAGATCCAGCATAATCTGAACCGGAGCAAAATAATTGAGCTGCATGGTCCGCGTAAAATCATGGTGCCGGTCGAGCGACTTAAACACCGACCGTCGGATCGACTTTCCGGCATTGTTCACGAAGATATGGGGTTGGAGTCCGGCATGGCGAAGATCCTCCAGAAACACACGCACCGACATTTCATCGCACAGGTCCAAAGCAAAAACATGCGCCTTTCCACCCAGAGAACGGACGGTTTCGGCCACCCGTTCAAGTTTCTCTTTTGTGCGGGCCACCAGAACCAGCTGCGCTCCGGATGGTGCCAGTAAGCAGGCGAGTTCTTCTCCGATTCCAAAACTCGCACCCGTAATCAGAATGGTCTCGTCCTGAATTTTCCGGTACAACTTTTCCTTGTTCACCGAAGCCGGAGGAAACAGGATTGGTTCCAGAATCTTCTGCTTGAGTGTGATGGGAGGAATAAGAGTTCCGGAAGTGGACAAGAGAAACGAATGCTGAAATGAAAAGGCCGTTCAAAAGGCCCGAAGATGATTGGCCAAAAATAGGGGCTTTCTTTCAGTCTGGTGATTGTGTTTAAAAGAAAGTAGGCGGACCTTCTTTTATTTCACCGGTTAACGAAGATTCCGGAAGTTGTAATTATGATCGAAGCTTAATGCCCATGTCCATCTTTACACGCCGAACGGTGATCTTTGTGGTTGCAGCAACTGCCGAATAAGATCTCATCGATCGTGATCATCGCACTTTCCTCGGTTCGCACGTTGATCGTTTTCTGTTGCCAGAGTTTTCGCTCTTCTTCCTGCTCTTTCAGGTCTTCATCACTTAACTTGAAATCAAGCAGATCATCCAGATTGGGCTGGCCGGCGTCTACCCAGGCAGTGTACCAGAAATCGGCGACCTGCTTGATGCTGGCACGCATTCGTCGCTCCACCTGGTTGCCCAGCATTTTATCATAGGCTTTCGAATACTCCCGGCTGTACACCTGTGTCGTCACATTTCCTCTTTGTTCAAAACTGTATTTCTTGTCTTCAGGCCATTCGGCGTTCAGCTTTTTTTCAAAACCAAGGACGGAATCGAGTGCAGAGTGGGCCGCGATTATCGAGTTCCATGCCCGCTGTTGCACGTGTTTTTCGTAATCTGCCTGTCCCACAAAATAATCGTACTTGTCAGAAAACAGCTCCGGTAAACGGCTTTCCCAGAAACCATGAATTCCTTTCTGTCCGGTCATTTGTCCGTTGTAATTCTCAGTTGTGTGAAGCGGCACATTCGAGTCGGCGATGTAGTGACCCAGATCGGAGGCAATCCGGAGAATTCCTTTGGCATCTTTCCGTTCAAACGCTTTCTGCAGACTGTATTTCATGCGGTTCACTTCCCAGGGCACAATGCCGTATTCCTGAAGGGTGTCCTCTGTGTATTTGGCTACCGCATCCTGCCAGCGACGGGGCATTTTCCACAGGGCCGAATCGCCATACACATCAATATCAATGAAATGTTTGGGCGCTTCTCCTTTTACAGCATTTCGTCTTCGGTCCGGATTCACCGCATTTTCAGTGAGGTACACGATGTTCCGTTTGAAGAAAGCCGACATCGGTTCAGGCAGACAAAACACCGCCAGCCGGTTGATCCGCTGATGGGCAAAAAATCCCCATGCAAACGTATCGCAGACGGAAATCAGGGACAGGATAAAAGCGAACGGAAGGACCAGGAATCGTTTCATATTTCCTCAAAAAAACAAAGAACGGAAAACCGCAATGAAATTGAAAAACAAGGTTTTGGATAAGAACCCGAAGAAAACCATTTTTGGCCTTCGTACTCAATGCAAATGAAACCAAAATTATTGCGACTCGCTTCTCTGCTTTTCCTGCTGCTGTCATTTGGCAGCCAGGCGCAGATTATAGAGGATTTTTCAGATGGCGATTTCACCGCAAATCCAGCCTGGATCGGAATGACCGATTCGTTCATGGTTTCAACCGGGCAGCTGCGAACAACAGCCGGAAATGCATCGTCTGTCAATCTTTATCTGGCTACCGCCAGCACCGAAACATTCACCAACTGGGAGTTCACCTTTCGCCTCAATTTCAATCCTTCCTCCCAGAACTATGCCGAATTCTGGCTTACCTGCGACAATCTGGACCTTACCCAGGCACAAAATGGCTATTTCATCCGGATGGGCGGAGCCGCAGATGGTATCGGACTTTTTAAAAAACAAGCAGGAACAACTACGGAAATCATTCCTCAAAACAATACCCTTGTCAGCAACGCAAGCAACAATCAGGGGAGCATCAAAGTGGTTCGGAATGGCGGCAACTGGGAGCTTTTTGAGAAAATCACCACCACCGGATTCATTTCGTTCGGCACTGGAACCGACAATTCACTGACCAACTCATTGGGAATCGGAGTGCTGATCAAGTCATCCAAAACCAACCGGACCAAACACTATTTCGACGACATCCGGGCAGAAAACCTGAGCGGTCCGGATCTCACACCGCCTTCTTTAGCGAATGCCTCCTATTCGGGCACCAACATTGTGGACCTTCAGTTTTCGGAAGCAGTGGATCCGGTTTTTTGTGCCACCACTTCACTTTACAGCCTCAATCCGGCTGTTGGAATTTTATCGGCAACAAGGCTTGCATCCAATCCTTCCCAGGTTCGGTTGGTGCTTGCATCATCTCTTAGTGTCGGTACAAATACCATTACCGTGAGCCAGTCGAAAGACGTTGTCGGCAACCTTCAGACCACCTCGCAGCAAGCCACGGTTTTTTACGATCCGGTGGCATCCTACAATCCAAGGGATGTGGTGATCAATGAAATTTATGCGGATGAGTCGCCGTCCTTAGGCTTGCCGTCGGGCGAGTTTGTGGAATTGCGGAACAACACCCAGTCCCAGATCAATCTGCAGGGATTTAAGTTTTCCGATGCGACTACAGAAGTACTCCTTCCCCGTTATTTTTTGCCTTCGAATGGCTACGTGATTCTCTGTAAATCAGCGGATACCACAGCCTTTAAATCGTTTGGTCCGACTGTTTCCATCAGTCTTCCTTCTCTCAATAATTCCGGCGATCTGCTCACGCTAAAGGATCCAGCCGATAATGTGATCGATCAGGTGAATTATGCATTGAGCTGGTACAAAGACGGAACCAAGGACGATGGTGGGTTCACTCTGGAGCAAATCAATCCCAGTCTGAAATGTTCCGGAGCAACCAACTGGATTGCGTCCAATGCCGTCATTGGCGGAACACCCGGAACTGAAAACAGCGTGTTTTCGAATGTGGGCGACACCAGTCCTCCGGCTCTGGATTCGGTGGTGGTCGACATCAGCCTGACAAAACTCAAACTCGTTTTCAATGAAAGTCTGGGCAGCGATCCTGTTCCAGCTTCTTCTTTCAGTATTCCGGGACTAACCATCACCGGAGTCACCGTTCTCGATGATCATTCGCTCCTTTTGGATTTGTCTTCCGCTATTGTGACGGGTCAGAATTACAGCCTTACCTACAGTGGAATCAAAGATTGCGAAGGCAACACCACAGCGCAACCCGTATCCTTTCCATTCATTTACCTTCCTCCTGCACCCATTGCTTCCAGAGCGTTGGTGATCAATGAGATTTATGCCGATGAAACCCCAAGCCTGGGTCTTCCACGGACGGAATACCTCGAGCTTTTCAATACTCTTGAGATTCCCGTTCAGTTGAAAGGCGTGAATTTATTTGTGGGTTCTACCCAGGTGACTCTTCCGGATTTTGTGTTTCCTCCTAAGTCATATCTGATTCTCTGCGAAACCGACAGCGTGCCGTCATTCCAGAATCTGGGTCCGGCACTGGGCATCAATCTTCCCCTTCTCAACAATACCGGAACCGAAATCCGGATTGAGGACAAAGACAATTCGGTGGTGGATAAAGTCTCGTATCTGCTGTCCTGGTATAAAAATTCATCCAAACAAAACGGCGGATATTCTTTGGAGCAGTTCAATCCTTTTCTGGTTTGCAGCAGCCAGGACAATTGGATTGCTTCCAACGCCGGTATCGGTGGAACACCGGGAGCACAGAATTCCGTGTATTCCGATGCGCCGGATAATTCACCTCCATCCCTCGTTTCTTTCGAAATCCTGGACAGCAACACCGTTCAGCTGAATTTCTCGGAACCCATGAATGCGTTGTTTCCGGATCCGGCTTCGTTTGTGATTCCGGGGTTGACGATTGCCAGCATTCAGAACCGGTTTCCTTCCGCGGAATCCATTACCCTAAACTTTACAGGTCGGATGGTGCTGGGAACCAAATATACCCTGACCCTGAAGAACATGAAGGATTGCGGGTTGAACACCATGGCCGATTCCAGTTTCGGAATCGGAATCGGAAAGCAACCTGAACGATTTGATCTGCTGTTCACCGAAGTTCAGGCCGATGATACACCGGAAAACGATTTGCCGGCTTCTGAGTACATTGAGATTCTGAACAACACCAACCAGCTTCTGGATCTGACCGGAGTGCAGATCACCGATGGAGGAACTCCCGCCCGAATTGCTTCACGATTGCTGGGACCTGGCGAATATCTGGTTCTGGTGGGAACAGGAGATGCCGTCCGTTTTAACAACCGCAAAGGAATTCAGATTCAGGAGGTAACCTCACTTCCATCCATCAATTCAGAAGGCGACGACCTCACCATGCTCAATGCCGCAGGCGGTTGGATCCACCGTTTCTTCTTTGAGTCAAATAAATACTCACCGTATTCACTCTGGACAAAAGGCTGGTCTCTTGAAATGATCGATACCGGAAACCCTTGTGATGAAATCAACAACTGGGCCATCAGCACAGCAGCGGCTGGCGGAACTCCCGGCCTTGTAAACTCAGTGAAAGCTTCAAAACCCGATGTGGTTGCCCCACATTTTGTGCGTCTTTCGGTGCCAGACAGTGTGACGTTCCGTCTGAAATGGGACGAGCTGGTTGACAGCGTCACCCTTTCAGAAGCGGAGATTTCCATTTCCGGAGATTATCAGGTGCAACAGCGAATTCAAAAGAACACCGATTTGTCGTCCTTGTTTATCAAAGTCAACCGCGAAATCCAACGAAATGAACAAATCACGATTACGGTTGGATTGGTGAAAGATTGTGCCGGAAATGCCACACAGGTAGAAAGTCAGACCACTGCCCGGCCTTTTCCTGCTGATTCTTCTTTCTGGATTATAAATGAGATTCTGTTTGATCCCAATACTGGTGGAAGTGATTATGTGGAAATCGTAAATGTGTCGCCTTACTATCTGGATCTGAAGGAATTACAACTGGCCAACGACAACGACAATGTGGCGATCAGCAATGAGAGTTATCCCGTTGCACCTGGAGGCTACATTTTACTGACGGATTCAAAATCCCTCACCATGCGGGATTATCCAAAAGGAAAAGTGGAGAATTTCATTGAAATCAGCCTGCCTTCGTTCAATTCCGATTCCGGTACCGTCCGTCTGATCGGACCTCGCAACAAAGTGTGGCAGAAGTTTTTCTATTCCGATAAATTCCACGCACAGATTCTGGATGAAACAAAAGGTGTTTCGTTGGAGAAAATTACCCCAACTCTGCCAGTAAATTCTTCGTCTTCCTGGCAATCGGCCAGTTCAGATGCCGGTTATGGAACGCCGGGATATCAAAATTCACAGAGTCGCGATTTTGATCCGCAGGATTCATTTACAGCCGATCCGAAGGCATTTTCTCCCAATGGGGATGGCAACAAAGACTTCACGCTGTTTTCATATGAAACCACGAAATCGGGTCGGTTTGGAAATCTGCGAATCTATTCGGCCGACGGATTGCTGGTAAAAAATCTGGCCGAAAGTGCCCATTTGGGAACGCAGAGTTTCTGGAAATGGGATGGTGTAACCGAAGAAGGACGCAAAGCCAGAGTCGGTTTATACATGGCTGTTCTTGAACTGATCGAACTGGGAGGCGATACAGAGTATGTGAAGATTCCGGTGGCGATTGCAGCAGACAGGTAAGCAGTCCGGTTCATTTCAGATAGGATGTTGAGCGGGTTCTGTTTTTTGCTTTCGTCTTTTTCGTTACTTTTCATTTTTTCAACCCTATGGAACGACCTGTTATAACGCCTGCACCTGTTGGCAAAGAAAACCGTATACAGATTCTCGATTCCTTAAGAGGAATGGCCTTGCTGGGAATTCTAATGATGAACATCCCGTTTTTCGGCAAAGCCTATGCGCTTCATTACAACCTCGACATTCTTGGAGAATATTCCGGTCCCAATTACTGGTGCTGGTGGGCGGTAAACGGACTTTTTGAAGGAACCATGCGTGCCATCTTTTCCATGTTGTTTGGGGCGGGTGCCATTCTGCTTCTCGACCGGATGGAGAAAAAGCCCATGGAAGGCATTACACCCGCCGACATATATTACCGCCGGCTGATCTGGCTCCTGATTTTTGGCCTCATCAATGCGTACATTTTCCTGTGGCCTGGTGATATATTGTACACCTACGCTATAACGGGCCTTTTTCTGTTTCCATTCCGTAAACTGAGCGCTGCGAAACTGGCATTGTTTGGTGCAGCGTTCTTGTTGTTTGCCACCATTCAGTCGACCAGTAAGATCCGGAAGCCCGGCAAAATCAGAGAGAAAGGTGAAATGGCAATGTTGGCTGAAAAGCAACACAAGAAACTGACAGAGAGCCAGAAAGCTGAGAAGGAAGAATGGGTTTCATTTCAGGAAAATCACAGCAAAGCCCACTACAAACACGAGATTGCAGAATCGAATAAAAACATGCAGAAGGGGTATGTCGAAATTCAATCAGATCTCACCGGCATTAATAAGTACATTGAAACCAAGGATTTTTACACCGAGCTTTTTTTTGATGCCCTTGCCTTTTTTCTGATTGGAATGGCGTTGTTTAAATCGGGCTTCCTCACAGGAGAGCGTAGTCTGCAGGAATATGCAGCTGTCGCATTGTTTGCCTACGGAGTCGGACTTCCGCTCAGTTATTGGATTGGTAGTACAGCGATCCAGCATCATTTCGATCCCAGTCTCACCTGGCAGGAATTTAAAGTCAGTCCATATCACCTGAAGAGGTTGCTCATGGCCATGGGTCATGTCAGTTTCATTCTGGTCCTTTATAAATTGCGTATTGCAGGATTTCTCCTGAAACTCTTGTCCAATGTTGGGCAGATGGCGTTTACCAATTATCTGATGCAATCGCTCATCTGTACCTTTGTTTTTTATGGTTACGGTCTGGCCCTGTTTGGTAAGCTGGAGCGATA
Organism: Spirosoma fluviale; assembly: GCA_945883425.1. GTDB lineage: Bacteria > Bacteroidota > Bacteroidia > Cytophagales > Flexibacteraceae > CAMDMI01. The sequence goes on from CAMCXM010000040.1 coordinate 22,552, forward strand.
CCAGTTGTATGAAGTGGTGGCAGCGGTGTGGATTTTTCAGATTGTCTTCAGTGCCATCTGGCTTCAGTTTTTCCGGTTTGGTCCGTTTGAATGGTTGTGGCGAAGTCTGACCTACTGGAAGCGCCAGCCCTTTTTGAAAGAATCCGGTACCGTCTGATGAGAAGTGGTTTCGGTTAGAAATTCGGAAAGGCCCAAACAGTTTTTTTGCAGACAAAATCGGGATTTTCCAGTGAGCAAAGGTGGTATTCGGATGTCATCCGATTGAAATTCAGGTAGAAATTCCAGCTTTTTTTCGGCCCGGTGTTTTCCGGAAGAACTTTTTTCCTACTTTTGCAGTCCTTTTTTAAAACTTAAATAGTACAAACGTGAGTATTACAAGCTTCAAAACTCCTCACCTTGGTCATCAAGAGACTGAGAAAGAGTGGGTTATTGTTGACGCAGAAGCTCTGGTGTTGGGTCGGCTGGCCAGTCAAGTGGCTATGATCATCAGAGGCAAACACAAGCCAACCTATTCACCGCATGTAGATGGCGGTGACAATGTGATCATCATTAACGCGGAAAAGATTCGTCTTACCGGTAAAAAAATGACAGATCGTGTATACGTTTCTCACACCGGTTATCCAGGTGGTCAGAGATTCAAAACCCCGTCTGAACTGATGGCCAAAAATCCGGCCAAAATTTTGGAAATGGCGGTTAAGGGCATGCTTCCCAAAAATCGTTTAGGTCGTCGTCTGTTTACTCACCTGTTTGTTTATGCAGGTTCAGAGCATCCACATGCGGCACAGTCTCCCAAATTAATTGAGATTAAAACTAAATAAGGAACATGCAACAAATCAATAACATCGGAAGAAGAAAGACGGCTGTTGCCCGGGTTTATCTTCGTCCAGGTAGTGGAAACATTACCGTGAACAACAAAGACTTCAAAGTTTATTTCCCGTCTGATGTACTTCAGATCATCGTAAATCAGCCAATTGAGCTGGTAAGCGAGATGGGTAAATTTGACTTTTTCGTAAATGTAAAAGGAGGTGGTGTGTCAGGTCAGGCGCAGGCCGTACGAATGGGTATTGCCCGTTCATTGGTTGAGTCAAGCCCTGAAAACCGTTCTGTAATTAAGAAAGAGGGTTACCTTACCAGGGACTCCCGTATGGTGGAACGTAAGAAATTCGGTCGTAAGAAAGCACGTAGAAGCTTCCAGTTCTCCAAACGTTAATCATTCACCTTCAAGATTTTACATTTATGTCAGTAAAAGTAGACTACAAAGTATTGCTGGATGCAGGTGTTCATTTTGGCCACCTTACCCGCAAGTGGAATCCGAAAATGGCCTCCTATATTTTCATGGAGCGCAATGGAATTCACATCATCGATTTGAACAAAACCGTAGGTGCGCTTGAGAATGCTGCGAATGCGATGAAGAGTATTGCCAAATCCGGCAAGAAAATCATGTTCGTTGCCACCAAGAAGCAGGCAAAAGAAATGGTAGCTGATGAAGCCCGCCGTTTGAAAATGCCATACGTAACCGAGCGTTGGTTGGGAGGAATGCTTACCAACTTTACAACGGTTCGTAAATCACTTAAGAAAATGCAGGGCATCGAACGTCAGATTAAAGACGAAACTCTTTCTCTTAACAAGAAAGAAAAATTGATGCTCAGCCGCGATAAAGAGAAAATGGAGCGTGTATTGGGCGGTATAGCTGACCTTACCCGGCTTCCATCAGCCTTGTTTATTGTGGATGTGGGTAAAGAACACATCGCAGTAAAAGAAGCAAAACGTCTGGGTATTCCGGTTTTTGCTATGGTGGATACCAACTCAGATCCGGATTCTGCTGATTTCCCAATCCCAGCGAACGACGATGCATTCAAATCAATCGCAGTTGTTACCCAAATCATTGGGCAGGCAATTGAAGAAGGTTTGATGGAGCGTAAGCGTGAGCGTGATGAGGAGAAGGAAAAAGAAGGTGCTGATGCAAAAGCAAACGAAGATATGAACAGTGATGGCGGTGCTGCTGCGCCTGCTACCATTGCCGAAGCTCTTGCTCCGGCTCCTGCCAAAACAGGACGTACTCGTATCGGTGCTGAAGCGCCAGTTGCTGCCCCGGTTGCGGAAGCTGCTGCTGAGGAGGAAGCTCCGGCTGCAGATGACGAAGCCGCTGAAGCGTAATCAGAACGAACAAATACAAAATGAAGACCCCGCCAAAAGCGGGGTTTTTTGTTTTACATCAATTGCGAGCAAAAACCGGCAACCCGTGGCTGACGTTATTTTCCTTTTCGGGTAGCCGCTTCAATGGCATCCCACATTTTAGAAGGAACCGCATTGAGCCAGTTGAATTCCCCGGCACCCTGAAGCCATTCGCCTCCGTCGATGGTCACGACCTCACCATTGATAAATCCGGAAAATTCGGATAAAAGGAAAGAGACCAGGTTCACCAGTTCTTCATGACGACCCACCCGGTTGAGTGGAATTTTGGAAGCTGGGTCCATTTTTTCTGCCAGATCGGGTGGAAGCGCTTCCTTTGGAAACAATCGCGACCAGGCACCTTCCGTTGGAAATGGGCCCGGCGCAATGGCGTTTGTACGGATTCCATATTTGGCCCACTCTACAGCTAACGATCGGGTAAGTGCAATCACACCCGCTTTTGCGGTGGCCGAAGGAACCACATAACCCGAACCCGTGCTGGCATAGGTTGTGACGATGTTCACAAAGGTGCCCGGTTGCTTTTGTTCCATCCAGTATTTACCAGCTGCCATGGTGGTGTGAATGGTTCCTTTCAGGACGATGTCGATCACCGATGAAAAGGCATTGGCCGAAAGTCGTTCGGTTGGTGAAATGAAATTTCCGGCGGCATTGTTTACTACGCCATGAAGTCCGCCAGCCGTTTCCACAATAAATTGGATGCCTTCCTCCACTTTAGCGGCATCCCGCACATCGGCAGAGAAAGTAATCACTTTTCCACCGGTATCAGAAGTCAATTTTTCAGCTGCCTTTTGGAGTTTCTCTTCGTTGCGGCTCATCAATGCCACCTGTGCTCCAAGCCGAAGCAGGCCCTCTGCCATAGATAAGCCCAACCCCGATCCGCCACCGGTGATGAGAATGGTTTTTCCCTGAAAACTGTGAAGTGGAAGCATGAGATTCATAATTTGTATCTGTTAAAAGTAGAGAAGGCAAGCTGTAAAATTGTTTGGCAACTGGAAATAGATTTTACCGCTTGTGTTAAGGGTAATTGCCAATTTCCTGCGAAAAAAAAGTTCATAGAATAGTTCTATACCTATGGAAAAGGGAAAACTGAAGGTCTTATTTTAAGGACCTTGTCTCCTCCTAAAACAACTGCTTCGCAATTTGCTTCACCGCGTCGCTTTTACCCATGCTGTAGTAATGAAGGACGGGAACCCCGGCGGCCATTAGTTCTTTCGATTGGGCGGTACACCATTCAATTCCAATTTGCTTGGCGGCTTTGTCGTCTTTGGCCGCTTCTACTTCTTTCGCCAGATCGTGCGGAATATCAAGTGCAAAAATCCTTGGCAAAACGGTCAGCTGCTTTTTGGTGGTGATGGGCTTCAGACCCGGAATAATCGGAGCCGTAATTCCTTTGGCCCGGCATTTTTCCACATAATCAAAATAGGCTTTGTTGTCGAAAAACATCTGGGTCACAATGTATTCACCACCCAGATCGCACTTTAACTTCGTGTATTTGAGTTCGGTTTCCATATTGGCCGCCTCAAAATGTTTTTCAGGATAACCGGCCACACCAATACAGAAATCGGTTGGGGTGGTGGTTTTCAGTTCGTCATCCAGATACGTTCCTTCATTCATTTGCTTGATCTGAATCACAAGGTCTGAAGCATACGCATGTCCGTTTGGTTCCGGCATAAAGAATCCTTCCGACTTAATATGATC
>CAMCXM010000041.1 GCA_945883425.1 Spirosoma fluviale
TCAGCTGGTTCAGAGCATTCCGATTACATCGGAAGAGTCGGGGTTCAGTTGAAATGTTTAAAGATAATGGGAGCATAGCTCAGCTGGTTCAGAGCATCTGCCTTACAAGCAGAGGGTCGGGGGTTCGAACCCCTCTGCTCCCACAACAAAATAGTCACGTCAAAAGCGTGACTATTTTCATTTATGCCCTTCACATACATTTTGTTTTCATCCCAACTCGATAAATTCTACATCGGCAGCACTGGATCAACTCTTGATTCCCGACTTCTAAAGCACTTAACCGATCATTCTGGATTTACAGCAAAAACAAAAGATTGGAAGATTGTCTATTCGGAAGAATATGAATCGATCGAAGAAGCGGCCAAACGGGAGCGCCAGATCAAGAAATGGAAATCCCGGAAAATGATTGAACAGTTGGTTGCAGGAGCATAGCTCAGCTGGTTCAGGGCATCCCGATTTTACATCGGGAGGGTCGGGGGTTCGAACCCCATTCCGATGTAAAATCGGAACAGGCTCCGAAGTAAATTCGGGACAGGTCTGCTCCCACAACAAAAAAGTCACGTCACAAGCGTGACTTTTTTCATTTATGCCCTTTACCAACTCAAGCCTTCTCATTCAATATTTCGTACCTACGGCACTTTTGATTTCCTTTCAATTATTTGGCTACCAATAGCAGGCACCCAAAGGCGCCAATGCAAACTGCATTTTGTCGCTAAAGCGCCACTTCGCTGAGCTCAGCATTCATAACTCATCACTCATAATTGTTTCACTTATTTCCGTAATATTGAACTTTCACCGGACGATGGCTGTTATACAGGCTCTAACGTTGTTTAACTGATTCCGGATGTCATCCTTTTAAGTACATTTTTTATGCAAGCTACCCTTTCCAGCAAAGAACAAATTTTACAGGACAGTCTGGATTACACCATTTTCTCCTGGACCAAACAACGGGGAATCAGTCCGTTTAATATCGAAAAAGCCAAAGGCGTTTATCTCTACGACCGGAACGGAAAACGCATTCTCGACTTCTCGTCCCAGCTCATGAACGTCAACATCGGCCACGGTGATCCCCGCGTCGCGGAAGCTGTGATGAAGCAGATGCAGGATGTTAGTTACGTGCATCCGGGAATGACAACCGGTCCCCGTGCCGAACTCGGACGGAAACTATCGGAAGTAGCGCCCGGCACTCTGAGCCGTACCTTCTTTACCAACGGTGGTACCGAAGCAGTGGAACACGCCATGAAATTGGCCCGCATTTATACAGGACGGCACAAAATCATTACACTTTATCAGAGCTATCATGGTGCTACATACGGTGCGCTTTCGGCTGGTGGCGATCCACGTGGTTTGCCGCACGACAGTCAGGGCGTTCCCAATATCATTCACGTAGAAAATCCATATTTCTATCGCTGCCCATGGAAAAGCAAAACGCAGGAAGAGTGTGCCGAAAATGCCTTTGCGCACCTGGAACGCATCATTAAATACGAGGGCCCGCAATACATTGCCGCCATCCTGATGGAGGGCGAAAGTGGTTCGTCAGGCTGCATCAAATATCCGCCGGGTTACTGGAAAAAAGTGGCCGACCTGGCAGCGAAACACGGCATCCTCACCATCGCCGACGAAGTAATGAGTGGATTCTGCCGCACCGGTAAATGGTTTGGTATTGAACACCACGGTGTGGTTCCGGATATGATGACCATGGCCAAAGGCATTACCTCCGGATACATTCCACTCGGTGGCCTGATCGTGAAAGAGGAGATCATTCAGCATTTTGATGATAAGCCGCTTCCGTTGGGACTTACTTATTCCGGACACGCTGTAGCCTGTGCCGCAGCCAATGCCGTAATCGACATTTACCACGAAGAAAATCTCGTAGACAACGCTGCCAATATGGGCCGCTATATGGATCAGCAGGTGGCAAAATTGGCCGAGAAGCACCCCAGCATCGGGGACTTCCGCAATACCGGACTTCTGGGCTGCATCGAGCTGGTGAAAAACCGCACAACCAAAGAGCCAATGGCGCCATGGAATGCCGGTCCGGCCGATATGGAAGCCATGAACAAAGTGGCAGCCAAACTCACCGAACTGGGACTATTTACCTTCGTTCGCTGGAACTGGATCTTCACGGCTCCTCCGCTCATCGTCACCAAAGACCAGATCGACGAAGGTCTGGACATTATTTCAAAAGCGATTTCGATTGCGGATGAATACTGTTATTAACAACAAGAACAATTGAAGAGGCTCATGGCCTCTTCTTTTTTAGTAATATGAACGAAAATACAAAGGCATCTTCTTCCTTAATTAACGAAGATCTTGCTCCTGTGGCGTTGACCGACCGGAAGTGGGACACATGGAACTATGCCGCCCTGTGGATAAGCATGAGTTTGTGTATTCCAACGTACATGCTTGCCAGTTCACTCATAGGTGGTGGAATGAACTGGTGGCAGGCCATTCTCACCATCTTTCTTGGTAACTGCATCGTGCTCATTCCTATGATACTGAACGGTCATGCTGGTGCTCGCTACGGGATTCCCTTCCCGGTTTTTGTGCGGGCCAGTTTCGGAACGAAAGGTGCCAATATTCCGGCAATGCTGAGGGCGATTGTGGCCTGCGGCTGGTTCGGTATTCAAACCTGGATTGGCGGTGCCTCTCTGTACAACATCTGCCGTGCCTGGAATCCGTCGCTGGCTGAAATTGACAGTAGTTCCCTGTTTCCACAGACCTTGCCCATGCTTTGTTTTCTAGCCTTCTGGGCATTGAATATGTACATCATTTACCTGGGTGTGGACAGTATCAAAAAGCTGTTGGTGTTCAAAGCGTTTTTTTTGCCAGCTGCTGCTCTCGCCTTGCTTTGTTGGGCCATTGTTGCCGCCGATGGACTGGGGCCAATCCTTAGCCAGCCCTCAAAGTTTACCTCCAGCAGCGAGTTTTGGCGTTACTTTTTTCCGGCACTTACGGGTATGGTCGGATTTTGGGCCACGTTGTCGCTGAACATCCCTGATTTTACCCGCTATGCCAAATCACAAAAGGCCCAGGTAAACGGCCAAATCATTGGCCTGCCGACGTCCATGACATTTTTTGCCTTTGTGGGGGTGATCGTTACCTCTGCCACTGCCATCATTTATGGAAGCACCGAATGGGACATTGTCAAGCTGGCAAGTAAGTTTGACAATAAGCTGATGGTAAGCTTCGCCATGGTCGGCATCCTCATTTCTACACTGGCTACCAACATTGCGGCCAACATTGTGAGTCCGGCCAACGATTTTGCCAACCTGGCTCCACAAAAAATCAGCTTTAAGACCGGAGGATACATTACGGGCATCATTGGCGTTTTGATCTTTCCCTGGAAACTGATTGCAGATCCCAACGGTTACATATTTACCTGGCTCATCGCCTATTCCAGTCTGCTTGGGCCGGTGGGCGGAATCATGATCGTGGACTATTTCTTTATCCGCAAGAAGGAATTGCAAGTGGACGACCTCTACCTGGAAGGGGGACAGTACAGTTACGGCAACGGCTACAATTCCAAAGCCATTCTCGCACTTGTGATTGGCATTCTTCCCAACCTGCCCGGATTTTTACTCCAAATCAAACTTATTGCTCCCGATGCATTTCCGGCCTTTGTGAACCAGCTTTACAACTATGCATGGTTTGTAGGTTTTGGCGTGAGTGGGTTGGTGTATGGAGCCGGGATGAAAAGCCGCTCCAAAGCCATCAATGGAGGAGAGAATATTTCTTCATGAAATAGGTTTTCAACTTTTGGTGTTTGCTTTCCTCAGGGATCTAATGATTGTCCCATCCCCGACAAAACAGCCCTGATCGGAATTTTCCCGCTTTGCGATTCAATTCCTTTTCATTTATTGCAAACTGAACAATACACCAGAGTGACTGCATTCTGCATTTCATTCTTCATTTTTAATTCCTAATTTTTAATTGAACCAATGTCTCTGCTGATCAAAAACGGCCGCATCATTACTTCAGGTGAAGACTATGTTGCCGATCTGTTTATAGAAGGTGAAACCATTTCTGCCATCGGGAAAAACCTGAACGTCAACGCCGACCGCACCATTGATGCGACGGGACTGATGGTGTTTCCGGGAGGAATTGATCCGCATGTTCACCTCGATATGCCTTTTATGGGAACCTATTCGTCTGACAACTACGAAACCGGTACCCGGGCGGCCTTATTTGGAGGCACCACGATGGTGATCGACTTCATTTTGCAGACACAGGGAAAATCGCTTCGGCACGCACTGGAGCAATGGCAGGGTCGTTCGAATGGAAATGCCTGCGGCGATTATTCTTTCCACATGGCGGTAACCGATTTCAATCCGGATACCAAAAAGGAAATTCAGGAAATAATTGAAAAGGAGGGGATTACATCCTTCAAAACCTTCATGGCCTATAAAGGTGCCCTCATGATCAACGACAGTCAGATGGTGGGCCTCATGCAGGAAGTAAAACGCCACGGAGGAATGGTTACTGTGCATGCCACCAATGGTGATATGATCGATCATCTGGTCGCCAAACATCGCTCAGAAGGAAAAATGGCACCGCTCTATCATTACCTGAGTCAGCCTGAAGTAACCGAATCTGAAGCCAGCGGACGGTTTGCCGCCATGGCCGGATATACGGGAGTGAGAGGCTACATCGTGCACATGACCTGCGAAGGTGCACTCAATGCCATCCGGGATGCATCCAAGAAAAACCACAATGTGATTGCCGAAACCTGCATTCAGTACCTGATGCTGGACGCCTCATTGTATGAAAACAATTTTGAAGGAGCGAAATGGGTGATGAGTCCTCCGCTCCGTCAGAAAAAGGACCAGGCTGCTTTGTGGAGTGGTATTCAGCAGGGAACGGTTCAGGTGGTGGCCACCGATCACTGTCCGTTTAAGTGGGAGCAAAAACTGATGGGGAAAGACGATTTCAGCAAGATTCCCAATGGGCATCCGGCCATCGAACACCGGATGGAATTGCTCTTCAGCGAGGGTGTCGCCAAAGGCCGCATCGACCTCAACCGCTTTGTGGAAGTGAACAGCACCAACGCCGCCAAAATCTTCGGCATGTTCCCAAAGAAAGGCTCCATCGGGATCGGCTCGGATGCCGACATCGTGCTCTTCAACCCGAATGAAAAACACACCCTTTCCGCATCCACTCACCACATGAACGTTGATTATTCAGCCTACGAAGGAGTGGAAGTGACAGGGAAGGTGAAGACGGTTGTTCTAAGGGGACAGGTCGTGGTTGACAATGACAAGGATCTGACCACGAGAGGGTATGGGCAGTTTATAAAACGTCAGGTATAATAATTTGTGGTTAGTGGTTCATGGTTATTAGTGGATTAATTCCATTGGAAATAAATGAGATATTTTTTGAGCAACAAACCATTCATTTTTTATTAAACCACTAACCACTAACCACTAACCACTAACCACTAACCACTAACCACTAACCATCATCATGCCTCGAATAATCAAGTCCGGACTCATTCAACTCAGTCTTCCGAAGACGGAAGGAGAGGGCACCATCCAGGAGATAATGGATGCGATGCTGCAAAAGCACATTCCATACATCGAAGAAGCCGGCCGGAAGGGCGTGCAGATTCTGTGTTTTCAGGAAATTTTCAACACCCCGTATTTCTGTCCGGGTCAGGATAAGAACTGGTACGCTTCGGCGGAAACCGTTCCAGGTCCGACCACAGAGCTCATGCAGGAATACGCCAGAAAGTACCAGATGGTAATCATCGTTCCAATTTATGAAAAGGAACAGGCCGGCGTGTTTTACAACACCGCTGCGGTGATCGATGCCGACGGAACCTATCTGGGAAAATACCGCAAGAACCACATTCCCCACACCGGAGGATTCTGGGAGAAGTTTTTCTTCAAACCCGGCAACATGGGCTATCCGGTGTTTCAGACCAAATACGCCAAGGTGGGCGTCTACATTTGCTACGACCGCCATTTTCCGGACGGTGCCCGCTGCCTGGGTCTGAACGGAGCCGAAATTGTGTACAATCCATCTGCGACAACAGTCGGCCAGTCGCAATATCTGTGGAAACTGGAGCAACCAGCCCACGCCGTAGCGAACGGATATTTCATGGGATGCATCAATCGCGTAGGAGAGGAGAAGCCCTGGAATCTGGGCCGCTTCTACGGTACGTCCTATTTCGTGAATCCCCGCGGACAAATCATAGCGGAAGCATCCGAATTCAATGACGAACTCCTCATCGCCGAATTCGATCTAGATATGATCGACGAAGTCCGCTCCGTCTGGCAATTCTTCCGTGACCGCAGACCGGAAACGTATGGCCCCATCACGGAATTATAAATGATGAGTGATGAATTATGAATGAGGAGAGAAGAGATGCCCGATATCTGGAAAGACCGGAGCAGTTCGAGTCAGAACAATGGATGGTTGGGTTGGCCAATGATCCGGCTGCGCTGTATCGAAATGTATTGGTGGAAAAGTCTTTTTCATTTGCTGTTTCTGTGATCAACGTTCATAAAAATATCATCGCTGAAAAAAGAGATTTTGAAGTAGCCAGGCAATTCGTCCGTTCCGGAACTGCGATAGGAGCCTTGATCCGGGAAGCACAAAATGCAGAAAGCAGAGCTGACTTTATTCACAAGCTTGGGATTGCTCAAAAGGAGTGTGATGAAACATGCTACTGGCTTGAACTAATGAAAGAAACCGAAATTGTTGGTGTTGATCAATTCAACGATTTGCATCCAAAATCTGTGGAGTTGCTGCGAATCATCAGAAGTAGTATTATTACTTCGAAAAACAGAATGAATCAATCCAAAGACAGTCTCAAATAGAACGCCAGTTATCTCCAAAAGAGCATAGCATTAAACATTTATAACTCATCATTCATCATTCATCATTTTCATGGCAGAATTTAAAGCACCAAACACCGACGCTGAATTTGAGCAGAACTTCGCTCAGATCAAGCCTTTGATGACCGATAACCAGGCCTATTTCGAAAGCTCGAGATGCCTGTTTTGTTACGACGCCCCCTGCGTGAATGCCTGCCCAACCGGCATCGACATTCCGCTGTTCATCAAACAGATCCACTCCAAAAATACATTGGGAGCGGCTCAGACCATTTACAATTCCAACGTCTTTGGCTACGCCTGCGGGAAAGTTTGCCCCACCGAAGTATTGTGTGAAGGTGCCTGTGTGTACAACCACCAGGATGTGCCCGCCATCGAAATCGGACGGCTCCAAACATTTGCCACCGACAAAGCCATCCGCAGCAATAAAACTTTGTTTCAATTGGCTCCTTCCAACGGACGGAAAGCGGCGGTCATTGGTGCGGGTCCTGCCGGGATTGCCTTCGCCTGCGAAATGCGGATTGCCGGTTTTGATGTGGAGATTTTTGAAGCCAAAGAAAAACCAAGTGGACTCACCGTCTATGGTGTGGCGCCGTATAAAATAACCAACAAAGAGGCCCTCGACGAGATGGACTACCTCCAGAAGCAGTTTGGATTTACGGTACACTACAGCCATCCGGTCACCACCGAGCGTGACATCCAGCACCTGGAATCCGAATTTGAAGTGATCTTCCTGGGAATCGGTCTGGGGCGCACTTCCGAGCTGGGCATTCCCGGCGAAGACAAGGACGGTGTACAAGGTGCTGTGGAATTTGTGGAAACGCTCCGTATGGGTCACCACCAGATTTCCGTTCCGAAAAAAGTGATCGTTCTCGGTGGTGGAAATACCGCCATGGATGCCGCTTCTGAATCGGCCCGAATGGGAGCGGAACATGTGATTCTGGCCTATCGCCGGAGCAAAGAAGACATGGGCGCCTACGAATTTGAGTACGATCTGGCCAAAGGCGTGGGCGTACAAGGATTGTTCAACGCCGCCCCGGTTGAAATTACCGGCAACGGAAAAGTGACGGGTGTAAAATTCATCCGGACGCATGTGGTCAACGGAAAAGTTGAGACCATCGCCGGCAGTGAGTTCACCGAAGAAGCCGATTGGGTGATCAAAGCCACCGGCCAGGCCAAACGCACCGACTTCCTGTCCCTCATCAGCGGACTGGAGCGGGATTCCAAAGGATGCATCAAAGTGAATCCGGACACCTTCCAGACCACCAATCCAAAATACTACGCCGCCGGCGATGCCGTCAGTGGCGGACAGGAAGTGGTCAACGCCGTCGCAAACGGAAAGAAAGCAGCAAAGGCAGTTATGAATTATAAATGATGAATGATAAATAGGAAATGCAATTCATAATTGAATTAGTTAGTGCATTTATGAAATTCATTCAACCTGATTGATTACATCCAAATGAACTATAATATTCATAACTCATAATTTATAACTCATCATTCATCATTAACCAAATTACGCATGGCAAACTTATTTACAAACTTCGCGGGCATCAAGTCGCCAAACCCATTCTGGCTGGCGTCTGCACCACCAACCAACAGTGGATACCAGATCATGAAGGCCTTTGATACAGGCTGGGGTGGAGCTGTGTGGAAAACCCTCGGTGTTCCGGTGGTGAACGTGTCGAGCCGCTATGGCTCGGTGAATTACCGCGACACCCGCATGATGGGTTTCAATAATATTGAATTGATTACAGACCGGCCGCTGGCAGACAATCTCCGTGAGATCGAAGAAGTGAAAAAACGCTTCCCCGATCACGCCGTGATTGCTTCGCTCATGGTGGAGAGCCGTGCCGAGTGGCACCAGATCGTAAAAGATGCGGAGAACGCCGGATCGGACGGTATCGAGCTGAACTTCGGCTGTCCACATGGCATGTGCGAACGAGGCATGGGTTCGGCCGTTGGACAGGAACCGAAAATCTTGAAGATGATTGTGGAATGGGTGATGGAAGTCGCCACGATTCCGGTCATCGTAAAACTGACCCCGAATATTTCCGACATCACCCGTCCGGCTTTAGCAGCCAAAGAAGGTGGTGCCAATGCGGTGTCGCTCATCAATACCATCCAAAGTATTGTGGGTGTGGACATCGATAATTTTGTGCCCTATCCGATTGTGGATGGAAAGAGCACCAACGGAGGATACTGCGGCCCGGCCGTAAAACCGATCGCCCTCAACATGACCAAAAATGTGGCCCAGCATCCGGGTGTGCAATTGCCCATTTCCGGAATTGGCGGCGTAGAAACCTGGCGGGATGCCGTGGAATTTATGCTGCTCGGCGCCAGTAATGTACAGGTGTGTACCGCGGTGATGCATTACGGTTTCGGTATCATCCGTGAAATGAAACGCGGACTCGAAGACTACATGGATCAGAAAGGATTTGCCACCATCGACGAAATGGTCGGTAAAGCGCTACCGAATGTGATGCATTGGGAAGACTTGAACCTGAAGTACAAAGTGGTGGCCGATATCAATGAAGACAAGTGCATCGGTTGCCAGTTGTGCTACACCGCCTGTGAAGACGGAGCCCACCAGGCCATCGGTCTGAGTTCGGATCCATTAAACCGGACGCCCTTCATCATCGAAGAGAACTGTGTGGGTTGCAATTTGTGTTCACTGGTTTGTCCGGTTGAAAACTGCATCACGATGAAGCGGAAAGACGACCAGACCCAGCACCTCACCTGGAAAGAGCGTACGGCAGCCAACAATGTTCCGACTACCTTCAACGATCCGTTGGCGGGCGGTCTCCATCACTGGGTTCCCGAACCGATGGATGCATTCAAAACCAAAACTCCAAAGCATTATAAAGGGTAGGGGGGAGAATTAGGAATTACGAATTGGGAATTAGGAATTAGGAATGAAATGATGCTTACAGTGGCGCCAATAGCGCCAAATTATGAATGGAATTCATTGGATGCCAGAAGGTTTGTTAAAATTCTAAGTTTTAAAAAAGTCACAGAGATGTGACTTTTTTGTTTGGGTTTGGATATCAAGAGTGAGCATTTTTGAAATCCCTTTTGAAATCTCAATCAATTCCATCAAAGAATTTTCCAATGGTTACTTTTCGTCTTTTTGAGAGGTAATCACCGTCCTCCATGATTTCGTCCAGAAACCAAAAACTGCGGTTGTCAATCTTCTTTATCCGGTTTTTGTACGATTTCTGAAAGTATAGATTGTCCTCGGCCAGCAACTGCCATTTTCCTTTAAGGAATGAATAGACATGAATGGTGACGTGCGATCCGATCCACCAGCTTTTTTGAACGATGATTTCTTTGATGTGATCGCCGTTCAGATCTCCAATGGCTTCAACCTGGCCCCAAAGTGACATCCCCTCATAAATCTCCGGAAAGTGGGTTGAGAACTGGATCCGGTTGTAGCAACTGTCGTTCTCACAACTGCCGAAGAAGGAACCAATTGTGTCTTTTTCTTCCCAGTAAGCGGGAGTGTACACAAAGGCAGTATCTTGTTTTCTGTCCTTGTTAATATCGCCCAACGGAAATGCTTCCCAATTCCCGGGTTGCAGTGTCCATTTACTGCCATTCTGAGTTGAATCCGGAGATTTTCGGGTGGTATCCTCTTGAAGCGTTAAACCAGGATTTTGAGTTTGGAAAGGAGGTGATTCAATTTTAGATATTGATGATTGGTTATTTGTTGCAGGCTGAACGGAAAAGGCGAAAAAAGTTAGTCCAAATAATAGCAAACAAGAGATGCTTAATTTCAGGAAGAGTGTTTTCAATTCGTTTTGAACTAGTGCCTGAAAAGTCCGGAAAATGAAAGACTTTGGCAAATTGGATTATTACCTTGTATAATTTACTTCTGAAATTTTCGGAAAGTCAAAGAGTATGTTACTTTATGTAGTTGGCTGAAATTCAGAATTTTAAAATCGCTCTGCCAATTCGAATATTTTTTGTTTCTGGGGATAATCATAGATCCTGAATTAAACATTCAAGTTAATTCATGTTTGAAATCGATTATTTTTTAAAAGTGAACTCTGCCTTTTCGCCAATGGTATTTTTTCAGCTTCTCGTTTGAGCCTTAGGAAAAATTGTGAATCTTTGCCATATGAATCCTGTCGAAGAAAAGCAGTTTGAAATTAATGCCTTTTGTGCCCATCATAAGGTATCTAAGCTGTTTGTTTTCGGTTCAGTTCTACGACCTGAGTTTGATCAGACGAAAAGTGACCTCGACTTTCTGGTCATATTTCAGCCCATGCCAGTTGAAGAGTATTTTGATAATTACCTTGCCTTTATTGAAAACCTGGAACAACTATTCGGTTTGAAAATCGATCTCGTTGAGTACAATGCCATCCGCAACCCAGTCTTTAAAAGGTCTGTGGACAAGGAAAAAGTTTTATGTTATGACAGAGAAGCAGCTTAAATATCTGTTCGATATTTAACTTGCTATTAAGGAAATTAATGACTTTCGGAATCAGAGAGGGGATGGTTTTCAAGTCTTCTCATCAGATATTATGTATAGGAAAGCGGTAGAGCGGAATCTGGAAATTATAGGAGAAGCAGTGAACAGATTGTTAAAAAGTGGATTTTTGAAGCCGATTTCTCATTCCCGATCAATTGTGGCACTTCGAAATAAAATTAGCCATGAATACGATTCTGTATCAAGTGAAAATTTATGGGGTATAATTGTGCGGCATCTCCCTCTTCTTGAAGTTGAAATCGGTCAATTGATTTCTGAAAACGAGATTGGTTTCTAGAGATGAACTTCGAATCAGTTCGTTTTCAAATTGTATTTTCATCCAAAATAAAAATACTGCCACCACCCCTCAAGCTCAACATTAACGGCACTTCCCCAAAAAGAAGAATTCACTCTTAACTCTTCGCCCTCAACTCTTCACTCAAAATGCCGCCACAACCCCAAGCCCCAGTCTCAGGTAGTAACGGCACTCTCCCCAAAATTCCTAATTCCTAATTCTCAATTCCTAATTTTCTATGCAGCGTCACATTCGACACCACCAGAATCACAAGGAAAATCAGCGGCATAAAGGATTGAAAATTCGCTCCATCTACTACAACATGGCCAACAGTCGCTGAAATGAGGACGAATCCAAATCCTGCATATGCCCATTCTTTCACACGGAGAGGCACCATTGGAAGAATCAACACCAATGCACCAATCACTTTAAAAATAGTGAGCTCTACCCGGAAGTAGTCCGGAAAGCCAAGGTGGCGGATTCCTTCAACTGCCATTTCGGAGTTTCCCGTAAGTGCCGGCATCACGCCTTCCATTAAAAAGATCAGACCTGTGCTGATCCAGTAAATCAGATTGTTTTGTTTCATTGTTCGTTTGATTGTTTGATTTGCTTTGTTGAGAAATGAAGCATCCACGGCCGGTTGAATTTGTCCGTTACATTGCCGGACCAGGCACCCCAGAGAGTTGACGTAAGAGGCTGTTCGACCGTGCCTTCCGTCGCCAGACGGGTAAAGATTCCCCTAATTTCGTCCTCCGATTCGCAGTTCAGAATCAGAGAAACGGCATTATCTGCTGCCAAAATGAGATTGGAATTCGATGGTCCCATCGAGGCTCAGACTCTGGTTAGTTGGCTTCTGTGTACTTTTTGAAGTTGTTGAGAATGGCTTGCCAGCCCTCCCGTTGCAATTCTGCCGGGTTTTGATTTTCCATTTCGAAACACACAGTCACTTTGGTTGAGGCGCCGTCCTCTGAAAAGTCGACGGTGGCTTTGCGGTCGTCTCCCATTGTGTAGGCAATGTGACTGTGTTCGTTTATTTCATCGTAGATTCCCCAGAAATCAAAACTAAAGCTGCCGTCTTTGGCCGCCATGGTGGAGCAAAATTTTCCGCCCACCCGTAGATCAACTTCCGATTTTGGGCAGTGCCAGGAGTCGTCTGCAAAATTCCAGTGAACGATGTTCTCGCCCTGGTTGTAATACGACCATACTTTTTGTACCGGAGCCTGAACGTGGGCTTCAACGGTGATCATGTTCGATGTTGTACTCATTGTTTTGTGTGTTATGCTCTTTCAGAAATTTCTTTGACTTTGTTTGGTAAAAACCATCGTCATTCTGGTTTAGATAAGTGACCCAATCCAATTTCAAATCAAGTCGCAAAAATGCACATGGATGTATTTTCGATTTGTATGCTACAAACAATAAATAGTTTTGCAATCAGTTCTTCAAGCAGACAGGACTGAGTCATGGGGAGTATCGATAGGGTACGACAAGCTGGTTCCGGAATCCTGATCAGAGATCATAAAAAAACCGGCCCATTTCTGAGCCGGTTTTTTTATGAATTCGGTTCTGACCGATTAAGGCTGAGCCAAAGAGTTACGGGCACCACCGGCTACGAAAAGAGCCTTCATACGGGCTTTCTGTCCGGCAGAAAACATATACATACAAGCATCATTTGAGTAGTCCATATAGTTCATTGTCATTTCTACAGGAGTTCCGGTGCAGGTACTTCTGTGACCCGCTGCTGGGCAACCGGTGTTTGCAGCATTGTGAAGAGGGGTATCACTAACCTGGTCGTTTCCGCAAGTGGCATCACCCCAGATGTGGCGAAGATTCAGATAGTGACCCACTTCGTGCGTAGCGGTTCTTCCTTTGTTGAATGGAGCGGCAGCTGTTCCGGTATTTCCGGTAGCGTTGTCATCCAATACGATTCCATCTGTTGCTGAGGCTCCTCCAGGGAACTGAGCGTATCCTAAAACACCACCGCTTAGATTGCAAACCCATACATTCATGGTTGTGGTAGGGTTTGTTGGATTCAATCCTCCAGAAGTTGTTCTTTTAACCGAATTATCAGTTGTCCAGCTGGATTTGGTTGTGCTTTTGCGGTTAACCGCACTCAAAACAAAACGAATTCCGATATTGCCAGACTTTACACTGTTGAATGTGCTGGTTAGATTGTAATCTGTGTTGGTTGCTGCAAAATCTGCATTCAACACATTAATCTGAGATTGAAGCTGAGCCAATGAAACGTTCTGCGCTGCAGTTTTGTACAATACATTGAATACAACTGGAATTTCAATTGTTCCGTCTGTCAGCAAACGGGAGAATGAACGGTTTTTGATGGCCGATTCTGTAAATTTCTCGATTTCAGCCATACGGTTAGCCAGAGTTGGATCTTCCTGAAGCTGCTGTTGCAAAACTTCGTGGGAGGTACAAATACGCTGATTTGGAACGTCATTGGTTACTTCTTCCGCCTGGAACGTGTCCATTTGAGTTTTCTGACAGCTGGCCAAAGCCATTGACAAGGCTAAAGCATAGATAAAGTTTGCTTTCATTGAACAGTTAGATAATTTGTTGATGAATGCAATTGTAATAAAATTATTTGATATGCAAAATTTCCATTGGCAAATCGAGAGAATTTCGGCTTTATATTCTGCCGAATATCACTTATTGTATCCTTATATTTGGGATAAACTTTCGAATTTAGGCTTTTGTGTTTTATGTTTTTGCTGTTTTTTTAAACTTGAAAAATCTTGTTTGCTTATTTATTTTTTGTTAGAAAATATTCATCCAACGCCTGTTTCCTGTACTCGAAAATCTGTTTCACTTTATTATGAACGAAAACCTTCCCGGCAATCCATCCCAGAAATGACATGCCAATATCATAATGCAGAAGGTCGGTCATCAGCACTCCGCCTTCTACCGCTTTGAAATGGTGCTCGTGGTGCCAGATGTTGTAAGGACCTTTTCGTTGCTCGTCTACAAAAAACTGCTTGTCCCGAATGTGTGTAATTTCAGTACACCAGTTCAGTTTCACTCCCGCCATTGGAGAAATCCGATAGGTGAGGATCAGTCCTTCGTACATTTTATCCGGAACCTCCGATGTGATTTCAAACACCAGATCTTTGGGTGTGACGGCATTCAGATTTTTGGGTGTGGCGAAAAATTCCCAGGCTTCGTCCAGCGTAACGGGTAAAAATTGTTCCTGCTTTAGTTTATGCATTGATTAGATTCTGCTTTGTATTCCGTTCTCAAACTCCCGCAGACTGGTATTTGTTTTCCTGAAACCCAAATTGACTTATCGAAACCGATCGGGATCTGTTCGGCTTCACACTTTGCTTCCTATCAAAAACTTCTATGTTTGTTTTTTAAATTGGCCATGAAACAGCTTTCCTCATTTGTATTCTTATTTCTGATTTCCATCCTGTCACAGGCACAGTCTGACCGGTTGGGTTATCCCCGGATTTCAGCCGGAACCCGACAGTTTTTATGGCAGATGGACAAAGGAAAAGCCGATTCGCATGGTGCATTGCCTTCGTATGTGTACCAACTCGATGCACAGAACCAGCTGTATGTAAATGCCTTTATTCAGGTGTTTCCGAATTTTAAAGAAGAATCTCTCAAATCGCTGGGCATCAAAACAGGTACGGTAGCCGGAAACATCCGTACCGTCCGTATTCCGGTTGGGAAAGTGAAAGAGGCACTTTTGATTCCCGGACTTCGGGCCATTGATATGGATCAGCCCATGGCCATGGACCTTGATTCAGCCAGAAGAAGAACACGTGTGGACAGCATTCATAAAGGATTGGGATTGTCCAGAGCTTACAATGGCGACAGTGTAGTGATTGGAATTATAGACGCTGGCTTTGATTATTCGCACCCGGCCTTTTATGACACTTCCTATTCCAACTATCGGGTAAAGCGGGTATGGGAGCAAAAAGTCGCCGGTACACCACCAGCCAATTTTCCATATGGAGCCGAATATTCTGATTCTGCGTCGATTCATACCAAAGCCTTCGACATCACCGAAACCACACACGGAACGCACGTCGGTGGAATAGCAGGCGGTTCAGGGTACAATGGCCCAACAGGAAATCACAATAAATTCAGAGGTATGGCCTACAAGTCGGATCTCGTTTTTATTGCCATGTACCCGACACCGGCTTACTGGCTCAACACCGGAATGGCGGATATGCTGGACGGAATCAATTATACTTTTCAGTACGGCAATTCAGTAGGAAAACCTGCTGTTGCAAACCTCAGTTGGGGTTGTCCACTGGGCCCACGTGACGGTACATCTTTGTTCAGTCAGGCTTGTGACAACATAACGGGTCCGGGCAAAATCTTCGTGGTGTCGGGTGGTAACAACGGACAAAATAAAATACATGTTAAGAAATCCTTTACGGCAACCGATACACTTCTCAATACATTCACCACATTTTCAACTTCCCTTAACCCGAAAATCAACCAGATTGATGTTTGGGGTGATTCCGGAAAAACCTTTCAGGTTCAGTTTACATTGTACACTACCTCGGCCAAAATTGCGACTTCTGAATGGGTCACGCTCGATAATGCTACACACTCCATCGCACTGAAAGGGTCCAACTTCGATACCCTGTTTGTAACCGCAACCGGAACCGCTATTGAATTCAATGGCAAACCTCATATGCTGCTTCAGTTTTATAGCCGTGTGGGTGACAGGGTTGGCATCACCGTGAAATCGACTTCCGGAACCGTAAATCTCTGGCAGGGAGTGGTGGTTAAAACCTCGGGTTATTATGGCAATTTCACCAAATATACCTATGCATGGGCAACAGACGGTGATGTGAATTCTACCTGTGGTGATCTGGTTTCTACGAAATCCGCCCTGGCAGTGGCCGCGTACAATTCCAAAGTTTCATTTACCAATATTCTGGGTTCTTCGTTGGCATACACGGGTTATGTGAGAGGACGGATCGCCGCATTCAGCAGCATCGGCCCAACCGCAGATGGACGTGTGAAACCCAACATTGCAGGGCCCGGTATGGCTCTGGCTTCCAGCGTGAGTTCATATGCCCACGATTACATGCCCGACAGCGCCGATTACAATTCGGTTGTAGCGAATTTCGTTTCACCGAAAAACAACCGTACCTACGCATTCGCTATGGCCGGCGGAACTTCTATGTCGGCACCGGCTGTCAGTGGAATTGTTGCGATGTTGCTTCAGGTCAATCCACAATTGTCACCCGCTTCTCTCATGGACCTTCTCAATCAGACTGCCATCAAAGACAACAACACAGGCGCAATTCCGGCCGGCGGAAGCAATGTTTGGGGTGGTGGAAAAATCAACGCGTACAGAGCCATCAAAACCTTGCTCGAGCCAACCGGTATTCAGCACATCGAGAGTTCTGCGCAGGTTTTGGTATTTCCGAATCCGGGCAACGGTTCCATGTTTGCCGAGTATCTTTCAGAAGGACAGGACGATGTACGCATCATCATTTCCGATGCCGTCGGAAGGGTCGTAGCCAATGACATATGGACTGTTTCTGAAGGAAGCAATCTAAGGAATTTGGGTATGGACAAGTTTGAAAACGGCATGTATTATATCCGAATCACTGGCCGGGCCGGTACTTCGGTGGTGAAAGTGTTGAAAAACTAACAGCTGGATACCAGAAGTCTCTTCTTCGTATCTGGTCACTTTTCGCCTTTTTTGCGTTTCAATGAAATGGACAACCTGCTTTTCGAGTGAGCGCTTTGGGATCGACAACGCCCGGAGTCCGCAACGCACCGAATACGAACGTGACTGGGACCGCCTGATTTTTTCTTCTGCATTCCGAAGGTTACAGAACAAAACCCAGGTTTTTCCTCTACCGGAAGAAGTGTTTGTACACAATCGGCTTACACATTCACTGGAAGTAGCCAGCGTGGGTCGTTCGCTCGGAAGTATGGTAGGAGAGAAGATAGCGCTTCTGCCGGATGTTGCCGCTGACGAAAATGCCCGTAGTTTCTATTTCGACCACCTCAAAAATGTCATTTCATCGGCTTGTCTGGCTCATGACATGGGCAATCCGGCGTTTGGGCATTCGGGTGAGGAGGCGATTTCCCGGTATTTTCAGACCCAGGAAAAAAACGAAACCTTCCGTTCCCGGTTTTCAAATTCGGAGTGGGCCGATTTGATTTCATTTGAAGGAAACGCCAACGCTCTCCGCATTCTCACACGAGCTTTCAAAGGCCGCCTTCCGGGTGGATTCCGGCTCACCTATTCCACGCTGGGCGCCATTCTGAAATATCCCTGTTCATCCTCCGATTCGCTCGGTAAAAAAGGACCGAAACATCGAAGTAAATACGGATTCTTTCAATCGGATAAAGCCGTTTTTCAGCAAATAGCCAGCCGGTTGGGAATGGTGGAAGAAGAGGGCGCCAAAGGTGTTTTTAAACGCCATCCGTTTGTATATCTGGTGGAAGCAGCAGACGATATTTGCTACAACATCATCGATTTTGAAGACGCTCACCGGTTGCGGATTTTCACTACGGAAGAAGTTCAAAATACCTTTCTCGAACTTTTGGCCTGCAATCCAAACGAGGACATGGACCGAATCCGGGAAACGCTGGCTTCTCTTAATGAAGATGCCAACGAGTCCATTTCATATCTCCGGGCCAAATCCATCAATTACCTAACGGGTCGATGTTCCGAAATCTTCTTTGAAAACCGGGATGCGATACTGTCAGGTAATTTTGACGATGATTTAATTGGTGCCATACCAGAGGCTCAGGTTGTGTTGAAGGAAATTAAAAGAAAGTCGGTTGCTCATATTTACAACCATCCCAGTGTGGTTAAAATCGAACTGGCCGGTTTCCGGATTATGTCGGGTCTGGTGGAAGATATTGTTTCAGCCGCATTGGAAAAAGAAGAAAAGCGAGACCCGATGCAGAGGAAAGTGATTAGCCTGATAGGTTCCCAGTACATTTTCCAGGAATCGGATTCAGATTATGAAAAGGTCCTTTGCCTTTTCGATTTTGTGGGTGGTATGACGGATTTGTACGCACTCAAACTGTACCGTAATCTGAGAGGAATTGAAATTCCGACCATTTGATACGGGAAGATATTCTCATTAAATCGGCGAATTTTCTTTCATGGCATTTCTGATGTGAAATTCAGTTTCAATCTGAAAAGGAAACGAGCATATTGCCTTTTCTTTGAAAACACTGATTGCATGCACCTGATAACCATCGAAAACGATTTTCTCAGCATTGCTGTTACGGAAAACGGAGCTGAAATCCGCCATCTTCTCACCAAAAAAGACAACACCGAATGGATGTGGCAGGCCGATCCCGCTTTTTGGCCACGGACGGCACCGGTTTTATTTCCGATTGTCGGCCGGTTGGCGGATGATCAATATTTTATTGGTGATCATCCTTATCCCATGTCACAACATGGATTTGCCCGTGACCGGGTGTTCAAAGTAGAGAGCATCCTGCCCCATGAAATCCGGTTTCAATTGTCATCAGATTACGAAAGCCGGAAATTTTATCCCTTTGATTTTGATTTTCTGGTGGATTACAACCTGGAGAAAAACTGCGTCTGGATTTCGTATGAAGTGAGAAACAAAGGTGACCAGACCATGTATTTTTCAGTTGGCGGACACCCTGGGTTTACCTTGCCAGGCTGGCCTAAAACGAATTATTACCTTGAATTTGAGAAGGATGAAGAACTGAGGCCCCGTCTGCTGGACCATGGTCTCCTTAAAAATGGGACTGGCCCGGCACTGGAAACAACCGATGGCCAGATCTTGATTCACTCTCAATTGTTTGATCAGGACGCCCTGGTTTTTGACAATATGAAATCAAAGTGGGTGGGTTTCCGATCAGAAAATGATGATCATAATCTGCGCCTTCATTGCGAAGGATTTCCTTTTTTTGGCATCTGGTCGAAGCCCGGTGCACCTTTTGTTTGCCTCGAACCCTGGTACGGCCACGCCGATCTCGTCGGATCATCCGGTGAAATCTCCCGAAAACCAGCTATAATGCGACTTGATCCGGGGCAGAATTTTCAATGCCGTTATGGCGTTGAGGTCCGGAGCTACTGATTTTCGATTCTGATGAACAACAAACTCCTGTTATTTCTTTTCTCCTTTTTGTTAGGATGGAGTCCTGTTTTCGCACAACCGGGCCCCATGATTCTCCATACAGAAAATGAAAAGGCAAAGGCGTATTTCATTCACGCCATGGATATGCAGAAGATTCGTCGCTTCGATCTGGCCATTGAACATCTGAAAGATGCCATTAAAAAAGACGAGAGGTTCGAGGAAGCGTATGCTGCTCTCATTAAGAACTACGAGCTGTTCGGCTATAAAAAACAACTGGATCTCCTCTATCAGCAAATTCTGAAATACCTTCCGGAAACCCAGCTGGCCGCAAAAGCTTATCTGGCAAACGCTGAATCGCATTTTGAATCAGGCAACTACACGGAAGCTGAAATCGAAATTGAAAAAGCCGCCAAACTGGCCACCACCGATCTTGCTTTGAAAACAAGAGCGCTTCAGATCCGGCAGAATGTGAAGTTTGTAAAAGGAGAAGCCGGTAAAATTCCTGAAAATCTGGTAATGGAACCGCTCAGTGAAGAACTCAATAAATTCCAGCTCCAGTACTTCCCGGCCATGACAGCCGACGAAAACTTCCTCATTTTCACTGCCCGCCAAGGAACCCACGATATGTACGATGAAAACATTTACGTGAGCCGCAAAATGAACGGAAAGTGGATGAGTCCGCAGGGCATTTCACCACTCATAAACGGACGGGAAAACGAAGGCACGAGCAGCATCAATGGCGATGCCCGCATTCTGGTTTTTACCAAATGTGGTTCTCCGGAAGGGCAGGGGAGCTGCGATATTTTTGTCACCGAACGGGTAGGAAACAACTGGAAAGCACCCAAGCCCATTCGCGAAATTAACTCGCCTTACTGGGATTCTCACCCGACTCTTTCTGCTGACGGCCGGAAAATCTTTTTCACTTCCGCAAGGCCAGGCGGACAGGGACGAATGGATATCTGGTGCGCCGAAAAGGACACCAACCAGGTCTGGCAACCACCGTACAACCTGGGTCCAGCCATCAATACACCCTACGATGAAGAGACCCCATTCATGCATGCCAACGGACAAACCTTGTATTTTGCTTCTGACGGACATCCAGGATTTGGCAAGGTCGATTTGTTTTACACTAAGAAGACGAACGGAACATGGGACAAACCCACCAATCTTGGAAAGGCCATTAATACCAGCAAAGATGAATCCGGACTATTCATCACTGCCAGTGGTAAGACCGGATTGTTTTGTCTGGAAGAAAGAAGAGATCGGGATCTGATCAGTTCGCAGATACAGGTATTCCGGTTGCCGGTTGATATGCAAAAAGGTCCTTCCTGTACATTTCTCACCGGAACTGTTTTTGATGCGGTCACCAAAAAACGCATTCAGGCCTCGATCGAACTGGTGAATATGCAAAGCAGTAAACCGGAGTTTTCGATGGAATCGGATAAGGATTTTGGTACCTATACCGCTGTCATTCAGCAGGGCACACCCTATGCTATGTTTGTATCGAAGCAAGGGTATCTGTTCAATAGTTCCAGTGTGCGTACTGATTCTCTGCCAAATCCGGAAGAAGGATTGAAAAAAGATATCTATCTGGAGCCCATCCGTAGCGGAGCCAGTATTGTACTAAACAATCTGTTTTTTGAAAGCGGTAAAGCCGATCTTTTGCCTGCTTCCCTGATGGAACTTCGGAAAGTCGGCCGACTTATGAGTTTGAATCCTGCCATGTCAATCGAGATTTCCGGACACACGGATAATGTAGGGAAGGATGCCGACAATCTGCTTCTGAGTCAGAAAAGGGCGATGGCGGTGATTGTGCATCTCGGCAAACAGGGCATCGCCAAAACCCGGCTCAAATCAGTGGGACATGGAGAAACTAAACCACTCAACGACAACAGTGACGAGGCGAAACGTCTGTTGAACCGTCGCATTGAATTTAAGGTTTTGTAGTTTCGGAATCAGGTATTCTTGTGGGTAACGGCATTCGGAAGGACGGAATTTTGTAATCTTGCAACCCCGTTCCGGGCGACACCAATCCGATGGCAAAACCTCTACCCCCAAAAATCTGGCTTTCATCTCCCCACATGGGTGGCAATGAGGCCAACTATGTTCAGAATGCGTTCGATACCAACTGGATCGCTCCTCTTGGTCCGCATGTGGATGGATTCGAAGTCCAATTGCAGGAGTATTTGAAAATCGGCCATGCGGCAGCGCTCAGTTCCGGAACATCTGCCCTGCATCTGGCTCTGATTCTGGCAGGAATAGGTCAGGGCGACCTGGTCCTTTGTTCATCATTCACATTTTCGGCCTCTGCCAATCCGATTGTGTATCAAGGTGCAATCCCTGTTTTCATCGATTCTGAAGAAAAAACCTGGAACATGGATCCCGATTTGGCGGAGCAGGCCATTCAGACATTGTCGTCCAACGGACAAATGCCAAAAGCCTTGATTCTGGTTCATTTGTATGGAATGCCTTCCCAGATGGATCGGTTTGAAGAGATCGCACGCAAATACAACATCACCATCATTGAAGATGCGGCAGAAGCCCTTGGTAGTCATTGGAATGGAAAAATGATGGGAACTTTTGGTGCGATGGGCGTCCTTTCATTTAACGGAAACAAGATCATTACCACATCTGGCGGAGGTGCCCTCGTTTCAAAAAATGGAGAGTGGATTGCCAAGGCCCGTTTTCTGGCTACGCAGGCCAGAGATTCCGCTCCGCATTATCAGCATTCTCAAATTGGATACAATTATCGGCTGAGCAATGTGCTGGCCGGAATCGGTCGGGGACAAATGGAAGTATTGCCCGATCGTATTGTAAACCGAAGGGCGAATTTCAGCTATTACCACAAAGCCTTGTCAGATCTCGCCGGTATTGAGTTTCACAAAGAGCCGGAGAACTATTTTTCAAATCGCTGGCTTACCTGTCTCACGGTCGATCCTCAAAAATCAGGAGGAATAACCAGAGAAGACATTCGGTTGGCCCTGGAAAAAGAGAACATTGAATCCCGGCCTTTATGGAAACCGATGCACCTGCAACCGATTTTTCGTGACTATCCATGTTGGGTAAATGGTGTTTCAGAAAAGCTTTTTGATCAGGGATTGTGCCTTCCTTCCGGAAGCAATCTCTCAGCAGCAGATTTGCAAAGAGTGGTTTTTATGATCCGATCGCTTTGGCAGCAGTCCTGATTTCGGGCTTGTTCTACCAATTGTGTCTGGTGTTTGGAAAATGTGTTTAGTTTTGAGGCACTTTAAGTGAGATTAAGATTCGTTTTAATCTCTTTGTCCTGACTTACTTTAATACACCACCTTGATAACTAAAAAATCCAAATATGCCTATAAGGCTATGCTCATCCTTGTGGATGAATATGGCCGGGGCCCTGTGCTGATCTCTACCATTTCGGAGAAAGCCAGCATACCAAAGAAATTTCTGGAGGTCATTCTTCTCGAACTCCGCCATGCCGGCTATGTTGACAGTAAAAAAGGGAAAGGCGGCGGCTACTTTCTAAAAGTCCCGCCTTCGCAGATCTCATTGGCCAATGTTTTCAGGACAATAGAAGGACCCATCGCTCCGGTGGCCTGCGTATCGCTTCATTTTTACCAAAAGTGCGACGATTGCGTGTCAGAATTTTCCTGCCGATTCAGGAGGTTAATGGAAAAAGTTCGTGACGCGAACCTGGCGGTGCTGGAAAATAGTTCGTTTTCGGACCTCGCAAAGATTAACGAGCCGGAATAAAACAACGTATTGAAAAATCAGCCAGTCTTGTTTGGCTCTTGAACGGACGGCAGTTGCTTCGGTCTTCGTTTTGGGCGGATCACCAACTCTCCTTCGCAATTCGGACAACAACTTTGAAGTTTCTGTTTGCAGTTTTCGCAATACGTGCATTCATAGCTGCAAATCCACGCGTTTGATTCCATCCCAAGTGGAATGTGGCATCGTTCACATTCGGTTCGCATTTCCATAACGTGAAATTTTTAATGCAGAGCAGATTTTATTTCCAGTCCCTCCAGTATTTGTGCTTCTGCTCCCAGTAGTTCCTCCAACCTGGAAAACACAATTTCCGGAGCGAAATATTCCAGGGCCAGCTCCACAAACATATTTCCGTGCTTGGCTTCGGATGCCCAGAGAATTTTATAAAATCGTTTGATCCCCGGTTCGGTCAGGGCTTCTTCCACAAGACGGAATCTCTCAGCTCCCCGGCATTCGATGATGGATCCCAGACACAAACGATCGATCAGTCCTTCATCACGGCCCTTCCGAACCAGTGCAATCAGTTGATTCACATACAAATCCTGTTGCATGTCCGACGGAAGTGGTACACCCAGTTTGTCCATCCAGGCCACGACATCACGGAAATGTTCCAGTTCTTCTATCGCAGTATCAATCAACGGAGGAATTATCTTTGGTCGGTCCGGGTATTTTGAAACCAGACTCATGGCCATGGCAGACGCCTTTTTCTCACAATTGGCATGATCCTGAATGAACGATGGGAAATCGGCCATCACCGCTTCCACCCATTTGGGTGATGAAGAAATTTTGAGATCCAGAGAAACCTTCATTTTACGTAATCTTGCACCGATGACGGGTTCGCCAAAGGCCATTGAAGAGGCAAAAATCGCTTACGCAAATTACATTCACCGCTTTTTTATTCATGAAGTTTCTCGCAATGTGAAGTTGAGAGAAGCCGGAATTTACGTTGTCGTACCGTCTTATGCGGAAGAAAAGCTGGCTCAGACACTGGCAAGTATTGCGGGTTGCCTTCCTGTGGAAACTGCAGTCTCCGTTGTGGTGGTCATCAACGGAAAAGAGAGTGATTCACCAGAACAAAAGCAACTCAACCGGAAAGGGCTTGAGATTGTAGTCCAACAACAATTGGCATCACCGCATATTCAATGGGTGGCTGTAGACGCCACTGATCTCACCGATAAAAATGCGGGAGTCGGCCTTGCCCGAAAAATTGGAATGGATGCCGTCATTCTTCACGTCGTTTCAAGCGGTGAGAATCCGGCCCTTGTTTGTCTGGATGCGGACTGCACCGTTTCGGAAGATTACCTCCTTCGGATCGAAAGAGAATTTTATGATTCCACTTCTCAGGTCGCCGTTTTTGAATTTTTACATCCGGTTGGTGATGATACCGATCCTGTCCTTAAAAAGGGAATTGAGGAATATGAAATCTATCTCGAGTATTACCGGCTGGGACTGCATTTCGCTGGTTACCCGTTTTTTCACCACACCGTTGGATCTTCGATGGCTTGCAAAGCGCTTCCATATGCCCGTTCTGGAGGTATGAACCAACGGAAAGCCGGTGAAGATTTCTATTTTCTTCACAAACTCTTCCCTCATTACCCCACAATCGCATTACATGGCACGATGGTGTTTCCTTCCTGTCGCATTTCTACCCGTGTGCCGTTTGGAACCGGACGGTTTCAGCAGAAATGGAAGGATGACGGTGTTGGTCAATATTTACGCTATCACCCTGATTGTTTCCGGTTTCTCAAGATATTTATGGAAGAATGTACGGCCTTTCTGGAATCGGTCGATGTTGCCGAATCCCCCGATTTTGAGCGGTTTCAGTCGGCACATCCTGGTTGCGATGCATGGTGGCAGCAGGGAAATGTTATGCCGGAACTTGTCCGGATCCGGTCTTCTTCTCTCCAAAAAGAACAACGGTTGAAAGCTTTTTATGCCTGGTTCGACGGCTTGGCGGTCCTTCGGTTTATTCATTTTTTTGAAACCTGGCTACCCTTTCAGCCACCTGCCGAAAGCATCCGGAATCTAATGCCTGCCTTTGATGAAACCGTTCCTTTTCAACTACTCAGAACTTTGCGAAAACATCTGTATGAAAATCCGGTTTCTAACCATGATTAGCCCGCAAAATTTATCTTCTTTGCATCACAGATTCTTTAGATCACTACCAACGGGATTTGAACCGGATCGAACGCAAGAAGGAAGAAAATCTGCACACGGTTTTTCTAAACATACCTTCCGTTTTTCAGTCAGATGTCATCTTTCCGGAGGCTATCCGGAGATGTGCCTTTTCCGGAAAACACTTGCTGTCTGGTTTGATGATTGGTTCAAATTTCTACAGGAAGAGGACTCAGGAAATCTGTGCCGGATGAATCAAAAACCAGAACTTAATTCCTGTTCCAAGGATTTTAGCTGGTCAATTGGTCGCCGGTGTTCCATATTTTTTCGCCTCTGAAGCATTCTATTTTGTCAATGATCAAGTTATTCATGTGGAAGGAGGGATTTTGTCAGTACTTTAACACTTCTATTTTTAATTCGTTGAAACGGTTCC
>CAMCXM010000042.1 GCA_945883425.1 Spirosoma fluviale
GCGCCATGAGCCATCTTCGAAGACCTCATAGGTTTTCTCATTACCTGAAAGAGGAAATTTAAAAGAACAATCAATTGAATC
Source organism: Spirosoma fluviale (assembly GCA_945883425.1). GTDB lineage: Bacteria > Bacteroidota > Bacteroidia > Cytophagales > Flexibacteraceae > CAMDMI01. Next base: position 82 of record CAMCXM010000042.1, read on the forward strand.
GTTTCCCTTCACTCAGATATCGGTTTATTTGCGGGAAGGAGCCTTTGGGCCCGATTGGATAATTCCTGAATGAATCTCGAAAACGAACTGCAGTCCATCCTTCCGGCCAGCCGCATACGGGCACGGTACATCGACCGGGTGTCGTTTGCCTCCGATGCCGGCTTTTATTATCTGCTTCCCAAAGCGGTGGTCCAGCCGGTGAACGAAGAGGAAATCGTGGCCCTGTTTCGTTTTTCGAAGGCGAACAAAATCCCCCTCGTTTTCAGGGGAGGCGGCAGCAGTCTGTCGGGCCAATCGATTACGGACGGAATCCTCGTCGATCTGAGTCAGCATTGGAACCGCACCGACATTCTGGATGCGGGTGAACGGGTGAAGGTACAGCCCGGTATCACCGGCGCCATGGTGAACGCCCGGCTCAAGCCCTGGAAACGAAAAATCGGTCCCGATCCGTCCAGTATTTCGGCGGCTATGATGGGGGGAATTCTGTCGAACAACGCCAGCGGTATGTGCTGTGGCGTGGTGAACAATTCCTACCACACCACCCGATCCATCCGGTTTATTCTGCCCGATGGGAAGTCATTTAATACCGCCGAAAAATCGGATTACGATCGCTTTGAATCGGAATGCCCGGAGCTGTTTTCGGAAATCGCGGCCATTCGAGGAGAGATCCTTTCAAATGCCGTTTTGCAGGAGAAAATCCGCTCGAAATACCAGACCAAAAACACGGTCGGCTATTCGCTCAATGCGTTGGTGGACTATGAACATCCCCTCGATATTCTGGCCCACCTGCTGATTGGCGCCGAAGGAACGCTGGCTTTTATTGCCGAAGCGGTGATGGAAACGATTGCGGACCATCCCTTCAAATCGACGTCCTTGTTGTATTTTCCAACGGTGTATGCGGCCTGTCAGGCAATCGTTCCATTAAAAGAAGCGGGTGCATTGATGGTGGAACTAATGGACCGGGCATCCTTAAAAGCCGTCGAGAATCTGGATGGCATGCCACCGCAAGTCAAACTTCTGCCCGAACAGGCGGCTGCTTTGCTGGTGGAATTTCAGGAGGCATCGGAAGAAAAACTGGACGAACAGGTGCAGTTGTTTCACGTAATGGCGGAACAGCTTTCCCTGCTGGAACCGCCCGAGTTTACACGCGATTCCGTCCGCCAGGCGTTTTTCTGGAATGTGCGGAAGGGACTGTTCCCGGCAGTCGGGGCCGTCCGCAAAAGTGGAACCACGGTGATTCTGGAAGACATTGCCTTCCCGGTAGAAAAACTGGGCGATGCCATTGTCGATCTGCAGGTGCTATTCAAAACCCATCAGTATACCAACGCCATTATTTTCGGGCATGCCAAAGACGGGAACATCCACTTTGTGGTGACCCAGGCCTTTGATACACCGGAGGAAATTGATCGCTACGACCGGTTCATACGGGAGGTGGTGGATCTGGTGGTGCATCAATACAACGGCACTCTCAAAGCCGAACACGGTACGGGCCGGAACATGGCGCCGTTTGTGGAAACCGAATGGGGACCTGATGCCTATGCGATCATGAAACGGATCAAATCGGCGGTGGATCCGGACGATCTGCTCAATCCGGGTGTGATCATCAATCCGGACAAAAACGTCCACATCCGGAATCTCAAAGAACTGCCTCAGGTGGAAGAAGAAGTGGACCGCTGCATCGAATGTGGTTACTGCGAACACAAATGCCCGAGTCGTGATTTGTCGGCCACACCAAGAAGACGAATCGTGATCCGAAGGGCGCTGCAGAAACTCAAAAACGAAGGCAACCTGAAACAATACCAATTGTTACTGAAAGAGTCGCAGTACGAAAGTCTGGACACCTGTGCCGTGGATGGTTTGTGTGCAACGGCTTGTCCGGTAGACATCAACACAGGCGATCTGGTGAAACGATTACGCAGAGAAAATCATTCTGATTTCCAAAACGACATTGCTCTGTTTGTGGCCCGGAATTTTGGTGCGGTGGAATGGATGGCCCGACTGGCTTTGCGGACAGGGCACTCGGTGAATGGCGTGTTTGGAAAAAACGCCATAACGAACCTGACCCGCACGATCCGGAAAGTGATTCCGTCCTTTCCCTTGTGGTCGCATTCCATTCCGCAGCCACCCGATCTGGCGGGACTGAAACGAAATGCCGGACGTGATTCTTCAGCCGATACGGTCGTTTATTTTCCGTCCTGCATTACGCGGATGATGGGCACCTACGAAGGCAAAGAGAAAAACCTGGCCGATACCTTTCTGAGTGTGGCCGCCAAAGCCCGGATTTCCGTGGTGCTGCCCGAATCCGTTACGGGAATGTGCTGCAGCCAGATTTTTTCGTCGAAAGGACTTCAGCCTGCGTATGCACTGACGGCACGCCAGACGTTCGATAAACTCTGGAAAGCCAGTGACGAAGGCCTACTGCCGGTGGTGATCGATGTGAGTTCCTGTGCCTACACGCTGCATCATATTCGTCCGGTACTGTCCGCCGAAAACCAGTTGAAATTCGACCGGCTTCGCATTCTGGACAGTGTGGATTTTCTGCACTCGATGGTGTTGCCACGATTGGGGGCGGTCCGTAAAAAAGAACGGATTGTGTTGCATCCGGTTTGTTCCCTGGAGAAGATGAAATCGGGCCCTGCCTTTCTGGCGATTGCCAACTATTTTGCGGAGGAAGTTCAGGTACCGATGAACAGTGGCTGTTGCGGAATGGCGGGCGACCGCGGATTTCTGATTCCGGAACTGACGGCTTCGGCCACAAAACAGGAAGCGGTGGAAGCCTGTGCAAAACCAGCGGATGGATACTATTCTTCCACCCGAACCTGCGAAATGGCGATGGAAGAGGCGACTCACAAGAATTACGAATCAATCCTGTATCTGGTGGATGAACGGATGACTTGAAAATATTTTTTCAGGATACCAAACTTAATTCCCTGAATTGCGTTGAGAATCGATTTTCCAGGATCAGACATATCAAATTCTGATAAATGAATTGGCCTAATTGATTCTTTTGTTTGCAACTTTGACTTTCTAATCCCTTCCTGATTTATCCCGACATTTCATCTGACGTAATAACCGACCTGCACCTTTCTTTCACCCATTTATAACACTCCCAATATGCCCAAAATGAAAACCCTCATCATTGATGATGACCCGGACTGCCGCCAGTTAATCAACGATTTATTTAGCAAATTCATTCCAAATGCTGTGGTTGTTGGAGAGGCCGAATCTGTATCAGAAGCACTGGAGTTAGTAAAAAAGGAAAAGCCACAGCTGGTCATTTTGAATACAGAACTGAAAAACGAAAGTGGATTTCAGTTTCTGGAAAAGGCAGGGAAAATCAAATTTGAGATCGTCTTTACTACATCCAAAGTTGAACACGCTTTAGAAGCGTATAATTATCCGGCGGCTGACCTGCTATTAAAACCGCTTACTCCTGAACTGATCAAACGTGGATTTACCAGGGCAATGGATCGTTTTTATTCCATGAAAACGTATGAGGACAACCCCATGCTGCTGGATTTCGAACTGAAAATACCGGATGCAAAAGATGAAAAAGTTTTCCACCTCGAACAAGTTATCCGCCTGGAAGCCAACCGGAGTTATTGCTGGATCATCACGAACAACCAACCTCCTTTTCTGGCAGCAAAGCACCTGGCGGCTCTCGAAGAAATTCTTGCTCCGAGGCAATTTATACGGGTGCATATTTCCCATCTGGTAAACACTCATTGCATCAAACAATTCCATCCGACTGAAAATCTGATCGAAATGAAGGACGGTTCACGGGTTCCGGTTTCAAGAGAACGAAAGAAAGAGCTGAAGTCCGTTTTGCTCAAGTACGTCACTGGTTAGGTTTCGAAGGCAGGTCAGGCAGTTCCGTGAAAAACCGCTAAGCTTGCAGTCGGTTTAACAAAAGGTTCAAACACTTATCCAACATTTGCCTGTGAAAAATTTCGTTTTGCTTTTTGCCATCCTGTGCCTGTCCGTTTCTAATGCCTTTTGCTGGGACATCATCCCAAAACCCAAAACCGAAAAGCCTGAAAAAGAGCTCTGTGGTCTGAATCCGACCTGGAAATGGATGGCGGGTCCCGATTCTACGGAAGCGATACGATCCATGTACCGTCAGTTTGAACGATGGGCAGATACGACAGCAACGGGTTACTTCAAACCCCTGGACATGTTCGAAAAATGCCCGAGGGTAGTGAGTATTCTGATTGACAAAAACGTTAAAACCGGAACGGAAGGGTATCAGATCCGGATCAAAAAAGAGGAGATTGTGGTTTCGGCCAAAACGGTACGAGGACTTTTTTACGGACTGGTCAGTCTGAAACAACTGGTCTTTCCTTTGTTCAAAGAACGCAAACCATTTCCCTGTGGCACCATTCTGGATGAACCACGGTTTACATGGAGAGGCATGCACCTGGATGTGAGCCGTCACTTTTTTTCGGTACAGGAAGTGGAAACCTATATTGAAATGTTGGCCCTGCACAAAATGAATGTGTTCCACTGGCATCTCACCGACGACCAGGGCTGGAGAATGGAAGTGAAAGCGTTCCCGAAACTGACCGAAGTAGGGGCTTTCAGACCACAGACCATGAACGGTCACCACCGCGATAAACCCCGGACCTTTGACGGCAAACCCTATGGTGGATTTTATACCCAGGACCAGATCCGGCACATTGTGCAATACGCTTCAGAGCGAATGATTACGGTGATTCCGGAAATCGAAATGCCGGGACACTGTCAGGAAATGATTGCGGCCTATCCGGAGCTGGCGAGCAAAGACACCACCACTGAAGTAATGACCGTCTGGGGCGGAACCGATCATATTCTCAATCCCTTCCCTCCTACTTTCCGGTTCCTTGAAAAAGTGCTCGACGAAACCATGGCGTTGTTTCCGTCGGCCTACATTCATGTGGGCGGTGATGAAGCGATGAAAAAGCACTGGCGGAAAAACACGAGGATTCAGAAGTTTAAGGACAGTCTGAAATTGAAAAACGAAGACGAATTGCAGAGTTGGTTCATCCAGCAGATCGATCATTACCTGGTTTCTAAAGGACGGAAACTCATGGGCTGGGACGAAATTCTGGAAGGCGGACTGGCACAAAATGCCGCTGTGATGAGCTGGCAAGGCGAAAAAGGAGGAATTGAAGCCGCCAAAATGAAACACTATGTGGTGATGAGTCCGGGTACCCATTGCTATTTCGACCACTATCAACACGAGCCAAAATCGGAAGAACCATTGGCGATCGGAGGACTGACCACACTGGAAAAAGTGTACAGCTACGACCCACAACCTGCCGTTCTTACGGCCGATGAAAAGAAATACATTATGGGCGCTCAGGGAAATGTGTGGACCGAATACATCCAGACCTTCAGCCAGGTGCAGTACATGGTGTTGCCGAGAATGGCCGCTCTAAGCGAAGTGGTCTGGACCGAAGTGCCTTCTAAAAACTACCCGGGATTCAAACAGAGACTTCAGCCTTTAAGTGCTCTATATGGTGCACAGGGCTGGAACTGGTGCCGGAAAGAAATGCCGTAATGATTATTGATTGGCAGCCGGATAGGTGGCTGCATACAGGGCAATGGCTTCTTTGACCAGAGAAAGGGCAACAAACTTGTCCTGAAAATCCGGAACCTGAACTGATTTCCCTTCCAGTTTCGTGTAGGATTCGAAAAACTCCCTCAGTTCCATACGCTGGTATTCTTCCAGATGCACAACGTCTGTCATCGCACGGGTAGCAGGATCGTTCACAGGCACCGCCAGAATTTTATCATCGGTTTGTCCCTGATCCACCATGCGCATCACACCGATGATCCTTGCCGGAACCAGACACAAAGGCTGGATTTTTTCTTTACAGAGAATCATGATGTCAAGCGGGTCGCCGTCAATGCCCAGCGATTTTGGAATGAACCCATAATTGGCTGGATACGCGATGGATGAATACAGGATTCGATCGAGTTTCAGAATGCCGCTGGGCTTATCGACTTCATACTTCGTTCGCATACCGGTCGAAATTTCAATCAGTGCATGGATCCGTCCATTTTCCGGATCAAATCCGGATGGGATTTCGTGCCAGGGATGTTGTATCATTTCTCAAATGTAGAGTCCTCGCTTCAGAACCCAAACTGTCAGAACAAAATCCAAGTGATCGGAATACAATTTCCATCCAATCCATCTGAAATCCGGCAATACAAGATCAATTATTTTAGCATCCCAAATTTAAAACTTAGGTTTGCCTAATATTATGAATTCCACCCACCTTAATTCTTTCATCTTCATCTTGTTCAGCCTTTGGCAGACGCAAGTGTACGGACAGAAAATTGAGTTTCAGTGTAAAATCCGGGATGCCGGAAATGAGACATCGATTGGGTTTGCTCAGGTGAAACTGCTTCCTTCCGGTCGGGGCTTTTCTTCCGATGAAGCAGGTCATTTTAAGTTTCCTGTACTCTCCGTTCCGGATCAAAAGATTTGCATTGCCGCAGCCGGCTATGTGACCGATACTTTCCTGATCGGGAAAGGAAGCTTTCAGGTTTTTTACCTTCAACCCCAAAACAGAGAACTGGACGAAGTGGTGGTGAGCGGAACCATGAACGAAGTACAGCGAAAGGAATCGATTCTACCGATTGAAGTGTACACACCCGCTTTGTTCCGAAAAACCTGGGCACCGTCCTTAATGGAATCGGTGAACATGATCAACGGTGTTCAACCCCAGCTCAACTGCAATGTGTGCAGTGCGGGAGACATTCACATCAACGGACTCGAAGGTGCTTACACCATGATTCTGATCGACGGAATGCCGATTGTGTCCTCGCTTTCGACGGTGTATGGTCTGGCCGGAATCCCGCAATCGCTGATCAAACGCATTGAAGTGGTGAAAGGCCCTGCTTCCACGCTTTATGGCTCCGAGGCTTTGGCGGGCGTAATTAATGTGATCACCAAAGACGCCGGAAGTGCTCCTCTTGTCCGGACGGAACTGTCGGGCACATCGATCGGGGAATTCTCTTCCGACATATCCACCAAATGGAAAGCAGGCAAACACCAGGCTTTACTGGGTATAAATATGTTTCACTACGGAATCCCGAAAGACATCAACCACGATAACTTCACCGATCTGGCATTGCAGAAACGGGTTTCCATATTCAACAAATGGGACTTCCATTCCAAAACACAGGGCAAAAAATCACTGGCTGTCCGTTTGTTTGCCGAAGACCGCTGGGGTGGTGAAATGCAATGGTCGCCACGCTGGGCGGGAAGTGATTCGGTATACGGAGAATCCATTGTCACCCGCCGGGCCGAACTGCTGGGAACGCTTCCCTTGTCGCACAACGGAAACCTCAAGCTGGACTATTCCTACAACTATCATTTTCAGAATTCATATTACGGACGGAATCACTTTCTGGCTTTTCAACACACCGGATTTGCTCAATTGATCTGGTCTGGTTCAAAAGAGAATCTGCACTGGGTATCGGGAATTCCGGTGCGATTTATTGTGTATGATGACAATACGCCGGCCACTGAGGTTTCAGAAGTGGAGAAAGTCCGGAATCAAAATGCAAGGACCTTTTTACCGGGCATTTTTGCGCAAGCTGATTACCAGATCATCCCAAAACTTTCTGTTCTCGGCGGAATTCGATACGACCATCATTCGATGCATGGCAGTATTTTCACACCCCGCACCGGACTGAAATGGAAATTGAATTCCGACCACAGCATCCGGGCTTCTGGTGGGAGCGGTTTTCGGGTGGTGAATCTGTTTACCGAAGACCATGCCGCATTGACCGGTGCCCGTGAAGTGGTGATTGCTCAATCGCTGAAACCCGAAAAAAGCTGGAACATCAACCTGGGATATCAGGGCTATTTCGTGCATAGAAACGGATTCAGCAACCTGGAAGTCAACGTGTTTTACAGCCGGTTTTCGAACCAGATCATTGGCGATTTCGATTCAGATCCCGATAAAATCATCTATGACAACCTAAATGGATACGGAATTTCAAGAGGCGTTTCGTTGAATTTTGAACGGAATTTTGAAAACGGTTGGAAAGCGATGGCAGGCATCACTGTGATGCAGGTGTTTCGAATGAACCGAACCAACAATGGCCCGCTTGAAAAATTCCAACAGCAGTTTGCGCCACCCGTTTCGGGCACCTTTAGCCTGGGATACAAAACCGGAAGGTGGATGCTGGATCTGACAGGACGCATCAACGGCCCCATGAAATTACCGGTGTTTCCCAACGATTTCCGGCCGGCCTGGTCACCTGTGTATCCGTTGGTCAATCTTCAGGCGAGCCGTCCGTTTCTTCATGGTCTTGAGCTTTTTGCCGGTGTGCGCAATCTTTTGAATTTCATTCCCAAAAATCCGATTCTTCGTCCTTTTGATCCGTTTGACAAATCCGTTTCCATCGACAATCCAAAGGGCTATACATTCGATCCTTCCTACAACTACGCTCCCGTTCAAGGCATGACCGGATACGCGGGCATCCGTTGGACATTGGAATAGAAGCAACTATGACTACCTTTTCAGAGAAGGAAATCATTTTTCTGGTGTTGAAAGCAGATTCTCAATTATGTTTACAATCCTGAAATAAACCAGGGCTGAGGTTGAAACAACTCGTACAAATTATTGGAATTCTGGTCCTGATCGTTGTCGGATCCATTTTGCTCTATACCGGTTGGCTGTATTTTTCACTTTCACAGCGGAAAGACACACACGATTTAACCCGGAAGATTGACAATGAATGTCAGTATTATCTCGATCGAAAAAACACACCCGGCCTGGCTTTGGCGTTGGTAAAAGGCGACACCATTCTGTACAAATCTTATGGTGTGAAGAATAAGGTAACAGGAGAACCAATCGATACATCCACCTTATTTGAGCTGGGCGATCTTACCATTGTTTTCACTACCGCACTGGCCGAACTGCATTCACGGAAAGGACTATTTAACTGGGACGATCATCTCTACGACCTGCTGCCTGCCAACCGGGTTCCATCGATGGATGATGGCACTACCTTACTTCATCTGGCAACTCATACCGGAGGGTTTCCCCGAATTCAACAGGAATTGCTGGATACGGCCCGTCGCCACCCTTGCAATCCATTCGAGAATTTGTACCGGTCACATTCTGATTATTATTATAGAAGTCCGACAGACAAAAAAGACCCGAACTGGTACAACTATGAGTACTCAGAAATTGCCATTTCTTTACTGGGTGATGTAATGGAATATAAGTTGCACCGCAGTTATGAAAACCTGCTGGTAAACGACATCTGTGCACCGCTTGGTATGAAAAAAACCAGTCTGATTCTTCGGGACTCTTCTTTACTGGCCAAGGGACATGACACAGCTGGAAATCTAACCTGCAACTGGCACTTTCCAGTATTGCAGGCCAGTGATGCGATCCGCAGCAACATTGTGGAAATGAGTATTTTTCTCAAAGCTCAGATGTTCAACAACAGCCCCCTGTATGACGTGTTTCGCAACACCCAGCAGAAAGCGGTTTCGTTTCCCATTGGTGCGATTGGCAAAGGCTGGCACATCGACAATTTCACCGGAAAGCTGACGGGTGCCGGGCCGATTCTCTGGCATGGAGGCTGCACAGGTGGATTTACATCGTATATGGCGTTTTGCCCGGAGAAACAAACAGGAATCGTTCTGCTTGCCAACCAAAACAATCCATTATTGGAAAAAATTGGGATGACGCTGCTGCATGAGGCTTTGATCACTTCACTGAAGTAAATCGCAGATCACATTTTCACCTGTCAGAAACCCAGATTGGTGGAAAATTTAAAGGCTATATTGTCGAGATAGCCATTCAATGCATACGGACCATATCGCACAAAAATCCCGGCTCCGATGCCAAGATTGAGACCCGTCAGTGGAATAACGAACAGATCGTTGAGGAACAATCCACTTTCAAAATAGCCTTTGGGCATGTCCTGCACTTTGATGAACCGGTGATTTTCAGGATTGCTCAACCTGCCCCATCCCATGTTGTGTACAAAACTGAAATATGGACGGTACGGCAAGGTCGAAATCTGCATTCTGGTAAACTTATGGGAGAAGAAAACACTCACATACCGATCCTGCAAAAACTCATTGTAACGCATGGTTTCGAAACTGTTGTAGGAAAGCAGAGAAAAATCGCGGTAGGACGCCCGGTTTGAGAACAACAACGGATATGGAACCTGACCTTTCTGCCAACCTGCCACACATTGAATTCCGATTTCACCGAAACCAAGGATTTTACGAGTCCACTGCATTTTGGCTTCCAGCCGGGTGTAAGTGAAAGCATCTTTGGAAACGCCTTTGTATCCCTGAGCGATCTGAAGCCAGAAAGCTGGAAAGTCGGATTTCAGACTGAACTTTTCAGTTCCCAACCGGGCAAACTGTTCTCCCGGAGACCAGTGCAGATCGGCTTTCAGTTCGGCGATATCTGTACCATTGGCGGTTGAATCCGGCACAAACTGGTACGAGTAAAGATAATTTCGTCTTCCACCTTCTGCCGAAATACGGGTAAACAGATTGGGAAGCCATTGTGTATCCCAACCCACTTCGGCCACATGAATTGCATCAAACCGGGAAATCCGGATGAGACGAAGTTGTTCGGTCGGATATTGGAGATTGTTAAATCCAAACTGAAAAATACCCGGTTCCGCCAGGTCGTTCTTCCATTGGGTAAAGAATGAATTCCGGTGATTGAGAAAGTAGCGGTAATTCAAACCAAATTTCCACTGCTTGTCTTTGAGTCCTTTGGCAAAATAGCCTCCACCCTGGTGCTTTTCAGACCAGAGTTCTGTGGATTGCAAACCAAGTCCCAGACGAAGCCCTTCTCTGTCATTCACCGTGATGGCTTTCCTGAAAACGACATCCACACGACCAAACGGAATGCGACCCGCTGCCAGTTTCTGCCCGAACGTCAGATAGCGGTCTACACCTTTCAGGGATCCCACACTTTCATAATACTGGTAGGTATTTTTGTCCTGCTGGCTTAGCCTTTCCTGACGAAGTCGTGCCGGAAATGATGTTTCCTTATTGAGATCCTCTTTCTGAAATTCAAAAATCACCTCATTAAAGCGAACACTGTCTGGTCTTTCCAGCTTTGAAACATTAAACAAATAGGTTTTACTGGAAGCGGTAATGGGAATTTTAAGTGCGCCGAGTCGGTTTGTCTGGTAGGTGGTTTTGATTTCAGACGGAAACCAACGGCCAGAAGGAAGCAATTCACATTTCTGAAGCAGACTGTAGGTGCTTTCACGGTCAAAAGCCGGCCACATCTGAAACCCGATGACACCCATTGGGGATTTCGCCACATAAATAAATCCCTGGAGCAACTCCTTGTTTCGGAGCGACTTCGGATTGAATTTAATGATGTAAACCGTTTGGGAATCCATCCGGATACTGTCGGTCATAAAGAAAACATACCGTTTTCCCGGTCTTCCGGCCAGAGGAGAAACGTATCGTTTCGAACCGATCCGAAGGAAAGGCTCATAGACACTTAACGGTTCAAATCCCGAAACGAGCGAAAGAGCCGGCGGTTTGTTGATACCGGAAACCCGGGAAGCAACCACCCTTTCTTTTTGCTGAAACCTGGATTGAAACATCCGTTCAGAAGCCGACTCCATAAGGAAAATGTGGTGGTCTGTTGAAAAGTTGTTCAAACGGACGGGGGAGAAAAGCCGGATCAGGTTATCGAGATAAATTTTGAGCGCCGAGAAGTATTGAGTGGTGATCAGAATTTTGTTATAGCTCTGATACTGATAGTTTCGCTCGTGTCTGGGATCTGCCTTGGAACGATTTTGAAGGAGGGATTTGATGATGCTTTTTGCCGGACCCGTTGTAATGGTCTGAAATGAGAAGGGGTGCGCAAAATACAGATAGGCTTTTACAGAATCTGTTCCAACCAGAAGCACATCGGTTTCCAGATATTGGTAAGCCATCACCGTCACTTTTACTGGGCCCTCCGGCACAGACAGTGTGAAATTTCCTTCCATATCACCCATCCATTCTGCACCACCTTCGACCACGATTTTAGGGAATGGTATGGCAATGCCGGTGGCCGCATCTTTGGAAAATCCATGCACAATCCGGTTAGCGGCAATTGCATTACCGGCCATCAGCATGAAACAAAAGATGCCTGTCAGAAACAGGCTTCTTATCCAAAACATAAATTAATCAGGTGATTAACGGATGATGTAAAGCTTTCCAAAACCTTTGGTAAAGGTATGGTCGCCCGCCGTCTCCCGTTTGGCAAAAGTAACGCCCTCTTTCATTACCACCCGGTATAAATACACACCATTTGCCAACCGGTCTCCAAACTCATCCGTTCCGTTCCAGCGATAGGTGGTGATGTTGTTTCCGATCCGCAGCGGCCCAAGTTCTGACTTCATAATTTCTCTCACCACTTTGCCGGTGACCGTCATGATCTGAATTTTAAAATCATCCGGCATTTCACCCGTGAGCGTAAATACCCACTGACAGGAAGTGGTGAACGGATTGGGATACGGATAAAAATTGGTGATGGTATTCTGGTCGAGAACGTTGAATTCCACCTGATACACATTGCTTCCGGATGGATTTCCCTTTACGTCTGCACCTTGTACAGCCAGGCGGTACAATCCATTTTCAAGCTTATCAGGACGGTATTCGAGTCGGAACAGATTATCAGCACCCGCCGGATAAACTTTGATATTCGGTGAATTGAACGGAATGCGCTCGGTCTGGCATCCGGTACAAGGACGGTTCAGCAAAAGAACCATCCCAACCGTATCGGTTTTGAGCAGGAATTTATTTTCATCTTTCAACGAAACTGAAACCAAAGGCGTATTGGAAACAAAGTCGCCGTTCATGATTTTAACTCCATCAAACGTAACATCCAGCACCGGTTGAAACTTGTCGGCCGCCACCCGGAATGGAATATTCAGTGCATTGTTCTCGTAGTATTCTTCCGGCTGAATCCGTGGATTCACAAATGCGAGAAGCTGGTTGTTACCGGATTTTCCCAGTGTGCTAAATCGGGGATACGAGAAAAGCAGAGAACTGTCGGGCTTTAATTTACCGAGAAGCTTCTCCTGTGCAATCTGTCCATTGAAGTAAAAATGAACCTTGACAGAATCGGCGAATTCTTTGTTGGAAATATTCGTGAAGGCGAAACGAAAACCGAGGGAGTCCCCTTCCTGAAGAAGGCCCGGCTGGTATTCTTTGATCGGAACAAGCGTTGTATTGATCACGCCTTCCGGCACACCTTCGTACAAGACCATCCAGCGTTTGAGGGTAGACGGTGTAAAAAACGTACTGTCATTTACAGAAGCCCGAAGCTGAAGATACGGAAAGGTATCGGCATTGATGGAAGTCAGATCAAAGGGAAATGATGGAATCTGCTTTTGAAGGACGGAATCTTTCCCGTTCAACCGGATTCCAATCAGCTCAAGGTTGTTGCGGTCGGAAACGGCTGTTTCCCCATCTGCAAACCGGCGAATCAGCTTTTTCCATTGAGAGGCCGGTCCGATCTTGGTAGAAGTGATCAATCCAGCAGAACAGGCCGATTGAACCTGCTTTTTCAGGTTCAGCGTCTGGCGGTTGGTGGGCGATCCATTTGCGAGAGGAAGAACGACCGTGGCCTGACCCGGACTTGGATTGGCTGTTCTCTTTCCTAAAATAATAAACGGATTTCCATTCTGAAGACCCGCAAGAGCCTGAACGTCCACACCAATCAATGGCAATACGTCATTTCCATATTTCCGGAGGCTGTCCATCACCACCGAATCCAAAGGAAACAAAATCACATAATCACCTTCATTCACCCGGGCATTGATGTATTTTTGAAAATACACCCTGAGCGTGTTGTAGCTTTTGGTCATTTCAAAAATGTTCACCGAAAACGGCAGACGTCCACAACCTGTATAATAATAGCCAATCGGATCATTGGAGTAGTTCCAGAATTTGGGTTTGAGACTGCATCGATCCAATGTTACGGCACCTATTCTGGGATACCCTGGTTTGTAGCAATCGGAAGAATTAATGGCCCCTTTGAGAACAGATATTCCGTCCAGCAAAAGAGAATACAGTTCAGGTCCTTGTTTACTTCCTCCTGAAACAGTGATATCAATGAAGGATTCCTGAGTTGGGAATTCCCAGGTTCTGGAAACGTAGTTCTTTCTGACACCCTGGTCTTCCGATTTACGGAACTGGTAAAAATGAGACTGAGCCCAACCGTTTGATGAATTTTTGATGTACTCAAAACTCATGTGATACCAGGTGGTGTCGGCCGGACTCAACTGATCGGCAAAGCGCACCCGCCAGTAAAATACGGTGCTGTCTATATCAAGTGGGAGCAGAACATTCCATGAGCAAAGGTTACCGGCAAGAATTTCCGGCGACTGGGTAAAAATGCCTTGCCCACTGTTAAACCGTGCCGACGTATCGATCTGGAAAATGTACTTTCTGCCGGGTGAGAAAAAGTCGGTTGACTGTACAGTTAGCTTCACATTCCGGCTTCCAACTATGGAATAGTTCTTGGGAAAAATGGGAAGAATACCGGATGCCGGAACGAAATATTCAAAGAAGCCAACATTATTGGATTCATTCATTTCATCAACATCATTGAGAAAATCAAGCGTCACTTCGAACCGGTTGTTTCCGGAATAATTGAATCCTTGTGTCTGTGGAAGATCAAAATAGAAAGTGTCCTTATAGGAAACCGGTTTTACCTGGTACACAAAATCATTGGTGATACCATCTGAGTACCGTCTGTTGACGCGTATTTTGAGAGAATCGCGGATGGTGCGGCCAAAATTGCTTACAATGACACCAATACGTAAAGACGTGGAACTGGCATTTGGATTGGCAGTTGCAAGAAACACTTCTGAATTATCTGTTTTGTAATCCGGCTTTGCTGCGGCAAAAATCCGGATCACAGGATCGCCGTGCATCATAAACTGGTGCATAAATGAGGAATCCAGCTGTGGCTCAGCAGACAAAACCGACAAATACTTCCGCATGCATTCTTTCTGAATCTGACCAAACGGTTTACCGAAGAGCGCCGAATCGGTAAACGCCACATCGTAAAAAGTATTGATGTGCCGTCTGAGATTGGCCGACAATCCTTCATCTGAAGCTGCCCAAAACATGACGGCTCCTTTATTCGGCGTAAATATCCAGTTTTCATTCAACGACTGGTCCGCTTCATAGATGTTACCTGTAAAGCAACCATTTACAATCACCAGAGGATATTTTCCGGCATTGTTAAAACCCTGTGTTGGATCTGATACCTGTCCTATTTCTACATCCGGCGAGGTTCGGGAAGAATGACCAAACAAGTTCAAAAGAGAAATTCCTCTGTTCAGCACAGCCCTCATATCCACATATTCAATCGTTTGATTGGATGATTTATTGAATGTCCCCACCGATGCACCCATATACGGACCCTGGATTTTCGGACGGAGTTCATTGTTCATGATGTTGGTAAAAGAACTTTGCTCGAGTGACGTGAGCCCACCGGAAATTTGGAATACATTTTTCTTCCAAAGGTCATCATATGCAAAGCCTTCTGTTTCCTTCACTTTATTGAGGTAAGTCATCACCTGCGTGGGAGTCTGAGCGGCCAACCGGCCAACCGGAAAAGAAATGGTCCGGCCGGGTTCACCCAAGCCAACGGCAAAAGCATTATCAGAAGCCGGCATTCCAAAGGTTGGAATCAGGTTCATTGGCGAGTAATATCCTGTGAAACGATTATTCACCGTAATTCCTTTTCCCATGAGGAAAAGCGCTTTCACCTTCACTTCATTCTGAACAAAAAAACCACACAGGTTCCGTAGAGACAATGGATTCCGATCTCCATAACCAAACCGCTGATACACCTCCGACATCTCAAGAACCAGCACTTTGTGACCACCGCCTTCCAGACTTTCCCGGTATGATTTGTAGGCCAGAACCGGATCCTGCACCGAACCAACCGGCTTTCTCAGATTTGGGTGACTGACAATGATGTAATCGAAATTGACCGGATTAAAGGAAGTAAATCGGCATTTCTCTGCTTGTCCGGAACCCACTGAAAATACCTGAGATTGGATGCACATTTTGCGGGTTTCTGCCGTGTTACTGATGCCGGCTATGTAGCTGCCATTCTGAAAACCGACTCCAATACGAATCGGATTGAAAGGATCTGTGACATCGTATAATTCGGGCGATGCAGATAAATTATCAAACCTGACTCTCGAGTAGTTGGTTGAATTCGGATGAAGGTCGAAGCTGAGGCTGGTAAAAGCTTGCGGCATCTGAAAAGTGGCCGGATACACCACCTGGGCATAGGCAACAGACACGTTTGCCGTTCCACGCGGTGCAGGCCAGATGTGGAGGGTTCCGTTTTCAATAAGATTGGCATTGAAGGATTTCCTGAAAAGGTAGCTGCTTCGGCCGGTAAAACGGAAGGTATCAAGACTGACCAGATTGTTGCTTACGATGACGTCGACCTTGTGATTCACCGATTGGCGCCCATACTGAAGAAGCTCAAGAATGGGCTGTGGTCCACCCAGATACAAATTGGAAATATTGTTTACCGGAGTATACAAAAACTGATTATAGCTTCCGACAACATCACCAAAATTAACAGAATAAGCCCTTCCGCACCACCCTTCTCCGGGCGTGAAATAACTTGAAAATGTAATGTCTCCCCGGAGACCTTTACCCAAAGAATATTGTTCATATTTAAAGTTCGAAGCCCTCCTCCAATGAAATGACTCAAAAGGGACAGATGAATTGTTGTTCAATCCATTGTTGACCACTCTCTTACCATCCAAGGCTTGTGAATAAGTTAAAAAGTAATGAGCCGTATCATCGTAAACCGACCGGTATTCATTCCGTGCGCCCATTGGCTTCTGATACATTTCAACTTCTGTACTTCCATCATTCATCTGGCCGAAAAAGTCGATGTAATCGTTGCCATCGAGGAAGTTATCGTTCCCGGAATTCACATAAATGGCTTGTTCTTTTCCTCTTCTGAAAATCTGAAAACCAGCCGCATTTAAATTGGATACGTTACCAAAATGCTGGGTAATGAGAGGAACCTGGATCCTGTAAATCCCATCTTTGGCAACTTTGATCTGCAGATAGGTCTGATTGAGTTTCACCCAATCGATAAAAGTAGGGCTGGTCTGACCAAAACTTGCCAGCACAATTCCCAGATAGAGAATCCCCAGAAGAATCCAGTGGCGGGGTTGCAATGAGCGCTTATTGAGAGGAAATGTTAACATAACAGGTTTAGAATGAAGCTTTCAGGCTGAACACATGACTATAAAGGGCCTCGGCCTGGTTACCGAGATCGGTGATGGCATAATCGATTGAAACGGCTTTCCACCGGAGGCCGATCCCAAAATTAATCTGATAGTTCCAGTTTTCACCTTGTTCGAAATTTTTGACTTTCTGCCAGCTGGCAATCCCACCGCGGACGGCCACCAGATTGTACGCTTTCACTTCCAAACCAAACCTGGGATCGATGGAAAGCAGATCTGATTTGATAATCGTATTTCTCTTGCCATCGAATGTTGTCACCAGGTCAAGAGCCGGAGTTACCAGAATCCGGTCTTTCCAGAATGGCATAGAACGACAAACACCCAGTGTCCATGTTGGTAAGGTAATTTCAACAGATGATACCGGGATGGCATTTCCTGTCTGCGCAAATACACTTTCAAACTCGCTGGTGTTGTATGCCCAGGCATTGTAGGTAGTTGACACATCCCGTGCCATCAAAGCCAGTTTCCATTTTTTCCAGTGGTACTTAACACCCGCATCCAGACCAAACCCCCAGGCATTGGCAAACTTTCCTGCCTTGCGGTAAATCACTTTGAAATTTCCTCCGACCGACAAACCTTTCAGTCCGACATTCTTGCGGCCATAACTAAACAGGTATGCATTATCTACAGAGGAAAAGGTAGAAATCCTTCGGTAATCCACCTGACCATTGTCAATCAGCAGGCGGGTATCCGGAATATCATCCACACCAAAACGTATATACGAAAACCCAATGGTGGAAAGGGAGTCTATTTTGGTTGCCACCGACGCATAATCATAGTTGGCAATACCGCCGAAGTAACTGGCATGCATCACACTGAATTCGGATTTTTTCTCCAGTTCGGAAAGTCCGGCCGGGTTCCAGTAAGACGACGTAACGTCCGACACAAAAGCCGTTTGGGCGCCCGCCATCGCCATTCCGGTGGCACCGGTTCCAATCGAAAGAAATTCATTGGAATACTTGGGAGCCCTCCATTGTCCGAAGGAAAACAGAACGGGCAGAATCGCAAAGAGGCAAGTAGCTAAATATCTTATCATTACAGGGTATTCTGCTGCGAACATAGGCCAGAAATCCAATTCGCATTGTGGTAAAATTCTATAAGTTAGAAAGATGTAATCTTTTCGGTCAAATCGTTGCAACGCAAAATTTTTGATTTCAAATTGCCAGCGGTATTATTTGAACGGAACTCACTACCCCTTACACATGAAATCAACCTTCCGGATTTTCCTTTTGTTGTCCTTTTCAGGAACCAGTTTCCGGTTGATGGCTGGAAACGATGGCTTTTCATACGGACCCAGATCGATGGGAACAGGGCAGATTTCGACCCTTTTCACAGACGTTTGGGCGGCACACAACAACATCGGAAGTCTGGGCTGGCTGAAGAGAGGCGGCGTGGCAGCTTCGTTTGAAAACCGATACAACTCTTCCGCTTTTAACCAGATCGCTTTTGCAGCCGCCACCACCCCGGGAAAGTACGGCGCTTTCGGATTTGGCGCATCCCGTTTTGGTTCCGATCTGTTCAACCAAACCCGGGCTCAAGCCGGCTGGGCCAAAGTATTTGGCATTGCATCCATCGGCATTCAGGGACAATGGTACCAGGTGCAGGCCGCTGAATTTCCGGCCCGAAATCATTTCATCCTCAGCTTCGGTGGCCTCGCCAAACTGACACCCAAAGTGAGTTTCGCCGCCTCCATTTCCAACATTACCCAAACCAAAGCATCAGATTTTCAGAACGAAAAACTGCCCACCATCGCCAAAGCCGGCGTTTCCTATAATCCGGTAAAATCGGTTTTACTTTTGGCAGAAGTGCAAAAGGACCTTGACCAGAAAGCCCTCGTGAAAGCGGGAATCGAATATGAAATCCGCACCAACCTCTGGCTCCGGACAGGTTTCACCACCGGGATTCAACTGGCCACCGGTGGCATTGCCTTCAAATGGCGGGATTTGCAACTGGACTACAGTGTCTCCAACCATCCGCAACTGGGATGGAGTCAGGGAATTGGTTTGCAGATGATTCTGGGGAAAGAAAAAACCACGTCCAGCGGAGCCGTAAAAACAGCCGATTCTGAAAAATGATGAAACGAATTCTGTTTCTTCTGCTGGTTCTGGCATCGGTTGGAAAGATGAATGCCCAAACCTATCCCCGTCCGGAAATTCAGGTGGAAGACTTTATCGAAAAGCTATTCAACCTGCAGAGTTCGGATGCCAACTATGAGGATCTGTACGAGCAGATGCTACTGCTCTACTCCAATCCGATCGACCTCAACAACGCCACACCGGAAGAATTACGCAACACCTATATATTAAGTGAGCAGCAGGTTCAGCAATTGTTGCGGCACCGTCAGAAAACAGGACGGCTACTGTCCATCTACGAACTGCAAAGCGTACCGTCTTTTGACCTTCAAACCATTTATTCGCTGCTGCCATTTGCCGTGGTGAACGAGGTGCCGCAGAACCAGGACAACAAAGGATTGCTGACCCGAATCCGGGAAGCATCGAACAACAGCCTGATCGTGCGAACAACCCGAACACTGGAAGAACAAAAGGGCTACACCGATGCCTTGCCTGATCCCGATGGGGAATTGCCGAAACGATATCTGGGGGATAAAAACAAATTGTTTGCCCGATACCGGATCAATCACACGAAAGATTTCAGTCTGGGCTTTACCACCGAAAAAGATCCGGGGGAGAAGGTAATGTGGAGTCCTTCCCAAAAAGTGTATGGCATGGACTTCTGGTCGGCTCACCTGTTGCTCGAGAACCGTGGGATTTTTAAGAAAATCGTGTTTGGCGACTACCAGTTTATGTTTGGTCAGGGCTTGGTCTATTCGGCTGGATTTGCGGTTGGGAAAGGAGCCGAACCGGTGAATACCGTCCGAAGATCAAGTCTGGGACTCCGTCCGTACACCTCGGTGTTGGAAGGAATGTTCTTTCGCGGAGCCGGAGCCACAATGGCAGTAAAGAACCTGGAGATTACAGTATTGGCGAGTCAGAAATTTGTGGATGGAAATATTCAGTCGTCGACCGATACGCTGGATACTGATGTGTCCGAGGATTTTGCGTCATCCATCAACATCACCGGTTTCCACCGGACCCAAACCGAACTGGCCAGCAAGCACAGCAACAAGGAAACCATGCTGACTGTGGCGGCTGTTTATAAAGAACCGACAGGCCGATACGAGTTCGGTGTGCTGGGCACCACATTGAAATACGAAATTCCCATCATCCGGCGGCCCAGTATTTACAACCAGTTTGACTTCAACGGAAATCAGAACCAGAATCTGAGTGTGAGCGGACAGTACAACTACCAAAACTTTTCCTTTTTCGGAGAAGCGGCTATGAGCAAAGGAGGTGGCCATGCGGCTGTGGCCGGATTGGTGGGAAGTCTGGGCCGGGGCATTGATGTGAGCATGGTCGTCCGCGATTACTCCCGTGATTACCATGCCTTTTACAGCAACGGATTTGGAGAAGCCACCCGCAACGTGAACGAGCAGGGCATCTACTGGGGTTTGAAATACCGCTTTCATCCCAAATGGCAGGCGGCGGTATATTACGACCGGTTCCGGTTTCCGTACCTGAGCTTTCAATCCGACGGGCCATCCGGAGGTCAGGAGTATCTGGGTAGGCTGACGTACACCCCGAGCAAAACGGCTTCCATTTTCATTCAGTACCGGGACGAAACCAAACTGAGGAACCTTTCCGGCAATACAGGCAAAACCGACATCCTCACCCCTACCCATCGGCAAAACTGGGTGATCCAGGCCGATGCCAAAGCCAACACCTGGCTGTCGTTCCGGACGAGGGTGCAGGGCAGTCGATGGTACCAGGAAAGAGGAGTTCCCGCCCGTTATGGCATTTCACTTTCGCAGGATCTCAACTTCGATCTGGGAAAAGTGAGCATCAGCAACCGTTTCAGTTTGTTCGATACAGACGACTACAACACCCGCCAGTACCTATATGAGAAAAATGTGCTGTATGCCTTTTCCATTCCGGCTCTGTATGGACGGGGAACAAGGGTCTACAGTCTGATTCAGTATAGTCCGAACCGCAAGTTTGACATCTGGTTCCGCATTGCCCGCACCTTCCAAAAGGATCAGAAGACAATCGGTTCGGCCCTGGAAGAAATCAACGCCAACCACAAAACCGATGTGGTGGTTCAGTTGCGGTACAATTTCTAATAAGATTTTCTTGCGAACTCGCAGTCCGGCATGTCTTGCTGTCCAGGATGTCTTGCTGTCCAGGATGTTCCAAAGGGCATCCCGGAAGACACATGATGCGGATTTGAAATCCGCCAACCAAACTGCCTGTGCGATGGAGACCGACTGTGGAGGATTACAAATCCTCGGCATCTGCGTTCGGGATACAAGATCCCGAACAGCGGACTACTTCACATAGCCCCTGGCCACATTTGGGCTTTCCGGATTAACTGAAAGTTTGAAAAGCTTAGGATGAATCACAAGATCCATGTCTTCCATGGGCACCGCACCCAATAACACCTCAGTGCCCAAAACCACAGCCCCTACAAAACAATTTCTATTTTCAAAAGTAACCTGAATGGGACCTACATAAGGAACGGATTGCGAGTTTCCATCGGCTAAAGTTGCCTCCCGTGTTTCAAGAGGTTCCAGGCCTAGCTGGTGGGCTATATGAGATGGAATGCACAAATAGGTTGATCCAGAATCAACAAGACACCTGACTTCGAGTTTTTTAAACTCCGTTTTGGCAGGATTTGAAAGAATAATATTGGAATAAACCAAGCCCATACTTTAATGCGTAAGTAAAACAAATATAAGCACGAAAGAACAGCGGAATAGCAATTCATTTTGCTTTGAACTTTCCTCTTTGAATTTTAAACTCCAACCGCTGTCCGGGATGTTCCGAAGGGCATCCCGGACTACATATGATGCGGATTTGAAATCCGCCAACCAACTGACTGTGCGATGAAGGCCGACTGTGGAGGATTACAAATCCTCGGTATCTGCGTTCGGGATACAAGATCCCGAACAGCGGAATCAAAAACAAATGTTTTTATAGCTTTACATCTGGCAACACATCTTTAATGAAAATCGAAAAATACAATCTGAAATCAGAGTCTGGCTTAACCCGATTTGAATTTATCAGCGAAGGTCCTAAAGGCCAGATTCGAAAGCTTATAGAATTCCAGGCTACAAATGATTTGGGTCTTTTTAACCTTGCCTTTGGAGACAAAGATATTGGGACCGGCGCAATAGATGACTTGGTGGTTTCTGATAATGGTGATACAGAAAAAGTGCTTGCAACCGTAGTTTCTGCTTTGTACGCCTTTTGCGAAAAATATCCTGATGCCTACATCTATGCATCAGGAAGTACCAAATCACGAACCAGACTTTATAGAATAGGAATTACTAAACACTACAACCAGATGAAAGAAGATTTTTACCTCTATGGCCAATTAGGTGACACCTTCTCAGAATTTGAATCAGGAAAAGAGTATATTGGGTTTTTAGCACAACGAAAATTTTAGGAACTTTGCATAGTATGAAAACGGTACAAGAACTCAATAACAGAAAAGTGCCCATTGTGGCCATCGACCCATCGTTGGATAAATATAGAGATAAAATTATGTTTCCCGATAAGCTGGAAAAGGCGAACAAAATGCTTAAGACAGCCAAATTGCCCCCTAAAAAGGTAGGTTCCAAACAGGATTGAAAATCCTGCGATTACAATAGATCCGGATTTTAAATCCTAAACAGCCAGGGTTTTAATGAAAAATCCGCTGTCAGGCATGTTCCGAAGGGCATCCCGGACGACACATGATGCGGATTTATCATCCGCCAACCAACTGGATGTGTAATGGAGA
The DNA here is from genome assembly GCA_945883425.1 of Spirosoma fluviale. Lineage (GTDB taxonomy): Bacteria > Bacteroidota > Bacteroidia > Cytophagales > Flexibacteraceae > CAMDMI01. The sequence continues at coordinate 23,206 of CAMCXM010000042.1, forward strand.
CCGACCGTTGAGGATTACAAATCCTCGGCATCTGCGTTCGGGATAAAAGATCCCGAACAGCGAAATAGCAATTCATTTTCCTTTGAACGTTCCTCTTTGAATTTTAAACTCCCTTTGCTGTCCAGGATGTTCCGAAGGGCATCCAAGACGACACATGATGCGGATTTATAATCCGCCAACCAACTGCCTGTGCGATGGAGGCCGACGGTGGAGGATTAAAAATCCTCGGTATCTGCGTTCGAAATACAAGATCCCGGACAGCGAAATAGCAATTCATTTTCCTTTGAACGTTCCTCTTTGAATTTTAAACTCCCTTTGCTGTCCAGGATGTTCCGAAGGGCATCCCGGACGACACATGATGCGGATTTGCAATCCGCCAACCAACTGCCTGTGCGATGGAGGCCGACGGTGGAGGATTAAAAATCCTCGGTATCTGCGTTCGAAATACAAGATTCCGGACAGCGGATGATTCCAATTCAACCTTCACATACACAAAAAATCCTTCCAATTTAGCAGATCAATGCCATCAGAACCTTTGAAGCCTGCCGAACCATCATAAACGATGGTTCCATGTGCCGTGCCTGAATAGAGCATAAACTTTTTCATACTGCGGCTGAAGTCGTTTGAATAGGTTTGGGCCGACTTGATTTCCACCGGGCTTATCGTACTTCCTTCCTCGATAATCAAATCTATTTCTGTACCATTGTTATCTCTCCAGTAATAGAATTTCCGGTCATACGGATTGAGATTTTGCTTGTTTTTCAAACACTCGGACACCACAAAATTCTCCACCAAAGCCCCTTTGAAATGAGAATTGGACAATTCATCTTTTGATTTGATGTTCAATAATGCACATGCCAGGCCTGTATCCACAAAATAGATTTTAGGAGACTTCACCAATCTCTTTTTGAAATTCTGATGAAACGGTTGAAGTCGATACAACACAAAGGAATTTTCCAGAACGGAAAGCCAGGAATGAACTGTTCTGACATCTATGCCACAATCGTTGCTGAGCGATGCGTAATTCACTTGCTGACCAACACTTCCCGCACAAAGGCGCAAAAATTTCTGAAACAACAGCGTATTTTCAATTTGCTTAATCTGCCTGACATCCCTCTCCAAATAGGTTCGGATGTAGGACTGGTACCATATCTGCGGGTTTCTGTTTTTATGGTAAATCTCCGGATAAAAACCCCGAACAATCAGCTCTGACAGTGACAGGCCTTTCACAAGCTCCCTTATTTCTCTGTAACTGAGCGGCAAAAGATCCAGAATACCAATCCTACCGGCCAGCGTCTGCGAAATATTTTCCTGAAGCAGGATGTTGTTGCTTCCGGTCAGAATAAACAGACCATCTTCTTCGGTGTTATCCAGGATCTCCTGCAGGTAATTGAAAAGCTGGGGTGCCCGCTGGATTTCATCTAAAATTGCGCCTCTGGAAAAACCACTCAAAAATCCTCTGGGATCCTGGTTCGCCAATTCCAGCATGTCTGGGTTTTCCAGGGAAACATAAGGCTTTCCCGGAAAGCAAGCTTTGGCAAGGGTCGTTTTTCCGGATTGCCTGGGCCCAACCAGCACGACCGACCGAAATGATCTGGAATATTCCAGTAGAAGAGACTCTATTTCACGGACTATCATTTATACAGATCATACATTACGATGCTGCAAATGTATAAATTTTTCATCCCAAAAACCAATTTCTGAATTTCTCCGCTGTCCGGGATGTTCCGAAGGGCATCCCGGACGATACATGATGCGGATTTGAAATCCGCCAACCAACTGCCTGTGCGATGGAGGCTGACTGTGGAGGATTACAAATCCTCGGCATCTGCGTTCGGGATCGCATATCCCGAACAGCGAAGAGCGGATTTTTGGCGTGGGACCAGGATCCTTTTTATCAAACATCCATCCAAATTTGATTTGCTTGTCCGATCCGGATCAATTCATCCATCATAGGAATGGCGATGCCATGGCTTTGAGCACTGCGAAAAATGGACAGATGCAGATAAAACAGTCCGACATTTTCATCGTAATTCGGGGAGGGAACCGGATTGTGACGATAATCCTGAAATCCCATCAACAACTCCTGAATCGAACATATGGGCGGCAGATTTGACACCTTGATAAAAGAATCCTGCTGTACATCAAACACAAAATCATCGGGCGCAATGATGAGCATTTGCTCATCCTCCAAAAAAAACTGCAGGCATTTATCTCCAAATGGAGAAGGAACCCACTGGAAGTCGATAACTTTTGAAACATCCAGAATAAGGCTAAAATCCGGCAACAAATTTTCAATTTTTATCAATGTCCCATCCTCGATTAGTTGATGGCGCACACTTTCCATCTCACTGAGTTGTTCCGATATCAGAGATGCATTCTCCATATGTGGTATCTGGTTTAATTGGTTTACATAAGAAAGACAAAATAAATAGAAATCCCGAACTCTCGAACGGCTTCCTCCACATCATCGGGTAGTTCCATTGCGACCGCGAGCAGCATTCCGTTCCCTATTCATACTTATACCACCTCGCTGTCCGGGATGTTCCGAAGGGCATCCCGGACGAC
>CAMCXM010000043.1 GCA_945883425.1 Spirosoma fluviale
GCACCAATGGAAAGGCTGCCTGGAACACTGGAGCCTACCTGAATATCTGGGTTTGTAACATTGGAGGAGGAATCTTAGGATACGCCCAATTTCCGGGTGGACCAGTTTCTACAGATGGGGTTGTAATTGACTATCGCTATTTCGGTAGAGGTGGAACGGCGGTTGCTCCTTTCAACAAAGGCCGTACAGGCACACACGAAGTGGGTCACTGGCTCAATCTGAATCACATCTGGGGAGATGACGGTACCGCTTGTACAGGAACAGACAATGTAGCCGATACACCAAATCAGGCTGATCCAAACTATGGTTGTCCTGCTTTTCCAACCGCATCCTGCAGCAACACCAGCGATATGTACATGAACTACATGGACTATACCGATGATGCCTGTATGTATATGTTCTCTGCCGGACAAGCAACAAGAATGCGTTCTGTCCTTGCTGCGGGTGGTGCCCGTGCTTCACTGGCCAATTCCAGCGGTTGTAACAATCCAACCGGCACAACCTGTGCCGTTCCCGCTTCATTAACCGCTACTGCGATTACGCAAACGACTGCTACTCTTGGATGGGGTGCTGTTTCAGGTGCTGTGACCTACAATGTTCAGTTATTCAATTCTGCCAGCACGTTGCTGGGAACTTTCAGTACCGCAACCAATAGCTACAACGCAACCGGATTAACCGCTGCCACGAGCTACAGATTTGCCGTACAAACGGTCTGTTCAGGTGGTTCAAGTGCGTACAGTGCAACAACCAACTTCACCACTTCTTCTGCTGTAGCAACTTGCGGAACTCCAACCGGACTTGCGTCATCCGCTGTTGCACAAACCACTGCAACTGTTAGCTGGACCGCTGTTTCAGGAGCTACGTCTTACAGCCTTCAGTACAAAACATCAGCAGCAGCCACATTTACCAGTGTAACCACCGCCTCAACCAGCTTTAATCTGACAGGTCTGGTTGCCGCAACTGCCTATGTATTCCGGGTTCAAAGTGTATGTGCCGGAGGCAACAGTGCTGTGAGCAGCCAGGCAACCTTTACAACGCTTTCTTCCGGAACGGTAACGTATTGTGCCTCTAAAGGAAACAGCCAGGCTGATGAGTGGATCGATCGGGTTTCATTGAGTGGTTTGACCCGGACTTCCGGAAAAGATGCCGGTTACATTTACTTCACTACAACTTCTGCTAACGTAGTAGCGGGTACTTCTTATTCACTTGGATACAGTGCTGCATTCACTTCGACCGCATTTACAGAGTATTGGAGGGTATACATCGATTGGAACAGAAACGGTGTATTCACGGATGCAGGTGAGCAGGTTGTGAGCAGAAGTTCTTCTTCAGCTGGCAATCTTTCCACCACAATTAGAGTTCCTTCCACAGCCAAAAACGGGACTACCCGGATGCGTGTTGTCATGAAATACGGAGCCTATGGCACCAGTTGTGAGACGTTCTCATTTGGTGAAGTAGAAGACTACAATGTGGTAGTTTCAGGTGGTGTGAATCGGGAGATGGAACCTGAGTTTGCAGAAAATGAAGTTTCTTCTGATCTTGAATTGTATCCAAATCCGGCCAGCGATAAAATTATTCTTTCCCGGCCCGAGCTGGGATGGTTCGAAGGAGCAACCGTATTGATGGTGGATATGAAAGGAAAAACCTGGAAAAAAGAAGCATTGACTTCTCCGAATAATGATCTGGAAAAAGCCGAATTGAGCGTAGATAATTTGCCAAACGGACTTTACAACGTGATTATTTTTTCAGGAGATTCGAAGATTTCCAAAAAAGTATTAGTATTGCATCCTTGATCCTTACACCGGATCGACCAAAAAGCAAATAACGCTGGAGCCGGCCCACTTACCTGGGCCGGCTCTTTTTTTGATTCAGAAAAACTGAGACAGCTCCATGTTAGCGAACACGAATGATCATGAGTTATATATGCGAAAAGCCCTTTCGATGGCGGAGCTGGGATATGAAAACGGAGAAGTTCCTGTGGGGGCCGTCCTTGTGTGCGAAGGTAAAATCATAACCAAAGCTCATAATCAGACGGAGCTGCTACACGATGCCACGGCTCATGCCGAAATGATTGCCATTACATCGGCTTGTGCTCACTTTAACTCCAAATACCTCAAAGATTGTGTTTTATATGTGAGCCTCGAACCTTGTCCGATGTGTGCTGCCGCCTTGTACTGGACGCAAATTAAAACGGTTGTTTGGGGAGCAGGGGATGAGAAACGTGGATTTTCACTGTTTCAGCCACATCTTTTGCATCCATCCACCGAAATGGTGCCGGGAATAATGGCTGAAGAATCCAGACTTTTGATGAAACAATTCTTCCGGGAAAGGAGAGTTTGACCGGTGTGGTTTAATCTCGCTTTTCCATACGTTCATGCGAACCATTTATCTATCTTTGTCCCTCTGAAAATAGAGGACTCCAAAAATTCATGATCCAGATTAAAACGGCTTTGCTTTCCACTTTCTATAAAGATGGACTTAATATCGTGGCAGACGCCTTGGATCAGTTTGGTATCGGGATGATTTCTACCGGAGGAACATTGAAATATCTGCAGGATGCAGGTTTCGATGCCAGACCAGTAGAAGACCTGACGCAGTTCCCGGAAATGCTGGGTGGTCGTGTAAAAACACTTCATCCCAAAGTATTCGGGGGAATCCTGAACCGTCGGAACATAACAGAAGACCAGTCTCAGTTGCTGGAATTCGATATCCCTTCCATCGACCTTGTGGTTGTGAATCTGTATCCGTTTGATGAAACGGTACAGGCAGGTGGAAGTCACGAAGACATTATTGAAAAAATTGACATCGGTGGTGTTGCTCTTATCCGGGCGGCAGCCAAAAATTATCAGGATGTCGTGATTCTGGCCGATCCGTCCGACTACCGGTTTTTGGCCAATGAATTGCTTGAAAACAATGGTTTTATTACCCTGAAGACGAGGAAGCATCTCGCTGCAAAAGCGTTTCAAATTACCGCAGGATACGATGCTGCCATCAGTCAGTATTTGTTGTCTGTGGATAATGAAAGCACGGATATGCCTGAAAAATGGATGGCGGTAGCCGGACCCGGTGCACCGTTGCGATACGGAGAAAATCCCCATCAGAAAGCGTCGTTCTATGGAAATCTGAAAGACGTCTTTCAAAAGATTCATGGTAAAGAATTAAGTTACAACAATCTGGTGGATGCCGGAGCCTGCTGCGATCTGCTGGCAGAATTCGGGATCGACAAACCCACTACTGTCATTGTAAAACATACCAATGCCTGCGGAGTAGCGGTTGCCGAAACATTGTCCGAATCTTATTCCAGAGCCCTGGCCTGCGATCCGCTTTCCGCATTTGGCGGAGTGATCGGGATGAATAAACCGGTGGATGCAGAAACAGCTGCCCTTGTTCAGGATCTGTTTTTTGAAATACTGGTTGCGCCCGATTTCTCTCAGGAGGCTCTTGATATTCTTTCGACAAAGAAAAACCGCATTCTCCTTCGCTTAAAAGATTATCAAAAACCGGAGTGGCAGGTGAAATCGCTTTTCAATGGTTTACTGGTTCAACAGGCAGACAGCGCCATTGCTGAACCGCTGGATTGCAAAGTTGTCACATCTAAATCACCTTCCGATTTGGAATGGCGGAATCTGATGTTTGCGAATAAAATTGTGAAGCACACAAAGAGCAATACCATTGTTTTGGCAAAAGATGGTATTCTTCTGTCAAGTGGAACCGGCCAGACAAGTCGCGTGGATGCCTTAAAACAGGCCATTCAAAAGGCAACTGATTTTGGTTTCAGTCTTGAGGGTGCCGCCATGGCTTCCGATGCATTTTTCCCGTTTCCTGATTGCGTGGAAATTGCAGCGGCGGCAGGAATTACGTCTGTCATTCAGCCGGGTGGATCCATCAAAGATGCCGATTCAGTGGAAGCCTGCAATCGTCTGGGACTTTCAATGGTGACCACAGGCCTGCGCCATTTTAAACATTAACAAAAAACGAAAACACAAGCCTAAGCACACACTTAGCATACTATATGGGATTATTTGATTTTTTCACCAGTGATATTGCCATCGACCTCGGAACGGCCAATACGCTGATTATTCATAAAGACAAAATTGTTGTGGATGAGCCATCAATCGTGGCTTTGAACAAAAACACGGGTAAAGTGATCGCCATTGGCAAGGAAGCCATGCAGATGCACGAGAAAACCCACGACAGCATAAAAACGATCCGTCCGCTTAAAGACGGTGTAATCGCCGACTTTACTGCCGCCGAACAAATGATCCGGGGTATGATCAAAATGATCTACAAGGGCAACAGCTGGTTTTCTCCAAGTCACCGAATGGTGATTTGCATACCGTCCGGTATCACGGAGGTTGAAAAACGAGCGGTAAAAGATTCCGCTGAACACGCCGGTGCCAAAGAAGTGTACATGATCGCCGAACCTTTGGCAGCTGCCATCGGTATTGGAATCGATATCGAGCAACCCGTTGGTTCTATGATTGTGGATATTGGAGGTGGAACCACTGAAATCGCGGTAATCGCTTTATCTGGTATCGTTTGTGACCAATCGATCCGGATTGCAGGTGATGTGTTTACGAAAGACATCCTCGATTACATGCGCCGTCAACATAATCTACTCATTGGTGAGCGAACCGCTGAACGTATTAAAATTGAAGTAGGAGCGTCCTTGTCTGAACTCGATAATCCTCCACCTGACTATGAAGTACGTGGCCGCGACCTGATGACAGGTATTCCAAAAGTAATTAAGGTTACCTACTCTGAAATTGCCTTTGCATTGGATAAATCGGTCTCGAAGATTGAGGAAGCGGTTTTGAAAGCACTGGAAATCAGTCCGCCGGAATTGTCAGCTGATATTTACGACAAAGGTATTCACCTCACGGGTGGTGGAGCCTTACTGAGAGGTCTGGATAAACGTCTTCACATGCGAACCAAACTGCCGATTCACATTGCCGATGATCCATTAAGGGCGGTTGTGCGTGGAACCGGAATGGCTTTGAAGCATCTTGATAATTTCAAAGCGGTCTTAATGACCTGATCACCAGACTTCTTTCCAGATCAAATTTTAACCAGCAGTAACCATTGGGTTCTTTATTTCGATTTCTTTACGAATACCGGCTCTTCTTCCTTTTCGTATTGTTCGAAATAATTTCTTTCTGGATGGTGATCAATAAGAACACCAAACAGCAAATTGCCTTTCTGAATTCATCCAATGAGTTTACAGCCGGCATCATGGGCGTTTCCGATGCGGTTTCCGGTTATTTCGGACTGGTTCAGGAAAACGAAAAACTGGCAGGAGAAAATGCACGACTGAATGCGCTCCTGGTGAAATCACAGCAAACCATTCAGAAAATGGCGATGGACAGCATTAAAATTCCGGAGATGTTGGATCAGTACACGTTCATTGTGGCGAAAGTGATCAATAACTCAGTTTCAAGGCCCAATAACTACATCACGCTCAACAAAGGAAAACTCGACGGTATTAAAACTGGTATGGGTATTATTTCGCCACAAGGTGTAGTGGGAAGAGTGATGGTTTGCTCGGATCATTTCAGTACAGCTACGTCATTGCTGCATTCCAAAATGCTGATCTCGGCCGAGATTTCAAGGATTCATTCCTCCGGCTCCTTAAAATGGGGCGGCAACGATCCCGACCGGGCTAACCTTGAATTTGTGGCCCGTCACCTCAAACCAAAAGTAGGCGATACCGTCCGTACTTCGGAGTTCAGCAATATTTTACCGGAAGGAATCCATGTAGGCGTGATCAAAAAAATCAGTCTGAAGGATGACGCTACTTTTTACAACATCGAAGTTGATCTGGCTACCGATTTCAGCTCACTCAACTTTGTGTATGTGATTGAGAACAAATTGAAAGCCGAAAAAGATACCCTTCAGTTTCAAACCACTGGCCAAACCGAATGATTGCACGCAACGTATTTCAGCTGGTATTTAAGATCCTGATTTATCTGGGAATTTACTTCCTGGTCGCCAGTCGGCTGCCTGCTTTTCATATGGCACTTTGCCTGAGCTATACAGCGGTTATCCTTCTTCTTCCCATCGGTTCAAATGCGGTAAGGACGATGATATTTGCATTTGCAGTCGGGTTTCTGGTGGATATTTTTCATTCGACACCGGGTATTCATACAGCCGCCTGTGTGCTGCTGGCTTTCTTCCGGGCAAACTTTCTGAACTGGATGGTGCCTGCCGGTGGCTATGAAGAGTACATGACCATTTCGTTTCCTTCGATGGGATTAAAATGGTTTGTACCGTATATGCTTGGGCTTTTATTCCTGCACCACTTCCTGTATTTTCTGATAGACTATTCCTCTTTTGAACAAATCGGGATGGTTTTCCTCAAGACAATACTGAGCTCAATTTTTACATTTCTTGGTATTGTTCTGATCCAGTTCGGGATTGAACCACCCAAAAGGGCAGATTAATAATTCTTCCTGCTATCCTCTGGAGCTCAGGTTACTCTGCCTTTACGGGTTCCACCAGATGTACAAACTTTTTACCATGATAGACAGCGTAAAAGTTGTCGTACCAGGGCTGCGGATAATCCCCTATTTCTCCAAAGAAAATTGTTTTAGGACGGTGCTGAACCGGTTGAACCCAGATGCTGTCGCTCACGGATGTTTCTACCTGACGGATTCTTTCCAACCTTTCGTGGTTGTAGGATGCTGCTTCTCCGGAATAAAGATCATGGAATACATTCCGGAAATTTGACGTCAGCAGAACAGATAAAACGGTGGCCAGCATCAGCATGCGGGTTTGAATCGAAATGACGGGTTCCGGATTTTCATCAACGGTGGAAGGAGCAAGACTTCTTTTCCAGAAAACCACATTCAACATATAGAGGAGAAAGAAGTTGAAAAGAAGGGCGTTGGCTGTTCGTCCTTGAACAAGGCCTTCCCCAAGAAAGGACGGTACAAAACAGAAGGCGGAAAGCAGAACCGAAAGAACAGTCAGCGTGATCAACCAGGAACGCTTTAAAAGCGGAACGCGATTGGATACCGGAATAAAAAGGAATGTGATGGAGAAGAGTAAAAATGTCGGGTTGCTTAACCATGACCAGACGTATTCCAGATATCCGGCAGTGGAATTTACCAGAACTTCACTTAGGGTACGTTTCAGACTGCTGCTGGCTTGCATCCGGTAATAGGTAGCCGGTGAGAAGATCACCAGACCGGTTGAAAATACAGAGGCAAAGAATAAGAGTGCCAGACCGGGATGCCATTTTTTATCCGTGATGAGCCGGTAAAGCCAGAGTCCGCCCGAAAGGCTTAAACCAAACAGCATGGCCATTTCATTGGTTCCGGCAATCAGAAAAAGTAGAAAGCCCTGAATCGCCAGAACAAAACCTGAACGGATATTCAGTTGGGAAAATGATGCCAGTGGGATGTTGAAAAACCACCAGCTGATCAGAATGAGAAGAAACGAATTGGCTGGCTGGTAACAAATTGCCCCGCTCAGATAATAGAAAGCTTCCACCATGGATGGAACGGTCGCCAGATATCCGGTGAATGCCAGAATGGCCAGAGATGCCAATGCCGGGAAAGACGAAAATCGAGTGACTGCTTTGAACCAAAAGAAAAAACCGGACGAGACCATCGCCATCAAAAGCCAGGCATTGAGTTGATAGCCTGTCAGCCATTTGTATACCAGGGGATTGAGAGAAATGAAAAAAGCCGAGGTAAACCGGCTGCTCCAACTGAAGTACCAACCAAGGGTTGTGGTAATCGGTCCCCATTTCATTGCAGGAATGGCACATATATAATCATCCGCAGAAGGGTGATTGTAAAATGCGATCGCCAGAAAAGGAAGCAGGATCAGCAGACAAAGGCTGAAAATGATCCCAAAAAAAGCAGAGCCGGATGGAATAAGGTTCCTCACTTTTCGAAATTTATTCGCTCTTTTTCAATAACCAAAGGCCGTTTCAGAATCTGGGTGTGTATGGCACCAATGTATTCTCCAATAATTCCAATGAACAACAACTGGACGGACGCGAAAAAAAACAGTCCGATTACCATGGGCGCCTGGCCGGCGTTGAACCAGTCCCAGAAGACCAGTTTGTACACAAAATAAATAAATGCAACCAGCAAACTGAACATTGACATCACAAACCCGGCAAATGTTGCCAGTCGCAACGGCACTTTGGAATGGTTGGTAATTCCCAGAATTCCAACATCATAGAGTGCATAAAAATTCGAGGTTGAAATTCCTCTGACACGTGTTGGCTGGTGGTATGGAACGCGGAAAATTTCAAATCCAATGTCACTTACCAAACCTCTGAAATATGGATACGGGTCGTCAATTCCTTTCAGAATGGAGATGAGCTGACGGTCATACAACCCAAAGCCTGTGTAATTCTTGATCAGTTCCGTATCTGACAATCGGTTGATGAGGTTGTAGTATGCCGAGCGGATAAGAAACATCAGTTTGGATTCTGCCGCTTCCGTTTTTACACCGATCACAACTTTGTAACCTTCTTCCCAACGTTTTACAAATTCTTTAATCAGTTCCGGCGGGTCCTGAAGATCCGCTACAATGAGGATGGTTGCGTCGCCGTTACTCTGAAGCAAGGCATGATAGGGAGATCGGATCCAGCCAAAATTCCGGACATTCACAATCAGTTTCACATTCGGATCCGACTGGCAAATTCCTTTCAGCAACGAAACGGTTTTGTCTTTGGAACAATTGTCAATGAAAATGTGTTCGTAATCATATTGAGGTAGTCCGGCGAACACTTCTTTTACTTTCGTGTAGATCAGGTCTACATTCAACTCTTCGTTGTAACACGGAGTGACGACACTGATTAATTTTCTTTTACCTGTTTCCATTTCGAAAGACTACAACCTGAGGGTGCAAATATGGCAAGCTCTTTGGGATTCCGGAAGATTCGTTTTGTTGTCCTTCTCAATGAAGGCTCAAATGCATGGAATAAACTCCAACTTTCATACAAAACATCCTGAATAATCAGGTGCCTTCCATTTCAAGAGGTTTGAAGTCGGGTTCCATTTCGGTCATCGGTTTGCCGAAGGCTATTTTCGGATAGGCATTCACATACGACCCAACCATCACCTGTAGTAAAAACGGACGGTCTGGTTGTTCCCACATTCTCTCAAGAGCCGCTTCGGTCTCCGATTCCTCTGAAATGGTTGCAGCGTCAATCCCATAGGCAAGTGACACCTTTTCAAAATCAGGAGGTGAATATCCCCAGAAAGTGGACTGATATCGCGAATCGAAATAGCTGTCCTGAAACTGACGGATCATCCCCAGATTTTTATTGTTGATCACCACCATTTTGATGGGAATCTGATTGCGGAATATGGTCTGAAGTTCCTGCATATTCAACTGAAAACCTCCATCTCCGGCGATCATCACGTTGGGCTTTTTATTGGCAAAGTAGATACCGATGGCGGCAGGAAGTGCATGTCCCATCGCTCCCATTCCGCCCGACGTGATAAACAACTGGTCGTTGGTTAGTTCAAGCGATTGGGCAGACCACATCTGGTGATTTCCCACGTCAGCTGTGTAGGCGGATGCCAGACCGGCCGAACGTTTCGAAAGGGCGTGCATAAACCGGTTGGGGTTGATTTTTCCCTGAAGGTCACCAAGTTCTTTTACATCACTGTTTGCCTCTCTCAGTTCGGCGATTCGTTGAAACCAGGCCGATTTAGGCTCGAAATTATGTGTTTCACATTGATGAAGAATAGCAGGAAAAAAGTCCTTCAGATCGGCATGCAGCACATTTGTGTGTTTCAGCCGGTTGTTGAGTTCCCCTGCTTCACAATCCACATGAAAAATGGTTCTGTCCTTTTCAAAAAAGCCCACATCCGATCCGGTCTGGCGAATATCGAGGCGACTGCCAAGAACCAGAATGAAATCAGATTCGCCAATGGCCATGTTGACCCAGCGGTTACCGTAAGCACCCAGAAAACCCACGCGAAGCGGATGTGTGTATGAAATGGCATCCAAACCTAAGAGAGATGTCATAACAGGTAGCTGCACCGTTTCATAAAAAGCCTGAAACAGTTCAATGGTTTCAGAAGCCCGAATTCCTCTTCCAGCCAGAATCAGCGGCCTTTCCGATTTTTGAATGGCATCAATCAATTCTGAGATTGAATTTTCTGGAACCGGGGATGGTTCGGGAATATGTTGCGGAGAAGAAAGCACTTCTTCTATTTCAATCAGCTCCCTCTGAACATTCATTGGAATGTCAATCAGAACAGGACCCGGACGGCCCGACATGGCAATGTGGAAAGCTTCGTCCAAAACTTCAGGAAGCTGAGTCGCCGATGTGAGGCGGTAACATTTTTTGGTGATGGGAATCGCCATACTGACAATGTCGGTTTCCTGGAAACCCAGCTGGCGAATAGCACGATCGCCCTTTTGCTCATGCATGTTGACCTGTCCGGTGATAAAAATTCCCGGGACCGAATCGAAATGACAAGAACCAATTCCGGTGAGGAGATTGGTGGCGCCTGGTCCACTTGTGGCCAAAGCGATGCCTGGTAATCCCTTTGCTCTGGCGTATCCATCCGCAGCAAAAGAGGCGCCCTGTTCGTGATGCATGGTCACAATTTCAATTCCTCCGATCTGATGAAGAGAATCAAGAATGTGCGTGATCATTCCTCCGGAAAGCTCAAAAACGCTTGTACATCCTTTGCTTTTGATGAAATGTGCTATGTAATCGCTCGCTTTCATGGAATGGCCTGGATATGGTTTAGTAACTGATACTGAGCTGAAACTAAGTTTTAGTCGGCAGACTGAACGAACTGCGTAATTTTATGGGCGTGTTTTTCTTTGTGGAGAAAAATGTAATTGGTCTGAGTGGTGTTTTCGTCTACCGTTGAGAATGGGGCCAGTTTATCGCCTTCAATCACAAAAATCTCATAACCGATTTCACGGAAAAGTGCGATGATGTCATTCGGATGGTAGTCGAATTTTGAGGTCCATTTTCTCAACATTTCTGAGAAAACCATCGGCTTCTGCGATTTCAATGTTTCCAGAGCTCCTTTGTAAACGAGTAACTCGGCACCTTCGACATCACATTTGATAAAGTCGATCACCACATCTTTTCCTTTCAGATACTCGTCAACGGTTTCAACCTGGCAGGTTACCGATACCACATTTGCTCCGGCTGAGACGTTTTTCAGGCTGGCATTTACAGACAAAGCCGGATCGTAAGAAAAATCAAACGAGCCTTTTGAATCTGAGAAGCCGATTGGAACGGCCTTCACATTTTGAAGGTGGTTGAGCTGAATATTTTTTTCCAGGAAAGAATACGTTGCCGGAATGGGCTCAAAACTGTGAATGGAACAGGTTGGAAATTGCTTTGCCACGTGACATGCGTACCAACCATAATTTCCGCCAATATCGAACACCGTGCTGCCTGCATCAATCAGTGCCAGCTGTATGTCGAGTTCTTCCTTTTCATAATGGCCAAAATTTAATGACTCCAGAGAAGCGAGCCGTTTGTCCTGTCCCGCAGTGAGAAACCGGACACCAGAATCTCTGAAATCCATCACGACTCCGTCATCCTGAATGGAGATAGAAGAGATATTGGTTTGCTTCAGGAAATCAGCGTATTCGAGCAATAAACTATGGTGCTCATACATTTTATCGATGTACGACCACTTGTCTGTCTTTCCTGTTAAAAATTCATTTTTCAGTTCCTGTAATCTCATTTGTAACTGTTAATCGTTCGGAGAAATCCTTTTTCAATGGAGGTTTCATCAAAATTCCAACCCAGATTCCGGAGTCTGGAAATATCAGGGGCCGTTTTTGAAACCAATGTGTTTATGTATCCGGCTTTGTTTTCGGTTGGCATCCGGACCACTTTGAGGTTTGATTCCGGAAATAATCCCACCAGTTTTTCAGCCAGTTGCAAAATACTGCAAATATTCTTGTCGCTTCCAACATTGTAGGCTGATCCTGCTTCGCCATTGAGCAAAACCAGAAAAAAACCATATGCGGCATCGGTAATGTAGCAGAAAGCCCGAACCGCTGAGCCATCGCTTTTCATGTGAATGTCTTTTCCTCCAACCATGTCGGCAATGAAATCGGCATACACTCTGCCATCTGACAGATCCATTCCTGGCCCATACGTGTGAAAAGGACGGACCATCACAACGGGTATTCCAAATTGGTGCATCCAACTCACGCAAATGGTTTCCCCCATTCTTTTCGATTCGGCATAACATGACCGTACATGGGTCGGATCGATGTAGCCATAATCGGATTCTTTGGTTGGAATTTTATCTGCGTCTACCGATCCATATACTTCGCTTGAGCTGAAGTAGAGAAATCGCTCCACATTCTTCTCGGATGCCAGACGTAAAAGATTTAATGTTCCCGTTACATTGGCATTGAGAGTTCCAACCGGATCTGAACCATAAAATCTGGGACTTGCCTGACTGGCTGCGTGGATAATAAAATGAAGATCTTCATCCAGATTCATGGGCTTGCACACATCGTTCACCCATAGTCGGAAATCTGAACGGTGAAGAAAGGCCTGAAAACGGTCCTTGCCTTTTGATTCATTTCGCACCATGGCAATCACTTTCAGATCTAACTGATGCGTCGAATTCAGACCAAGCAAGGTGTAAACCATGTAGGCCGGAAGAAACCCGTTCGCACCTGAAATCAGAATGGTTTTCCCTTTCAGTTTTTCCCAGGGCAATCCACATTTCTGAAGGACAGCGATGTCATCAGAAATCACAGGATTGGGATGAAATGAAAAGGACATGGTATCAGGCAAGAATTTTATGGAATGCATCGACCATGTAGTCGACCATTTCGTCGTCAATCATGGGGGTGACCCCTATCCAGAAACTGTCGTTGAGAACGATTTCTGTGTTGGGGAGATCGCCCACTGTCCGGTACGAAATTCCTTTAAAATATGGTTGCTTTCTCAGATCGCCGGCGAAAAGTAGCCGTGTCCCAATTTTATGTTCCTGAAGTTTATCCAGTAATTCTTTCCGGCTAATACCGGCGGATGGCTTCAAGGTAATTAAATATCCAAACCAGGAAGGATTGCTGTTCGGAGTCGGAACCGGAAGGTGGATTTTATCGCTCAGGTCTTGTAAACCTTCTGTAAGCCTGCGGTAATTGTGTCTTCGGTGTTCAATGAATCCAGGCAGTTTGGCCATTTGCGCCAAACCTAATGCGGCCTGCATATCGGTGATTTTCAGATTGTAACCAAGTCGGGAATAAATGTACTTGTGGTCATATCCATACGGAAGGTCGCCCAGTTTCCATTCAAATCTCTTTTTGCAGGTATTGTCTTTTCCAGGTTCACAGTAACAATCCCGGCCCCAGTCACGATAACTTTCCATGATGGTTTTCATCTTCACATCGGAAGTAAAGACAGCCCCTCCCTCACCCATGGTTATGTGATGTGCCGGATAAAAGCTCAGTGTTCCCACGTGCCCAAATGTACCCACGTGTTGTCCATCGTATGTGGCTCCGAGAGCATCGCAACAATCTTCCATCAGCCAGTATCCGTATTTATCGCAGAATGCTTTCACTGCGGCCAGATCAAATGGATTGCCAAGTGAATGGGCGATCACAACCGCTTTGGTTTTCACGCTGCGTGCGGCTTCGAGATACTTCACATCAATGTTGTGGGTTTCAGAATCCACATCCACAAAAACAGGCACAGCACCATAGGTGAGGAGCGGATTAATGGTGGTGGGAAACGAGGCCGCCACTGTGATCACTTCATCACCGGGCTTAATCGCACGATCACCCCATTCCGGAGCGCAAAGAGCGGAAATGGCCACCAGGTTGGCAGATGAGCCGGAGTTCACCGTCAATGCAAACTTGATTCCAATAAATTTGGACAGTTCTCTTTCAAATTTAGAATTGAAGCGACCGGTGGTGAACCAGGCATCCAGCGCAGAATCGACCACGTGCTGAAGTTCAGTATGGTCGAATACTTTTCCGCTCACCGGCACAAAGTCCTGTCCTTTCACATGTTTTTTGGCACCATGTGTCAGGTCATAGTACTCTTTTACGAGATTGTGAATCTCCGCTTTTATTTGCTCTGCTTTGGTTGTAGAATCCGTCATGCAGGAATGTCGTTTGAAATTGGAATAAAATAGTTTTGAGAATAGGATTCTATCTGAGCCAGTCTGGCCTCATAAAGGTCCTTCCCAGGGTTGAGTTCATCCAGATACCCCTGAACTGTAAACTCAACTGTTTGATGAAAGTTTAGTAATGGCCGCCAATTCAGCAAAGTGACGGCTTTGGAAACATCGAGTTTCAGAAGATGAGCTTCATGTGGTTTTCCGACAATTTCAGGAGACTGAATTTTTAATGACGGAATCCTGGCCTGCACTTTTTCCAGTAGTTGACCTACAGAATAATTGTGGTTATCGAGAGGTCCGAAATTCCACCCACTTTGGTATTCAGAGGGTGAATTCCAAAGTTTCTCCGCCAGTTTCATGTAGCCAAACACAGGCTCAAGTACAAATTGCCATGGCCGGGTTGAATGAGGGTTGCGAACCTGCACCGGGCTATTTTGCTGAACGGCCCGGAAAACATCCGGAATGATCCGGTTTTCTGCCCAGTCGCCTCCGCCAATTACATTTCCAGCTCTTCCGGAGGCAACCGCACAGGCACCGCTCCGGTTGAAATAGGAATTCAGATACGAGTTGAAAATAAGTTCAGCGCATCCTTTCGATGCCGAATAGGGGTCTTTTCCTCCCATCGGATCGTTTTCGCGATAGCCCCAGACCCATTCTTTATTGTCGTAACATTTATCGCTGCTGATGTTCACCGCCACCCGAACGGACGGAGTCGCCCGGACGCATTCAAAGAAATGAACCGTCCCCATCAGGTTGGACGAAAAGGTTTCCACCGGATCGTCATAGGATTGGATCACCAGAGCCTGAGCAGCGAGGTGGAAGGCAATATCCGGATTTACTTTACG
This sequence comes from Spirosoma fluviale, assembly GCA_945883425.1. Classification (GTDB taxonomy): domain Bacteria; phylum Bacteroidota; class Bacteroidia; order Cytophagales; family Flexibacteraceae; genus CAMDMI01. Next base: position 14,939 of record CAMCXM010000043.1, read on the forward strand.
GAAAAATGATTTCATCGAATCCAGGTCCCGGATATCTCCGTCCTGGTGATAAATTTTTTCGTTTAGTCGGGTGGTTACAAAATTATCAGATGTAGTTTTTGGAGGGAGAGAATAGCCATACACATCGGCTCCAAGGGCTTTGAGCCACAGACACATCCAGGAACCTTTGAATCCAGAATCTCCTGTGACCAGAACTTTTTTCCCTTTGAATATTCCTCCAAACAAATCCATTCCTACTCCCAGATTTTCCATTTGGCAGTCCCCTTGTTCCACATTTCGTTGAGGTCCTGCTTATCTTTTAATGTATCCATCGGGCTCCAGAAACCTTCGTGCCGGAAGCCCATCAACTGGCCGTCTTTGGCGATGTTCTGCAATGGCTCCTGTTCCCATATGGTGGCATCTCCATTGCGTATGTAGTCGAAGACTTCGGGCTGGCACACAAAAAAACCACCGTTGATCCAGACACCATCTCCTTTTGGCTTTTCATAAAATGAGTTCACTTTTCCAGTGGCATCATCGAGCTCAAGGGCTCCGAATCTGCCGGAAGGCTGAATAGAGGAAACGGTAAGAAGCTTTCCATGTGATTGGTGGAACCGTGCTAATTCAGCAATGTTAATATCGGCCACCCCATCGCCATAGGTCAGCATAAATGGCTCATTGCCAATATATGGCTGAATCCGTTTGATCCGGCCACCGGTCATGCTGTCTTTGCCGGTATCTATCAGGGTAATTTTCCAGTTTTCTGAATCCGACTTATGGTACTCAATCTGGTTGGTGCCCAGATTGATGGTGATATCGGTTTGATGAAGAAAATAATTCGCGAAATATTCCTTGATAAAGTATCCTTTATAGCCAAGGCAAATCACAAAATCGGTGAATCCATGGGAGGCATAAATCTTCATGATGTGCCAGATGATGGGTCTGCCACCAATTTCAACCATAGGTTTTGGACGGATATCCGTTTCTTCAGACAAACGGGTTCCGAGCCCACCGGCAAGAATGACTACTTTCATAAGTTGGTCAGCAAAGTTGAAGATTTTTTTTTCCTTTCGCGGTAATTTTTAACCGGAGGGCCGGTTTTCATTCAATCGGAAAGTGCCTTTGTGTTGTATCTGAACAGAATTTGGGATTTCAATCTTCAAAAAATTTCCGTTCGTTTTCAGATAAAAGTATAGATGCCCACAGAAATTCCGGGAATCAGATTGATTCCGGGCCGCGTGATGCCTGGCCAAATGAGAATTGACTGAACAGCGAATGCCCGCACCCGAAGAGAGGTTTGATTGCGGGTTGGTTGACTCAAATCCAATTCTTCAACCGGAACACGTTTCAATCGGTAATCAAAAATGAAACCCAGTTCATCAAACAATGTCCGCATGGTAAAACTTTTGTAACCAAATGCATCAATGGGTAAAATACTGTTGCTGTAAACGCCGGCACTGAGCGTATTCTCCAGAAACAGTCGGGTGCGAGGCCGGTTCCAAAGTGCAAACGCAATTTCTCCTTCTATTCCGGAATACAGCAACGGGCGTTTCCAGATGTATAAAGAAGAACGGTCCTTTGGTGAAAAAACGGTATCCGACGTGCCCGAAACTCCAAACTGCAACCGGCCTGAAAACCAAAATTTTCCTTTTTTGAAATCCGGTCCAGCTGAAACGATTACTGCCGGTAACAGACTTTTGTTCAGGAGAGTAAGGTTCAGATACGATCCATATATACTCACTCCCTGGTATATTTTCTGAAAATCAGAATGCCATTTGGCCGCCTTATTTGCCTGTGAATAAACTTGCTGATGGTGGCAAATGATAAGTGCGATTGCCCATATCAGGTAGCCCGTTCGGATCTTCATACTGTTGTGTCCTGTATGTATCTGCGGTCTGGCAAACGGCAACGAGGAAGGATCAAAGAAACGCTTTTATCCGTTCAATACCGTTTCCAAAGCGGCAATTTTCGCTTCGGCATCGGCCTTTTTCTGGCGCTCTTTTTCCACCATTTCTGGTTTTGCATTGGCCACAAAACGTTCGTTGCTGAGTTTCTGATCTACCTGAACCAGAAATCCTTTCACGTATTCAAGTTCGGCTTCCAGCTTTTGCCTTTCTTCAGACGATATTTCTTTGTCTTCTTTTGGCAACGACCATTCCAGTCGCTTGCCTGCAAATACCTGACCGGTTAAGGTTTCAGCAAAAGAATAGGAGCCCACATTTCCGAGCTTCTGAACCAGCGGGAAATAGGACGAAGCCCAGTTGTATTTCGCTGAAATGGTGAGTCCTTCCAACGTAGTTTTCGGAGAAATCTGGTTGGCATTCCGGTGGTTACGGATCGGAATCAGCATTTCATCCACCAGCACCTGAACCTGATCCAGTAACACCTGGTCAACTTCTTTTCCGGAAGGATAGGCCGAAATACAGATCGATTCGCCCTCGCTTCTTTCTTTTAGTTGATGCCAGATTTCTTCTGAAATAAACGGCATAAACGGATGCGTAAACCGAAGTAGTTCGTCAAATAGGTCCAGCGTTTCTGTCAGAACCTGTGCCGAAATGGGCTGGCCAAAAACCGGTTTGATCATCTCCAGGAAGAAGGAACAGAAGTCGTCCCACACCAGTTTGTACATCACATGTAGTGATTCTGAAATCCGGAACTTGGTGAACAGATCGTTGCTTTCGGCCAGTGCCTGGTTGATTCTTGACCGCAACCAATTCAGAGCCAGTTCATCCAGTTCGGTTTTAGCAACCGACGCATCGGCCTCCCAGCCTTTCACTAGACGGAACGCATTCCATACTTTATTGGTGAAATTCCGTCCTTGCTCACACAGTTTCTCGTCAAACAACAGGTCATTACCGGCAGGGGAACTCAGCAACATTCCGATGCGGACACCGTCGGCTGAATATTTGATCATCAGGTCGAGCGGATCGGGACTGTTGCCCAGCGATTTGCTCATTTTCCGTCCTTGTTTGTCCCGAACAATTCCGGTGAGGTACACATTTGTGAATGGCACTTCCTTTTTGTATTCGAGACCCGCCATGATCATCCGGGCCACCCAGAAAAACAGAATTTCGGGTGCGGTGATCAGGTCGTTGGTTGGATAGTAATAATTGATGTCGGCGTTGTCCGGATTTTTGAAACCATCGAAAACCGAGATGGGCCAGAGCCAGCTAGAAAACCAGGTATCAAGCACATCGGGATCCTGGTTCAGGTCGGCTTCAGATTTTACCAGATCCGGATGTTTTTCGAGGGCAATGGCCAGGGCCTCGGCTTTAGTGGATGCCACTACAATGGTGCCGTCTGATAAATAAAATGCCGGAATCTGCTGACCCCACCACAATTGGCGACTGATGCACCAGTCGTGTACATTCTCCATCCAGGCACGGTACATGCCTTTAAATTTGGGTGGATGCAGTTTTACGATGTCGTTCTCTACAACCTCAAGTGCTGGTTTCGCCAGATGTTCCATTTTAAGGAACCACTGCATGGAAATCCGTGGTTCGATCACAGCTCCGGTCCGCTCGGAAGTTCCCACACTGTTGGTAATTTCTTCTTCATTCTCCAGCAATCCTTGTTCAACCAGCATTTTAGCTGATTTTTTCCGGGCAATAAACCGGTCTTCACCCACCATAATTTCGGCGGCTTCGCTCAGGGTTCCGTCCTGATTGAGGACGTCGATTACCTGCAGTTTGTGCTTGATGCCAAGGTTGTAATCGTTGATGTCGTGGGCAGGCGTCACTTTCAGAACGCCGGTTCCGAATTCGATGTCGATGTAGTCGTCGGCGATGATGGTTACCCAACGATTCACCAACGGAACTTTGGCTTTCTGTCCGATGAGGTGTTTGTACCGCTCATCTTCCGGATGCACACACAAGGCGGTATCACCCATGATGGTTTCCGGACGGGTGGTGGCGACTGTTAAAAAGCCCTGTCCGTTTTCGAGTTCGTATTTAACATAGTACAGTTTCGACCGTACTTCTTTGTGGATTACCTCTTCGTCCGACAAAGCGGTCTGGCCTTGCGGATCCCAGTTCACCATTCGAACACCGCGGTAAATGAGGCCTTTGTTGTACAGGTCCACGAACACGTCGATTACGGCTTTCGACAAATCCGGCTCCATCGTAAAACGGGTCCGGCTCCAGTCGCAGGAAGCGCCCAGTTTTTTTAATTGTTCGAGGATGATGCCGCCGTATTTTTCTTTCCACTCGAAGGCATGCTCGAGAAATTTCTCCCGGCCGATGTCCTGTTTGTTGATGCCTTGTTCTTTCAAAAGGGCCACCACTTTTGCCTCTGTGGCAATACTCGCATGATCTGTTCCGGGAACCCACAGCGCTTCTTTTCCTTCCATCCGGGCTTTCCGAACCAGCACATCCTGAACGGTATTGTTCAGCATGTGGCCCATGTGCAAAACGCCCGTCACATTCGGTGGGGGAATTACTATGGTAAACGGCTCCTTATCCGGGTTGGGTTTGGATTCGAAATATTTGTTTTCCAGCCAGTATTGATACCATTTGTTCTCAATCTCAGCGGGGTTGTAGTTCTTTGGAATTTCAGCTTGCATGGCAATCCACGTTTTTCGGGTTGCAAAACAAGTTATTTTTGGGGAAAGGGGAGGAGGGAGTTCAAAGTTCGAACTTTTGAGTTGAAAGGGATGAGTTATGAATGATGAATGATGAGTTATGAATATCAGGGCGTTATCTGATTTTCTGCCGATTGACATTCTGGTTAATTCTTGATTTAAATTGAAATCAACTGGAGTGGTGGGCTGCAGTAAAAATCAAAAAAACGCAGATGATTGATCTTCGAAGATTGACAGATTTCCTGCTTTCTTTGCCATCCAATCTAATCAGTTCCATTCATGAATTTTCTGGTGAACATTCTCATATCGGCGATTGCCGTAGCCATTTCTGCCTTTTTGATTCCAGGAATTAAAGTACATGGATTTTTTGATGCCCTCATTGTTGCCGTCGTAATGGCCATTTTGAACCGGTTTGTAAAACCGTTGCTTGTGCTTGTCACCATTCCGATAACGGTCATCACACTCGGACTTTTCTATCTGGTGATCAACGTAGTCCTCGTTTACATCGCATCATGGATTGTCAGTCCGGGCTTTGAAGTACACGGATTTTTTGCGGCTCTTCTCTTTAGTATCGCCCTTTCGGTGACAAATTCCATTCTGGATGCCATGGCTGGTGACTGATTTCAACCAGATTCCCATTTTGCCATGAAAACTTTGGCTGCCAACCGGTTGTGGCCAATTAGCCGGATGGACAAAGTCCTTGTTCTCTTCATTTTGCTTGTTCATGGAATATTCTCGTTCCTCGGATTTTCTTGCTTCCGGATGGATGGCTACATGCAGATCGCCCAGACCAATTTTCCCGAAGGAACGCCATTCTGGACCTTGCTTTATTATTTCCACGGAAATCCGCCTTTGCTTTCGATCCTTCATCATGTAAACGATGAAGTTTCCGGATCAACCCGTCCTCTGTTTTTTGAATTCCTGCTTCCGGTTCTGCATGCCGGTTCGATGTTGTTTTTCTCTGCCGCTCTTCGTGGCTTCAAACTTCGGATTCCGTCCTTTCTGACGGCACTTCTATTCCTCAATCCACTGATTTTTCTTTACTTCCGCTATCCGTTTTATTCCTGCCTGCTTTTCTTTCTGAATACCGTTGTCCTTTTTCTGTTGTCGGGACTGAAAGAAAAACCACTGCGGATTTTTGGAATCGCGGCCATCTTTTCCATCGAAGCGTTATTGCGAACAAGCTATTCTCCGTATCTGCTTTTCCTTTTGGTTTTGTTTCTGTTGCCTCATTGGAACTGGAAGCGTGTGGGTTTGCTGGGGCTTTTCTTTCTCCCGGTCATCGCCTGGCAGTTTAAAAATTACCTCATTGTCGGAAGGTTTACCTCCAGCACCTGGACAGGAATGAATCTCGCCCGTGGCCATCTTCCATGGAATGTTCACAACCAGACCGTCGATTTCATTCCCACTTTTTCGATGCCCAACCGCTATTTTGAGTTGCTGTCGGATGATCCGCGGGTGGCCGAAAAAAAGAAGGAATCCAACTGGTATCTGTCGCAGAACAACCTCAACCATGCCGTCATTCCTGTGGTCAGTGACCTGTATATGGAAAGCATCCGGAAGGAATTTTCGCTTTCCTGGTCCTTGAATACGATGCTGAATGGTGTACTGATTCTGTTTAAAAGTCCGGCCAACTACCAGCACATCCGGATGCACCTTCAGGATGAAGCCGGAATCCAATTTCAGGGATGGAATCCCGATTTCTGGGAGCCGTTTGGTTTGCAGGACCGCGACTACAATTATCTCTTTCTTGTTTCAAACAGCTGGGATCCGGACAGTACCCGTTTTCAGGCCTGGAAGCGGATCAGCTTGTACACGATTTTCTACCCGTTTCTGCTTTTCTTTTTTGGTTTTCGTTTCCGGAAACTGCCCAAAGAATGGCGGGCTGTTTTTATGATGACGGTATTTTTTACCCTCTTGTACTCATCGGCCGATGTGCTGGAAGCCAACCGTATGCGGATGGAATACGAGGTGTTTTTCTATTTCCTTCTTGTGGTTTTCCTGAATCGGAAATCAGTCCCTTCCTTAAAAAAGACAGCTTAAAATTCAGCCGCTTTCAGGAATTCGCCCAGATGCAGTGTCCAGACGGAATCCTGTTGTGCTTCGGTCATCCCTCGTTTGTAGCTGAATAAGGCATCTCTCCAACCTCCGTACATCGGGTTCGGGAAAATGATGAACCGGTTGCCCCATTTTGTTGCGTTGTCGGCCACTGATTTGCTACGGTTTTCGGATTTCGCTTCTTCCCAGACACCATCGAAATCGGCCAGATTGTCTCCGAGTAACATCAGGATTTCATGATTTTTCAACACCTGATCCCGGCGTTCAATTTTGTTTGAGGTTTTGTTTTTGAGAAGAATATGACTGGAATCGGCATTCGGAAGTCCCAGGTTTTTGAGGTTGGAAATGGTGGCATCCAGGTTTTTGGCGTTCCGGTTGGAGATGTAGTACACCGGAATTTTAAGCTGACTCACCGTTTTGTAAAAATCCAAAGCGCCCGGAAAGGCAGGTGCTTTGCCGGCTTTCTCCCAGTCGTTCCAGAAATCCGGATAATCTTTTCCTTCCAGCAATACTTTTACTGACCAGGCCGAGTTGTCGAGGAGGGTTTCGTCGAGGTCTGTCACAATCGCCCAGGATTTTCCGGGCTTCGGTTTTTGCTTTTTCATGGTTTCAAGCTGCTGTCCGGCCAGGCGGTAGGTTTGCAGATAACAAGCCTGTTTTTCTGCCGACATCGCGTACCATGCGGTGGCCAGAAGTCGGTTGTCTTTGCGGATGGATGGTTTTTCAGTTTCACTGGCACGAAAGGAAACAAGCACCAGCAGACAGGCGATCAGTGGAAAACGAAGCAGAATTTTCATGGACCAAAGAAAAGGAAAAACTGTCGTGATTGATCAACCGGATCTGAAAATGGGATTCCGTCTTTTCGGAAAACAGCTCAGGATCGATCAGTGGAAAACCCCGGTTTTTGGTTTCTTTTGCTCCATGTTTTCATTCGAGATCATTCCCTACACCCTTATTTTCAATTTTGAAGCCGGCACCAGTCGTGGTATTCTGACGGAAAAGAAAACCTGGTTTATCCGGTTAACGCATTCAGAATTTCCCGATTGCGAAGGCTGGGGAGAATGCGGACCGTTGCCGGGACTCAGTCCTGAAAACATCAGCATTTTTGAAAAGGACCTGTCCGAATTGAGTTCCTGGCTTTTGCCAAGATTGAACAAAGAGCACCGCATCTGGGAAAATCTGAGTCCCCGATGGATGGAAGAATGGAAAGGTCCATGGCTTCCTTCTGCCTGGTTTGGCTGGGAAACGGCCTGGCTCGATTGGTTGAATGGTGGCCGGAAAATAATCTGTGACCCGGTTTTTCATGCCGGTCAGTGGAGAACACCCATCAATGGTTTGGTCTGGATGAATCCCCGCCAAACGATGGAAGCGCAAGCACAGGAAAAAAGAGCGGAAGGATTTGATACCATCAAGTTTAAAGTCGGTGCACTCGACTGGCAGCAGGAACTGGATATGCTGAGGGAAATTCGTTCGCAGATGCCGTCATCCGAAATCCGTATCCGGCTGGATGCGAATGGTGCATGGAAACCAGATGAGGCGTTGAATAAACTGGAAGAATTATCGGTGCTTGATATTGAGTCCATCGAACAACCCATCGCCCTGGGTCAGGAATTGGCGATGAAGGAATTGTGTCTTTCGTCACCCATCCCGATTGCATTGGATGAAGATCTGATCAACAAACCTCTCGACAGACAAAAATTCAGTCTCCTTGAAAATGTAGAACCGGCATTTATTGTGCTGAAACCAACCTTGATTGGCGGAATGGGCCAGACCCATCAATGGATCAAAATGGCGGAAGAAATGGGAATCGGCTGGTGGATCACCTCGATGCTCGAAAGCAATATTGGTCTGAATGCGGTTTCACAACTGGCTTCCCAGTACCATCCGTTGATTCCGCAAGGATTGGGCACCGGAAAGATTTACCGGAACAACCCGCCTTCACCACTGACGGTGGCCGATGGTTTTATCTTTTCAGATCCTTCCAAAAGTTGGGATTTTTCCGCCCTGAAAAACGGATAACCGGTTATTTTCCGGAAAGAATTTTCTGGTAAAGGCCGGTATCATTCAGAACACGAATGGCTTCTTTCACTTCCGGATCGTCATCGAAACCGGCTTCTTTTACGCCTTTCTCAAAGTAGTAGCGGGATACGATTTCGTGTTCCAAAACTTCTCTGATTTCATCTTTGTTCTTTTCCAGATCGTGCTCTTTGTTGTGTGCCATTCGGGTTTTCAGAGCATCCAGCTGCACTTTGATTTCATCGTAGTATTTCTCCTTCTGAGCCGCCGCCGCCAGATCTTTAATGGAAGTTTCAACCTTGGTTGTGTAGTCGTATTCTTTGTCCTTCAGCCAGGTAACAAAATCATTGTACTCGGCATCTGAAAGCTGGAATTCTTTGGCAGTGGCAATTTTCGGATGGGCCAGATAGTAAACAGAGGCGTAATCAAAAATCAGGTCTTTGCTGATGAGGCTTGCGGTGATCTGCGCATAGCTTTCGCGTTTCACTTCTACATCCGGACTCACACCGCCGCCATCGTACACGACCCGTCCGTTGGATGTTTTGAATGCCATCCGTAGAGAGTCGGCAAATTTTTTCACAGTTCCGTCTGATCCACGGTTCGAATAGTCAATCGCCTGAATGCAGCGACCGCTTGGGATGTAGTATTTGGCGGTGGTCACTTTCAGCTGGCTGTTATACGTTAATGGTCTTGTCGTTTGAACCAGCCCTTTTCCATACGATTTCTGTCCGATCAGCACACCCCGGTCGTAGTCCTGAAGCACGCCGGATACAATTTCAGATGCTGATGCCGATTTACCGCTGATGAGAACAGCGATGGGAATTTCGGTGTCAAACGGAGGATTGAGGGCCTTGTATTCTTTCACCCATTCGGCCACTTTTCCTTTGGTGTTCACCACCAGTTTGTCTTTGGGAATGAAGAGGTTGGAGATGTTCACCGCTTCGTTCAACAACCCACCCGGATTGTCACGAAGATCGAAAATGAGTTTGGTGGCACCTTTGGCTTTCAGATCTTCGATGCCCTTTTTCACTTCTCTTGAGGCATCCGATGTAAATTCCGACAGCTGAATGTAGCCGATGTTGCCGGACACCATCCCAAAATAAGGGACGTTGTCTACCTTAATTCGTTCTCTTTGAAATTCGATGATTTCGGGTTCTGTCTTTCCAAGTTTCACCACTTTTAGTTTCACCTTGGTTCCGGCTTGTCCTTTGAGGAGTTTGCTTACTTCTGATGAGTTTTTCTTTTTTACATCAAAACCATCGATTTCGAGGATTTCATCGCCGATTCGAAGGCCTGCTTTATCAGCCGGGAAACCGTTGTATGGCATTAAAATAATGTTCCGGTCTTTGCGCCGCCCAATGATGGCCCCAATTCCGCCGTACATTCCGGTGGTCATGGTACGGTAGTTTTCGATTTCGTCCTCCGGGATGTAGTTGGTGTACGGATCCAATGTGTTGAGCATGGCATCGATGCCCGATTTTACCATCCGGTTGGGGTTCACATCGTCGACATAATACGAGTTGACTTCCTTAAGGAGGGTGGCAAAAATGTCGAGATTACGGGCGATGTCGAAGTACTTTTCGGTTGGTGCCTGAGCCGCAAAGCCCAAAACTGCTGCCAGTGCAACAACAAACAACCATTTCATTTTAAATAGTTTATGCATAGATCAGATTGCTTTTTCGGCGATTTCATGCAGCAGACGGATCATTCGTTTCTGAATCACATCCCAGCTTTCCATGGTTTTCGCTGTGTAAATAAAACCAATATGAATTTGAATTGAGCCATTTTCTGACGGACGGT
>CAMCXM010000044.1 GCA_945883425.1 Spirosoma fluviale
GCTGAGGTCGATTACTTCGACGCCGTGTGACCGCATAAATTCGGGGGCACCGGGAAAGGTCTTCGATTCTCCGACGATCACTTTCTTGATCCCAAACTGAACCACGGTCCCGGCACACATGTAGCAAGGCATCAGCGTTGAATAAAGGACAGTATCGCGGTAGCTTCCGATCCGTCCGGCATTGCGCAGACAATCGGTTTCGGCATGCGTCATCGGGTCGTCTTTCTGAACCCGCTGGTTGTGGCCCTGCCCAAGGATTTTTCCATCCCTGACCAGTACTGAACCGATGGGAATTCCTCCTTCTGCCCTACCCTTCCGGGCTTCTTCAATGGCAACTTTTAAAAACGGATCCATATCGTTGGCTTGTTTGGTTTTGCAATGTGAAAAGATTTAACGGATTTCAGATCATTAAAACTTCCGGTCCAGGTATTTTTAAATTCCAGCCATTATTTCACTGAAAAATCATCCGCAATAAGGTCACAAAAAAAGCCCCGCTGTCTGGCGGGGCTTTCGATTATTCTTCTTCGTATTCGCCTCCGCTCTGGTCACCAGACTGGGCATACGGCATATACTTTTCGAAATCCTTCTGGTATTTGCTGGCCAGTTCGTTCTGTCCTGCACCACGATACGCCATGTACAACTGCTGCAGAATGTACACATTGGTCTGGATATCAAAACTGAAGCGTTTCATATCTTTTATCTGGTAATCCAGATCTTCGATGGCCCTTCTGTGCATCACAGTGGCAATATCGTCGGCCTGTTTCTTATCACCGGTTTCAAGAAGTAACGGAATGAACTGAGGCGTGTACACATCGTATTGAGTGGCTTTGTCCGGCATCACTTTAAAGCAATAAGTCAAAACTTCTTTGGCCATCTGACGCTTATCCTTTCCTCCTTCGGCCTGGTTGGTGATGGCGGCTCCCATCTGACTTTCCACCTGCGATTCGTTCAACAACTGAGACGCCAGCATGAAGAATGATTTGCGTGAGTTGAGAGGGAATCGCTTGTAGTTCTCGTCATAGTACACGTTCGGATTATCGAGGTTTCTCCAGAACATTTTCTTCATCATGTTCTCGTACATCACCGGCGTATTGACCACACCTTCAGAAGCACCCGCATTGTAAATTGGCATCAGGCGATAAGCCAGACCTTCCAGTTGCATAAACGGCTTCAGATTCAAATACGCAGATCCTGACAATGTGGTTGAGAAATAAACAGGACGGCTCCAGTCCATATTGGCAATGATGTTCAACACCACAAAGTCGTTTTTGTACAATGCATTTTTACCAATGGTCCAGGTAAGGCGTTTCACAACCTTGTTTTTGTCTTTGGCCGGAATCCAGTCCATAGCCGCAACTTTAGCGGAATCCACATCGATGTAGAATGTTTTGGTCGGGAAGGTCGCAATCTCCTTTCCTCCCTGCGTTGGCACCATGATGTTCTGATTTTCCTGCTGAATCAGGTCCATCAGGAATTTCAGATTCACCGCTCCTTTGATTCCCGGTTTCTCCACATATGGAACATAATCGTTCTTGCCCTGGATATAATCATTCAGCTCAAGAGAAATCGGCAACGGTGTTGATTCGTAGGCCTGGCGTTTCATCTGGCTGATGTACCAGTCGGTTCCCAACAGACTCAGGTTACAAACCCGAACGTCGGTACGGAATCCTTCTACTTCCTGGGCATACCAGAGAGGGAAGGTATCGTTATCCCCACCGGTGAATACGATGGCATTTTTCGCACAACTATTCAACAGGTTTTTGGCAGAATCTACGGAATGGTAGCGGTCAGCACGATTGTGATCGTCCCAGGCTCCTTTCACCATCACCACTGGTACGACAAGACAGACCAGCGTGGAAATGGTAGCCAGCACGGATTGGTTTTTAACGGCTTTCGAAAGGACATCGATCACACCCAAAACCCCAAGTCCGATCCATATACAGAAGGCATAATACGATCCGGCGAAGGTGTAATCCCGCTCACGAGGTTCCACCGGAGGCTGGTTCAGGTAAATAACAATGGCAATGCCTGTGAAGAAAAACAGCAACCCGACAATGAAGGCGTTCCGTCCGTTTTTATTGACCTGGAAGATCAGACCAACAATTCCCAGAATAAGAGGAAGAGCGTAATAGCGGTTCCGTGCCCGGTTCTCTGAAACAGAGGCCGGCAATTTTTTATCATTTGACAATGGTGAAAAGAGCACACTGGCATCCTGTGAATCGGATTCGCGACCAATAAAATTCCATCCGAAATAACGGAAATACATATGGCCAATCTGATATCTGAAGAGGAATCCGATGTTCTCAGCAAAGGTTGGTTTTTTGTACACGGTCCGTCCTTCTTCCTGGGTGGCCACATCGTCAACACGAAGTTTCAGACCCCAGTTTTTGTAGGCATTGATGTGGTTTCCCTGTGGGCTGTAGATACGTGGCAACAAGGTTTTGTCCTTGCTGGCGTATTCCTGAATCGCCTTTTTCTCAATGACTTCGTATTTATCCTTTCCTTTAATGTAAACCGGAGCGCCATCCACCGTCTTCACCGGAGACGCATTGAATTGTGGACCGTACAACAAAGGACGGTCACCGTATTGTTCACGCTTTAAGTAGCTTACGAATGTGATGGCGTTTTCCGGATCGTTTTCATCGATCGGCGGATTGAAATTGGAACGGATCAGGATAATGCCGTAAGAAGCATAACCGATCAGAATGAAAGAGAAACATATAAGAGCTAGATTGGCAATGGCCTTTGCCTGTTTTTGTGTGTATATAATACCATACACCAGGGCTCCAAGAAATACGAAAACAAAGAACAAAATACCGCTGTTGAACGGAAGGCCCATTGAATTGACAAAGAAAATCTCAAATGAATTCGCGATGGATGGAAGACCGGTAATCACACCAACCTGAATCACCCCCAGAATAACAAGGCTGATGAGGAATGTGTAGATCATTCCTTTGATGGAATAATCGTAACGACGGAAATAATAGACATAGGCCATCGCCGGAATGGTTACGAGGTTCAACAAGTGAACTCCGATCGAAAGACCCATCATGTAGGCGATGAAAATCAACCAGCGATCAGCCAGTGGTTCGTCGGCTACATGGTCCCATTTGAGAATGGCCCAGAAAACCACGGCGGTAAAGAAACTGGACATGGCATACACCTCGGCTTCCACGGCAGAAAACCACGCAGAATCGCTGAATGTGTAGGCAAGACCACCGACCAAACCGGCTCCCAATACTCCAATGGCCTGACCCATCGACAATTCCTGCCCTTTTTCTGCAACCAGTTTGCGACCCAGAAGGGTGACAGACCAGAACAAAAACAGGGAAGAAAACGCCGAACAAAGAACGGAAACCATATTCACCCAGAATGCCACCTGGGTTACATCGGAACCAGCGAGCAACGAGAACATCCTGCCAACCAAAAGGAAGAAAGGAGCGCCCGGAGGGTGAGGTACCATTAATTTGTAGGATACGGCAATAAACTCACCGCAGTCCCAAAAGCTACCGGTTGGTTCAACTGTGGCAGTATACGTGGCGGTGGCGATGGCGAAAACCAACCAGCCCAGAATGTTATTTAGTCTTTGAAAGGAAGTCATGAAAGACGTAAGAAGTTGACAATAAAAGGATTAATAGAATCTGGTTTTATAGTCTGACGAATCAGGGTCGCAAAACTAGTGAAAAACAGTGCTTTGCCAAGTGCGGATGTGGAAACCTGAGGATTTGAATGTGCTTCGGTTAATTCAAAGGATAAATGTTGAGGTGAACAGATTTTTAATAATTTAGCCCCTGATGAAATCTATCGTACACCTTTTTTCCACACTTGCCTTCCTTTTCATTTTATCTTCATGCGGTGAAGAACCTTCCGATAAACCCTTGGTGACCAATGGAAAAACCGGATTTATTGAAATTCCCGACTGGATTGGAACCTTTAAAGACACACTTGCCTGTACCGACTGCAAAGGCATTCTCACCTGGCTGGACATTCATGTGGACAAGTCATATAAAAAATCGATTGTGTATCTGGGGAAAGAACCCATCCTTGACAATACGTTCGGCACCAACGGAAGATGGAATTTCGATCCGAAAACAAACGTGATCTGGCTGGACGAAAAAGTGGAGGGAAAGAAAATGGGGTTTTTCGTTTCCAGCGACAGCCTTTTGGTGGCAACCAATGATAAAGGAATGCCGCTTGATATCCGCCAGAACCAATTGATACGGATTTCAGACCGCGTTCTAAAATGATGATTTCGTTGTTTGCCACAGCCCTATTGTTTCATGCCAGATTATGCAATAGGATTTAAATGATTGATTTTCTATGCTTTATAACCTCACCTAAATCCTCTCCAATGAAGAGGACTTAAGGTGAAAATCAATCATTTATGAACGAAAAGCTTTTTCTATTGCGGAATTGGGGTTCACGCCGCCTGTTGTTCGGGCGATTTCGGACTCCTGAGTTATTTTGAAAACCACAAAGACAAAGAAGTGGTGACCTACGACGATGCCGAAAAGAAAGAAACCTGGTTTCTTTTCAGAGATCGCCAAAATTCCATCTGAAGACTACCTGCCGTTCACCAGCACCTTCCGGATCCACAAACGGCCGGCCATCTGAAAACGGAACACATAGATTCCTTCCGGAAATGCCTCCACATTGATTTTGGTTTCGGATCCGGCATCGATTTTCAGGACCTTTTTCTGCACACCTCGTATATCGGTGATTTCCAATGTGAGGTTCTCATTTGCTGACGGTATCGTCACAACCGAAAGAGCCGGATTTGGAAATGGTTCCGGTAGATTGGCTTCCAACGTTGACTGCACTTCAACCGGAGCGAAACAGGAAATGATGGCTTTCCAACCCGCCGGACTTACGCCTTCATCGGAATGAAAGATGAAGGTCAACGCTCCGGACGAATGTGTGGATTGAACGACACCCGGCGAATTGGTACCACACCAGGTTCCGAGCAAAGATGATGTCTGGGAAGGACCATTTCGGATTCGTAAATAGTCGTATGAGCAATTGGAATGATCTTCCAGTTCAAATTCTTCAAAGACCACTCTTACTTTATTACCCGGAAATTGGGGGTAAAAGGTTTGGATGATGTTGGAACTGTTGTTGTAGGATGCAGTTCCATTTTCATCAAAAAACAACCCGCTGCACACGCTGTCCTTCTGGCTTGCCATGAGATACAGGACCCCGACCATGATCTTTTTGGTGATGTAAAATGATTGATTGGCATCCGCAATGGTCAGCTGAAATGTGAGCTCACTGCCCAGAGTGGCAGATGATAAAATGGAAACGGGAAACGTAACAACCTTTTGTGAATCAACCTGTAAACTATCGATGCTTACAGTAACATTCTGAGCAGAAGCCATGCTTGCATTGGGCCCGGTAGAAGCCAGCGTCAAGGTCAGATTCTTACTGGTCAGTTGTCCCCGGTTGGCCACTTCCCAATCCAGCATCACGGTCTCGCCGGGTTCCGGAAAGCCGTTCTGGTTGTTGTCGCTTCGTACCTTCACATACCGTCCTTTCAGATTGGGGGCGGGTACTCCACTTCCGATTTTATACGTCATCACGTTTTGCGGAGTGCTGATGCTCCAGAGCCTGAGTCCGCTCTGATCGCCGTTGTACCAGTTGGAATTGGGATTGGTGGTTTTCGAAAACTCAGGTTTGAAAACGGCCCGAAAGCAAGCCTGGCTTTGTGCGGTAGAAATATTGCTGGCCGGCACCAGCTTCACTTCATGGTGCAGACTTTGGTTGTTTCCCAACCGGTCGATCTGCCAGACGGTGAGCCCGGCATCCGGAATGAATTCGCTCCGCCCGATTTTCCGGCGACTTTCAAACAGAAAGAACTCGTTGGTATCGTTTGGATTTTTGTACTGATAGCAGGTTCCGGAATTGGCTGTATCGGAAATGACACCGTTTTTATTGGTCACATCCACCACTTTACCCCAGCTGGCATTGCTTCGGAACAAAGGATTGGGCGGCACCGGATTCTGGGAATCGCCATACCAGCACATCAGATCGAAGGCCCCGATTCCGTCTGGTCCGGTATCGGATGAGTATTTATAGGTATCCGGCCACTTTCCGATCATGTGACCGTTTTCATGGGCCACCACTCCAATGCCGAGCGGACTGTTGGCCGGTGAACAGTTGTAGTCGAATGTGGTAATGCCAGTGGCTGAAGTAAAGCCGGTATAGGTTCCTTTATGGTGCCACATTCCCTGCGCCCAAACGGGAGGCTCGCCGGTGTACATCAGGTTAATGGCCATGATGGTCGAACCATCTTCATTCATCGTAAGTGCAGAGAAATCAAAACCCTGGTCTTCGAGCCACTGCAAAGCAAGCCCCAGAATTTCCTGTGCGCCAACGGCATAGGGAAGTGAATCGTAGTAAGCAAACGTATGCGGTGCCCGAAAAAAACCACCGACTTCATTCTGGTAATCCACTTTTCCTCCGGATACGTCTTTGAAAAAACTCCGCAAAGAACCTTTGTTTCCAAAGTTTGAATAATTGAGATCATTACAGAAACCCTCGAATTCCGACTTCGGCAAAGTGGCCGGCTGATCAGGAAAATCCACCAAAACGGTCAGTCCTTTAATGGTTCCTTCTACCGTATGAGGTGGTGTGCCATGCGTATGTGGGTGTCCGGGTTGCTGCAAATGTTCGGAATTACCGCCTGCCAGGGCCAGTGAATTTTCACGAATCACCTTTTTTCGGGCTGACTCCGAAATATCCAAATGAAGTGGCACTTCTTTCAAATACTGAAGTGTAGCGGGCTTTCCGGATTGTCCTTTGTAGACCATTCCGCTTGAAAGAAGTCGGGTACCGTCTGCTGACAATTCGGCATAACAGATCCATTTGGTTTTCGGATCACGGACGAGGGTGTATCCGTCCAGTCCTTCGGCCCGCATGTAGAATTCGGAGCCAAATAAACGGAGATCAACCGAAGTGCCGTCCGGTTGTTTCATTGCTTTAATCTGCCCGTGGTAAGTTGCTGAAAAAGAAGAAAATCGAATCAGGAAAAACGCAAGTAGGAGGAAAAGAAATCGCATGCAGGAAATGAGTAGTGATGGAGTAGACCTTCATTCGAAAGGACCAAACAAAACAAGGAAATTATACCTGAAAATAAAACCCGGAATTCGTGCCGAATTACCGGAACGTGTAACTCAGACTGAGGCGGGTGTTTCCGCTGAGCACATCACCAATGGATTTGGATTTCATCCCCATAATGGTGTATCTCCCTGTCAAATTCCCTAACCCGATAATATGCGTGATTTCGAAGTTTTTCAAAAAACGGACCCGTAAACCATACCCAACGTATTGCCCAACGTACCAGCAGGATGAATAGTTTGGTATCGTTATCCAATTCGCCGAACCTGTATTGATTCCGTCATAATTAAAATATTGCCAGGTGGCTTCATATTGAAAAAAGAGATCATATCGCTTTCCCGATGGGTTAGGAAAGAACTGATAAACACCACTCAGTCCTTTGAAAAAACTGGTATTCTGTAAAGATATGTTTGTCCCCCCACTGTATCCCTTGTAACCACCTCCTTTCTCCCCCAAAACCGGCCCGATTGAAACACGGTTCCGTCCTTTTGAAATTGAATAGGACACCAAATAGTATGGATATCCCGGAACACCTGAGACAAAGGCCCCCACCGAAATCCCATGCCGGATCTTATTTGCAGCAGCAGAATCAGTCTGGCTAAAAGAAGCTTGTGAAAGAGCAAGACTGAAAAGAACGGTTGCAATGATCCGGATCATATTGAAATTGGTAATGGCACGAATCCGGAAAATCTTCCCGATTGGTTCGCAAGAATATTTAAAAAGACGATGGAACAATCCTTGTCGGCAGAAAAAGGTTTTTTGGGATTTGAAAAATGAGTGAACCCGATCCGAGATGGACCATTCTTGTCGGTACTACAGGGCAGACAGGAATGCTTCAACAAGGAAGCAGTGATGAATAAGTAATAAATATCTGTCTGAAATTGAGGACAAACAGCCTTCTGGCTGATTTTCGTTTTTGGAATTGAACAAATGTTTCCAGACTTTCACGACCTAAATCAAAATCCATGACAACCAAAAAACTACTCCTGCTTTCCGTTGTATTGACATCGCTCGTTACCGTTTCCAACGCCCAGTACAATCGAGGTGAAATAACCAACAAGCGAATTCCGTTTGAAGACCTTCGAAAGAAGCAAACCATCCGGATTTCACCATTTCATTTGTTTAATAACCAGTTTAATATCTCCAGTGAGTTTTTCAATTCTACTTACACACGGAGCCATTTGCTGACAGCCAGTATCATGTATGCCGATAACGACAGTAAATCGGACGGTGGATTTTCGCTGGATTACCAGGGCCGGATTTATCCAAGAAAATTTAAGCCCGACTCTATGGCAATGTATAACAACAGTGCCAGTGGCTTTTATATGGGATTGGGTCTGCAAGTTGGATATTGCGAGTTCCGGGACAAAAACCTGCAACGCTCAATTTACACGACGTCTCCATATGGTGGACAATATCAAACACAGGTTCCCGTAAATGTTACGACCACAAACATCTGGTTGAATCCTTATATTGGTCTTGGCTATCAGTTCATTATCTGGGAAGCGCTGTATGCTGATCTGTTTGTTGGTGGTGGTTTAAAAATCAACCGGGTCACCAAATCGTCTCCCGACAAATCGCTCGAATTGAATGAGTTTTACACTGATCCGAATTTTATCGATCGCTATTTTCAGGGCATCATGCCGAGGGTGAATTTAAGCGTTGGAGTAGGATTCTAATCTGGTCCGGAGTTTGATCTTTGAACTTTGAACTCTGAACTTTGAACTAAACCCTTTGAACTAAACCCTTTGAACTCCAAAATCCGCACTCTACTCCTTCCATCGGTTCTTGTCCTTCCCGGACTCACAATTGCCTATTCATTTCTGAACTGGCTTCTTATCCTCAAACTACAGCTTTTTGAGCTTAATGAAGACGTCACTCAGTTTGGGATTCCGGTTGTGCTTTCCGGAATCGTGACCTGGTTCTGGCTTCGTCCGCGATTGGACATTCTCCGGCTGGACACCAAAGCGGGGAGTCATAAAAACGACCTGTACTGTCTGGTTTTCTGGATCATGTGCCTGGTTCCTGTAATCATGACACAGATGGCATTGCCTGCCGCCACCGGAAAACTGGTGACGATAAACAGTTTGAAGGATCTGCCGGACTTTCCAAATGAACGGTATTTTGTACCACAAAAGGTATTTTTCCGGAAATCGGCTCCCGGTATTCACATCGATACCCGCACCACAGGAAAAAACGATGAGGAACTGAAACTGACCGTTTTTGTCGCCATTCCGGCATTCAATTCTCCGGAAGACAGTATGGCCACTTCACCTCCCGCATGGCTGGGAATTGAATTTCATAAGTCCATTTCAAGCGAATTGAGTGAAACCGAAAAACAAGCGGCTCTTGACAAGTTTCTTGTCGAATGCAATGCCGAATACGACCGCAAAAACCCGGGCGATTTTGCTTATCTGAAAAAACTTCCTGCCTCCGACGAACGGGACAATTTCAACAAAGCAAGAGATCAGCAGGCATATTATCAGGATAACGGCACCGTCCTGATTCCGGTGCATGAGCCTTTTGAGGAACGGAACGGCAACATGCTTCTTTGGATTTCGGGTGTACTGTCTGGCAGCATGCTGATCTGGTTGCTCATGGTGCTGATTCCCAAAACCAATACCCATCCTTTCGAAACGGAACCATCAGATTATGAGTGGCAGGACGACCCGAATGCTCCGTCCTCTATTCCGCTCCACATTCCACAACCCGGATTTTTCATTACACCCATCCTGATTTATGTGAATCTGGCTGTGTACCTGCTGATGGCGCTTTCCGGCCTGGGATTCCTTGATTTTCAGGCGGATGACCTGATGAAACTGGGTGCCAATTTTCGGCCGGAAACTGTGAACGGCCAATGGTGGCGGCTACTCACTTCGGTCTTTTTGCACGGAGGATTGATGCACCTGCTGGCGAACATGTACGGCTTGTTTTACATCGGCTCGATTTTAGAGCCATTATTGGGAAGAACCCGTTTTCTGGGTGCCTATCTCATCTGTGGAATTTTCGGGAGTCTGGCCAGTATCGGCTGGTATGAGGCAACCGTGAGTGTGGGAGCATCGGGAGCCATTTTCGGAATGTATGGCTTGTTTCTGGCCTTACTGCTGGCAAAAATTTTCCATCCGGAATTTGCGCAGGCTTTTCTCTCCAGTACCCTCATATTTGTGGGCTTCAATTTACTGATGGGATTTCAGGGAGGAATTGACAATGCCGCACACATCGGAGGGCTCGTAAGTGGCTTTGCTGCCGGCTGGTTGCTAAAGTCTGAATTCAGGTCACCGGATGAAGAACCGTACAAGAATCCAGGCGATCCTTTTGATTAATTGGAATTAAAGAAAATATTGCAACGCGAAATCTATTTCTAAAAACAAGAATCTATGATCATCGAACCAAGAATGAGAGGGTTTATCTGTCTGACCGCACACCCAACCGGTTGCGAGCAGAATGTGCTGAACCAGATCGAATATGTTCGTTCCAAAAACAAAAATGCAGGTCCGAAAAGAGTGCTGGTTATCGGCGCATCAACCGGCTTCGGACTTGCCTCACGCATTACAGCCGCCTTCGGTTCGGATGCTTCCACCATCGGCGTTTTCTTTGAGAAACCACCGGCAGAAGGAAAAACCGCTACGCCGGGTTGGTACAACACCGTTGCCTTTCACAAATTTGCCAATGAGCAAGGATTGTATGCGAAGAGCATCAACGGAGATGCGTTTTCAACCGAGATAAAACAAAAAACCATCGACCTGATCAAAGCCGATCTGGGCCAGATTGATCTGGTGATCTACAGTCTGGCTTCACCGGTTCGCACACATCCGGTAACCGGCGTTCTTCACCGATCATCTCTCAAACCAATCGGAGGAACCTTCAGCAACAAAACAGTGGATTTCCATACCGGAGTTGTTTCGACTGTTTCCATAGAGCCGGCAAACGATGACGATATCTCCAACACCGTTGCTGTAATGGGCGGAGAAGACTGGATGATGTGGATGGAAGCCATGAAAGAAGCGGGGGTTCTTGCACAGAATGCCACCACCGTTGCCTATTCTTATATCGGACCAGCCCTCACAGAAGCCGTGTACCGGAAAGGAACCATCGGCCGGGCAAAAGATCATCTCGAAGCAACGGCATTTACCATCACCGATTACCTGAAAGACCTGGGCGGAAAAGCCTATGTATCGGTCAACAAAGCCCTGGTGACACAAGCCAGTTCGGCCATTCCGGTGATTCCACTTTATATTTCCCTCCTCTATAAAACAATGAAGGAGAAAGGAATACATGAGGGCTGCATCGAACAGATCGAGCGTTTGTTCAGCGAACGACTGTACAAAGGCGGTGATGTACCGACCGATGACAAAGGCCGGATTCGCATTGACGATTGGGAAATGCGGGACGATGTGCAGGAAATTGTAGCGGCTCTCTGGGTGGATGCAACCACCGAAACACTTCCATCTTTGGGCGACCTGGCGGGTTACAAATCGGAGTTCACCAATCTGTTTGGTTTTGGTTTCCCTCAGGTTGATTATGCAGCCGATGCAAAAGAAAATGTAGAAATTGACGGACTGGTTTAATAGGATTTCGGGATAGTCCAAAAAATGCCAGATATTTACCGCTGAGTAAATTTGAAAAGTTAAAGAGAGTCACTGAGAGCAAAAAAAACAACATAGTACTTTGTGACTCTCTACAGTTTAGTCAATGACCATTACCGACTTCTATTCCTAGGAACTATAGAAAACGAACGATATAACAACAAAAGAAAATTTAGATAAAATGGATTTTAAAGACCAAATCAAACTTCTTGGTGAAAGAGTTACAAAACTTAAAGACCAAATCGCAACGGAGGAAGCTACAAAAAATGCCTTCATTATGCCCTTTCTACAAACTTTGGGTTACGATGTTTTCAACCCAATTGAAGTAGTACCTGAGTTTATCTCGGACATTGGTCTCAAAAAAGGCGAGAAAATTGATTATGCGATTTTCAAAGACGGAACCCCTACAATACTGATTGAATGTAAACATTGGAATCAAAACCTTAGTGTCCATGACGGACAGCTTTTAAGGTATTTTCACGTTTCTAAGGCCAAATTTGGTCTTCTGACTAACGGAATTAATTACCGATTTTACTCTGACTTGGTGGCTGCCAACAAGATGGACGAAAAACCATTTTTAGAATTTAACATTACCGAAATTAAGGACAACCAAATCGAAGAGTTAAAAAAATTCCATAAGTCGTATTTTGATATAGACAGCATTGTGAATACAGCAAGTGAACTGAAATTCACCAATGAACTGAAGCACGTTATTCAATCGGAAATCAACAACCCAACTCCTGAATTTGTAAAGCATTTCGCTAAGCAGGTTTATCCAAGTGTTATTACAGCAAAGATTCTTGAACAGTTTACAGCGTTAACTAAAAAATCCTTCCAGCAGCATCTCAGCGACCTCATAACTGAAAGGCTTAAAACAGCATTGACAAAGGAGGACGAAGTTTCGAAAGAAAACGAGACAAACCTGAGAGCAGAAATTCAAACACCGGATACGGCCAAAGTTGTAACCACTGAAGAAGAGCTTGAAGGCTTCATGATTGTAAAAACAATTCTTAGACAAAAGGTTTCTGCTACTAGAATTACCTACCGGGACGCTCAATCCTATTTTGCGATTTTGCTTGACGACAATAACAGAAAAACTATTTGTCGACTTTATCTGGGTAACAAAAAATTCATCAGCACTTTTGATGACCAGAAAAAAGAAATCAAAAGAGAAATCTCAAATCTTGACGACATATTCACCCATTCTGAAGACCTATTAAAGACGTTGGATATGTACGAAAAAACCAAAGAACAGGCTTAAAATCAAATCTTTGAACTGCAGACATTAAATATTAATCTCTGCAATTCATTTAATTTTGAAGAAACAAAAAGCCCGTGAGGTACACACTTCACGGGCTTTTTGTTGTTTTTAACTGATCAGGTAATTTTTTGGGATGCGTTCAGGCTCATAATGAATCGTTGTCTCGCTGCCTTACTGCTGAATCCGAAATAAATGCGGGAGGAGATGATGAAGATCTTTCCCAGAAGTTGTCGTTGTATGCTTGGTCGTTTCATAAGAGTAATGATTAGTGTTGGGGATTCGGAACGACCTGTGACAAAATACGATTTCATCTCACACCCAAAATACAACGAAAGTTGTAGGCCTTCAATGATTCGATTCAACCGGACTTATTCTATTTATTGAATTCAGATGGTACCGTCCTTGAAAACGACGGCTTCCGGTTGTATCCCAATGCCGGGAGTTTTGTTCTGGAGTCAGATGGATTTCTGAATGCCAAATAAATACGGATATTCAATGCCCTGGGACAGCAGATTACCAACATTCAGGTGCAATCCATTTCGGAACGCTCTCTCAAAATATCAGGACTTCCAACAGGATTGTACGTTGTGAAAGCAATGGGCAATCGCTGGACTGTGGCGGTGCAATAATGGAATATTAGTATTCGTCACCCTGATTTGATTATTGTTACAGGAAATCCTGTTTTCTTGCGGACAGGAAACATTCAATCCTTTCCTGGAAATATCGTAACCGGCCACCTAAAAATAAACTATTCCTCAAACGAAGATGTGCAGAACAGGAATTTATCCTCTTACCTTTATTCCAAATCGGTCGCATGAAACTAACGCTTAAGTCAAAAATCTGGTTCACGATGTTGTCCATCGTCCTGATGTTTGCCTTTTTTATTCTTGTTTATTTTCCCAATCAACAGGAAAAAAGTCTGCTTCGAAACTTCAACACAGAAGTCCAGAATCTCTCCGGTACGGTTGCCCTCGGTGTGAAAATTGCCCTGACCGAACAGAATTTTGAAGGCGTCGAAACGGCACTGGATTTCGTGAAACAAAACCATCATTTGCGGTTTGTGAGTCTGGTCCAGGTCGACAGTACGAAAAATACGGACGGCACCTGGTCCGTAAAAAAGACGGTTTTCAAAACCTATCCCGATGCTTTCACTGTGGATGTGAAGGCCGAATCCAACGATTCCATCATCATCAAGCATTCCGCTTTTTCCACTCCGATTATGAAAGGAGAAATCATGCTGGGGATGAGCACCGAAGAAATTACAGCCAGTAAACAGCAGATCCGAAGCACGTCTCTCATTGTCTGTTTTATTGTACTGGCAATTGGAATCGTGATTGGGTTCATTCTGGCCCGTCATATTTCGGTACCGGTTCTGGCATTGCGGGATGCAGCCCTGAAAGTGGGACAGGGTGACCGCACGCAACAGGTTCAGTCGACCTCCAAAGATGAAATTGGTCAGTTGGGACAAGCCTTCAACAAAATGGTGCGGGATCTGGAACTGGCAGAATCTGAACGGAAGGCCGCTCAGGAACAATTGATACAATCAGAAAAGATGGCTTCTCTGGGTCAGATGACGGCAGGAATCGCCCATGAAATCAAGAACCCACTGAACTTCGTCAACAATTTCAGCAAGCTTTCGCTGGAACTGATGAGTGAGATGGAAACCGAAGAGGATGAAGAAGAAAAGAAGTTCCTCCTGGATTCCATCAAAAGCAACATGGCCAAAATCAACCACCATGGCAAGCGGGCCGATTCCATAGTGGCCACCATGCTGCAGCACTCACGCGGAGCAGCCGGCACCTTGATTCCTTGTGACCTGAACCAACTTTGCGACGAATATACCGACCTGGCCTACCATGGCATGAGGGCGACTTCTCAGGAATTCAATTCCTCCATCGTAAAAGACTTTGCCAAAGAAATGCCGCCGGTCAACCTCATTCCGCAGGAGTTTAGCCGGGTGATTCTGAATCTGCTCAACAATGCGTTTTATGCCGTCAACGAGCGTTACGTCAAACAATTGGCCGAAGGAAAACAACCCGAGGGACCGGAAGTGCGCATCAAAACGGAAATCGTGGGCAACTATGCCACCATCCGCATTCGTGACAATGGAAGCGGCATTCCGGAAACCATCAAAAACAAAATTTTCGAACCATTTTTTACTACAAAACCAACCGGAAAAGGCACAGGACTGGGTCTTTCTCTGAGCTACGACATTATGACCAAGGAACATCAGGGCAAAATGTCGGTGACATCAGAAGAAGGAACGTTTACTGAGTTTTGTCTGGAATTACCCATCTAAAAATGAAAGTATTAATCGTTGACGACGAAGTAGATGTAAAGGATTTATTCCTTCAGCAATTTCGCAAAGAAATCAAAACCGGTGTGATCTCCACAGTATTTGCCCACTCCGGAGCCGAAGCGTTGGAAATTCTGGCCCAACAGGAACCACTGGATTTCATCCTCATTTTAAGTGACATCAACATGCCGGGCATGACGGGATTCGATCTTTTGAAAGAAGTAAAAGAACGCTTTCCGAGTCTGAAAGTCCTGATGGTTTCCGCTTACGGAGATGCCGCTAATATCGAAAAAGCCAAAAGCATAGGGGCAGATGGATTCGTTCCCAAGCCTGTCGATTTCGAACTTCTCAAAGAAAGTCTAATTAACATCAGCCAGTTATGACACCCGAGTGGATTTTGTTTGTAGACGATGAACCCGACATGGAGGAGATGATCCGCCAGCAGTTCCGAAAACAAATCCGGGACCAGCGGTTTCAGTTTGCCTTCGCCCGTAACGGACGGCACGCACTCGAAAGCCTGAAGGAAAACGAAGAAATGTGCATGGTCGTTACCGACATTAACATGCCGGAAATGGACGGACTTACCTTACTGACGGAGCTGCGTAAACTCGACCGGCCTTTACGAACGATGGTGGTTTCGGCGTACGGCGATATGAAGAATATACGGTCGGCCATGAACAAAGGCGCCTTTGATTTTGTGACCAAGCCCATTGACTTTGATGATTTTCAGACAACACTGGAAAAGACACTCGAAGACATTCGAAATCTGAAGAACTCCCTTCACACACAAAAAGAACTGGAAGAGGAGCGGACAAAACGGATGCAGGCACAGGAAGAAGGACTTCGGATTCTGGAGAAAAGCGCTCTGATGCTGAGTGAAGTGAATGTAACGCTGGAAGCCCAGGTGCAGGAACGAACCAAAGAACTATCCGAAAAAAATAATCTGCTCCAGGGCGAAATTGAACGCAGTGAACACTTACTGCTCAACATTCTGCCATTTCAGACGGCCCAGGAATTGAAAAAATTTGGAAAGGCTGAAGCCCGGTTCTTTGAAGAAGTGACGGTGATGTTTACCGATTTCCGGGGGTTTACTCAGATTGCGGAGAAACTGAGTCCGGCTGAGCTGGTGGAAGAAATTGATGTTTGTTTCAAGGAGTTTGACCGGATCATCAGCCAGTATGGAATTGAGAAAATCAAAACGATTGGCGATTCCTACATGGCCGCAGCAGGCCTGCCAGCAGCAAATCCCAACCATGCGTATGAAATGGTGATGGCAGCTCTGGACATTACCGAATACATGAAGCGCCACAAAAAGGAAAGGGAAGGAAACGGAAAGCCGGTATTTGAAATACGGGTTGGAATCCATACCGGACCTGTGGTGGCTGGAATTGTGGGCAGCAAAAAGTTTGCCTACGACATCTGGGGTGATGCCGTCAACCTGGCATCCCGAATGGAAAGTGCCTGCGAAATCGGTCACATCAATATCAGCGGAAGCACGTACAAACTGATCAAAGATCGGTTCCAATGTCGGCACAGAGGCGAAATTGAAGCCAAAAACAAGGGACTTGTGGATATGTATTATGTTGATGGACTTGCATGATTATCAACTAGATTCTAATGGGTTCACAAAAAATGCATTTCAGAAAACCATGATTTTTTCGAATTTTCAATGTTTTTTCAGGAGGACTTCAATTTTATTTGAGCTATGAGCGATACCGTCATCAATTTTGAGGGGGCCGTTGAGTTTATCAGGCAGAAGCTGAGTGCCGAACTTTCACCGAAACTGTCTTATCACAGCATGGTGCACATACTTGACGTGTACACAATTGCTAAAAAGCTGGCCGAAATGGAAGGAGTGAAAGGCGAAGAATTAACACTGCTGCTCACTGCAGTTTGGTTTCACGATTCCGGATTTCTGGTTGGTTCCAATGAACATGAGAAGGTTTCGTGTCAGATTGCGAGGGAACATTTACCATCGTTTGGTTATTCTGCACAACAAATCGAACGGATCGAAGGAATGATTATGGCGACCCGAATGCCACAAACGCCTCACAACCTTCTCGAAGAAATCATTTGCGATGCCGACCTTGATTATCTGGGAAGGGACGACTTCTGGACCACGGGACACAAACTGTTTACGGAACTCAATTCAAATGGAACCATCCTGAACGAAAACGACTGGAATAAACAACAGGTCGCGTTTCTGGAAAAGCATCATTATTTCACACAATCGGCGATCAGACTTCGCAAAGCCACGAAAGATCAGCATCTTGAAATGGTTCGATCCAAACTTCTTCCGGGAACCTGATTTATGACCACCCTTTCCAACCGATCCAAAGTCATCATCGAAGACCTCGGCTTCTCTACTGCCGGCGTTCTTTTGAGTGCCTATGCACTGAAGGGATTTCTTGTCCCCAATCTGTTTTTAGGAGGAGGTATAACCGGAATCTCGATTCTGCTTAATCAGTTTTTCCATTTCAACTTTTCTATTATTCTCATCATCGCCAATCTTCCACTGATCATTCTCGGAGGATACCTGGTGAACAAACGATTCGCCTACAAAACGCTGGCTTGCATCGTCGGACTGGCTTTGTGTATGGAGTTCATCAACTTCCCGAAGGCCACATCCGATCCTTCCTTGATTTCGGCTTTTGGGGGCGTGTTCCTTGGTTTGGGAATAGGGATGGCCATGAAAGGCGGTTGTGCTTTGGACGGCATCGAAATCATAGCCTTGTACACCATCCGGAAAAGCGGGTTTACCATTTCAGAAATCATTTTCGCCATCAACGTGGTGATCTTCCTTGTGGCGGCTTTGAACTTCGGGATGGACATTGCGTTGAACTCAATCTTAACCTACTACACTGCTTCACAAGCCATTAACTTTGTGGTGGAGGGTATGGAAGAATACACAGGCGTTACCATTATTTCCGGCCAGAGCGATGCTGTGAAGCGTACATTGGTGATGGATCTGGGAAGAGGAATTACAGTGTACAAAGGCGAGCGGGGCTTTATGAAAGAGAGTTTTGAAACCAGTCAGGAATGCGACATTGTGTTTACCGTAATCACCCGTCTTGAAGTACGACGACTGAAAAACCTGGTGTACCGCATCGATCCCAAGGCCTTTGTGTTCACCAATTCCATCAAAGAAGCGGCAGGTGGAATCCTCAAACGAAGCCGTAATTCCAGAGAGGAATAACCAGATCCTGGCATATATTTTATCATAGTTCACCACAACCAACAACCAATTCGATGTATCAGATTCTCTACAAAAGTGAATGCCGGATTCCGGAAGAAAATCTTGAAAAAGAAATTAAAAGCATCCTTGCGGCAGCGGCTGTTAACAATACACGGGATGGCATTACGGGCCTTTTCCTACTGATTGAAAACCGCTTCCTTCAGTTGATGGAGGGCGAAGAAGCCGATGTGAAGAAATGTATGGAGCGAATCAAAAACGATACCCGTCATTCTGAACTCACGATTCTGATGCAGAGGCCGGTTCCGCAACGATTGTTCCCGAAATGGTCGATGCATTTCTCCCGACTCAACGGATCTCAGGCGTTGGAGAAACTGGGCGCCTCAAAAATGCAGGATCTGGGCATTACCCAATGGCAGGACAACTTCAAAGACAACCTGGCGATTATGCTGCTGGAGAGCTTTGCAAGGCTTGGCAACATTTGAATGATGAGTTATGAATGATGAGTTATGAGTTATGAATGATGAGTTATGAATGATAAGTTATGAATGATAAGTTATGAATGATGAGTTATGAATGATGAGTTATGAATGATGCTTACAGTGGTACCAATAGCGCCAAGTTAAGTCAGGGGAGTGCTTCACACCAATTTGAAGGCAGATAACTTAGGAAGGTTGAATTCCTCCCTCTCCCTTGGAGAGGGCTGGGGTGAGGTCCTGTCCGCCAAACGTAAATCATTCTTTATCAATAATTTAAAATTAGTTATATAGAAGAATAAGAGAACAGATGCCTTTCATTGCGCCTTTAGGTGCAAAATATTGGTAGCCAACCGAAATACACACATCATCAAGTGCCGTAGGTACGAAATTGAAAGCAGATTGAAAAGCTGGCTTAATATTGCAAACTGGAACTTCCTGACAAGAAACATCCACAACTGAACATGTAT
Organism: Spirosoma fluviale; assembly: GCA_945883425.1. GTDB lineage: Bacteria > Bacteroidota > Bacteroidia > Cytophagales > Flexibacteraceae > CAMDMI01. The sequence goes on from CAMCXM010000044.1 coordinate 19,396, forward strand.
CAAATCATCTACAAAAGTGAGAGCCTGATTCCGGAAAGTGAATCGGAAAACCAGATCAGGGGTATTCTGGAGACTTCATTAAGCAACAACCAAAAGGACGGAATCACAGGTTTGTTCCTGCTGATTGAAAACCGGTTTGTGCAAATGCTGGAAGGAGAAGAAAGTGCCGTCCTTGCCTGCATGGCCCGGATAGAAAAAGACAGCCGGCACAAAGATGTGAAAGTGGTATTAAAACGAACCACAGAATCCAGGACCTTTCCCGATTGGTCGATGTACTTCTATAAACTAAATGGCGACGAAGCCCTGCAAAAAATTGGCGTGGAAAAGCTCGAAAGCCTTGGGATTTCGAATTGGCAAGACCATTTCAAAGACAATCTGGCGGTGATGCTTGTGGAAAGTTTCGCCCGGTTGGCTTCGCACTAGGTTTTGAAAAACAACCGTTATTCAACACTCATCGCTTAACCAATTATTGATTACAAGGTTCGTTTATGTGCAAAATCACAAGTCAAGAACAAGCTTGAGATTTTCCTTCAGTCGAATTTGCTGATCCCGGGTCAGCTGGCCAATCTTTATGAGAAGGCGGTTGTTATCGATGGCCCTCACCTGGTCCACCAGAATGTCGCTGGGTTTATCAATCTGACCTTCTTCCAGATGCACCCGCAACAATTTGATTTCCATTTTCACATTGGAGGTAACCGGACAAATAACCGTTGATAGGTGGGTGTCATTCAGCAAATCTGTCTGAACAATTACAACCGGGCGGGTTTTCCCAGGTTCAGTTCCCCTTGCGGGATTTAAATCAGCAAGCCAGATTTCAAATTGCTTCATCTCCACCAATCAGACTTTCAAATTCTCTTAATACGTCCATCGAATCAATGCTCGTGGCTTTCGATTCTCTCATCATTTGCTCTTTTAAAAGCTTTCGCTTGTTGTAAAGATTGTAGGCATTGACGGCATCGTTGATGTACCGGTTCCGGGCAAGCTTCATCATTGAAGTCAATTCTTCGGCGTCGCTAAAAATTTTGTCGTCCAGTTTAAGAGATAAGGTTTTCATAGCCATCGATTTTCACAAAGATATATACAAAAAGTATATACTTTATGTGTATATAAATCGAAATTCAACTATCTCACCAATCTACCCCAGCATCGCCAGCAAATCCTGCTTCGACAACGACCGGAACACATCGTCCTCCGTCCGGATCAGGTCGGTGACCAGTTTGCTTTTGGCAGGCAGCTTTGAGGCTGATCTGAATTAAGCGAAGAGCCTCCATTTCAATTTTACACTTCTATTTCCCCTCACCGGACATGTTAACAAAATCGCTTTTTTTTAACATGACAAACTGAACATGTTAAAAAAAAGCCAGTTCTTTAACACGAAAAATAAACATGTTAAAAATAAAGCAAAAACTCATGACTGTTTCTGCCCTTCCATTTGCCCAAGATCCCGAATCCAAAGCTGTTTTAAAAAAGCTGGCACTGGCTCACAAGGCGTTGGCAGAACTGAATGGCGTGTCTGAAACCATCCCAAATCAGGTCATCCTATTAAACACCCTTTCCCTTCAAGAGGCCAAAGACAGTTCGGCTATAGAAAATATCATCACTACGCACGATGAACTTTACAGCAGCGACTATGGTGCACAACACTTTAGTAGCGCTGCAGCAAAGGAAGTTCACAACTATGCAACGGCCTTGAAACAAGGTTTTGAAAACATTAAAAAAACCGGCCTTCTTACCTGTAATCACATTATTGAGATACAGGCGACGCTAGAAGAAAACAAGGCAGGTTTTCGAAAGATTCCAGGCACCGCACTTAAAAACGACCAAACCGGAGAGACGATTTATACCCCGCCTCAAAACCCGGATGAAATAGTACGCCTGATGACAAACCTTGAAACGTTTATGAACGACTCAGATTTTTGTGCTTGGGATCCACTCCTAAAAATGGCGGTTATTCATCATCAATTTGAATCCATACATCCATTTTATGATGGAAATGGAAGAACGGGAAGAATTATCAATATTTTATATTTGGTAAAAGAGGAGTTACTAAATCTACCCATTTTGTATATGAGCCGCTACATAAACCAAAATAAATCGGAATATTATCAACTTCTGCAAAATACCCGATCTACCGGCAATTGGGAACCCTGGTTATTGTACATGTTGGACGCAATCGAGCAAACTGCAATGCAAACAACTGCCATTGTTAGGGGTATAAGAATCGAGATGATGGAATACAAAAAAAAAATAAGAAGCAATTTGCCTAAAATCTATTCTCAGGACCTCATCAATAATCTATTTAAGCACCCTTATACCAAAATAGATTTCGTTGTTCAGGATCTTCAGGTATCACGACAAACAGCATCCAAATACCTAGAAAAACTGGTTGGAATCGGGCTTTTAAATCCCCATAAATTTGGAAAAGAGAAATTCTATATCAACACAGCACTGCACCAATATTTGTTTCGGGCGGCTGATATTCACAAGTTTAAAAGTAATCAAGATGAGGCTGAATAGCTCCATTCCATCAAGCATCATTTTGCTTAGTTACATTAGCCACTGGTTGGATGCTAAAAAAGACAAATCTTAGAATTATACGATTCCAAATGAAATCTGCCAATTCCCGGACGAAACCCCTCACTCATCCAAAGCCCTAACCCCTTTCTACCCCAACATCGCCAGCAAATCCTGCTTTGACAAAGATCGGAACACATCGTCCTCCGTTCGGATCAGGTCGGTGACCAGTTTGCTTTTGGCGGCCTGCATTTTCATGATTTTTTCCTCAATGGTATGGGGACAAATCAACCGGACGGCCACCACGTTTTTCTTTTGTCCAATCCGGTAACAACGATCGATGGCCTGGTTTTCCACCGCCGGATTCCACCATGGATCGACAATGAACACATAGTCGGCCTCGGTTAGATTCAATCCGGTACCGCCCGCTTTGAGGCTGATCAGAAATACACGGACATCGTCCCTTTCCTGAAAAGAATTGACTTTAGAGGCACGGTCCTTTGTCTGGCCGGTGAGATACTCAAACGGAATGGTGCGCTTTTCCAGTTCCTTTTTCACCAGATCAAGCATGGCCACAAACTGGGAGAAAACCAGAATCTTGTGAAAGGGCACTTTGTCCTCAATCTGTTCCAGTAGCACTTCCATTTTCGAGGACACATCGCCCTGATGTTCATCGCCTTTTACTAAGGACGGCACGTTGCAGATCTGCCGGAGTTTGATGAGACCTGTGAGCACATGCATGCTGCTTTTCTTCAGTTCATCGTCTGTTTTGCCGTCGATGTAGTCCCGAAGTTCCTGTTCCTGCGCATTGTAAATGGCCCTTTGCTCCTCTCCCATTTCGCAGTACATCACCATCTCGGTTTTGTCGGGCAGCTCTTTGGCCACTTCTTTTTTGGTCCGCCGAAGGAGAAACGGACGGATCTTTTCCTGCAATTCGGTAGCCCGCCGCAGATCTTTGAACTTATCAATCGGCGTGGAATACAACTCCCGGAAATGCTGTTTGCTGCCCAGAAAGCCGGGACAGGCAAAAGAAAACTGTCCGTACACATCGAAGGTATTGTTCTCAATGGGCGTACCCGTCAGCACAATTTTGTTTCGCGACTGAAGCAACCGTGCCGCTTTGTAACGCTGTGATTCGGGATTTTTGATCGCCTGCGATTCATCCAGAAAAATGTAATTGAAACGAAATTGCTTCAGCATGCCAATATCGGAAAGCAGCATGCCGTAGGTCGTGAGCACGATTTCATATTCCTCAAAATGCTGGTGCGATTTGGGACGACTCGGTCCGTAATGCAAAAACACTTTGATCGAAGGAGCAAACTTCTCCACCTCCGCCTGCCAGTTGAACAGAAGGGAAGTCGGTACGACAACCAGATTGGTATTGAACGCATGTTTCTTCCGTTGGCTCAGGATAAAGGCCAGAATCTGAACCGTTTTCCCCAGTCCCATGTCATCAGCCAGACAACCACCAAAGTTGAGATCATCCAGAAAATTCAACCACTTCAGACCCTGAATCTGGTAATCACGCAACGTAGCCTGCAGACTTTCCGGCACTTCGACTTCGGTTGTTTCCAATGAAGCAAAACGGCGGGCCATGTTCCGGATTTCAGCTTTTGTTTCAACGGACAGAATCTCATCACCAAACAAATGACGGATTTCATTGAACCGGGACCGGGCAATCAGCAATTGGTCGCCTTCCGTTTCTCCGGCTTCGAACCAGGCTTTCAGTTTTTCAATCCAATCAAGTGGCAAAATTCCTTCGGTTCCGTCATCCAGTGTCACATACCGCTGGCGGTTTCGAATGGCCTTGCGGATTTGTTTGAGGGATGCTTTCTGGTCGCCATACACAATGGTGAGGTCGGTCCGGAACCAATCGGTACCACTGGCCACATTCACCAGCACTTTTCCTTTAAACGGATTGAATCGATTGCCCAATAACTGACGGAATCCCAGCACTTCGATTCCTTCCTGGCGCCATCGTTCAAACGCTTCCGGGAACCAGTTTTCATCCAGAAACTGAGTCTTGTGCAGATAAAACGGATGGGGCTGATTCAGCTGCGATTCAAAGTCCGGATGTTGAAGAAGCAATAAGCCGGTAAACTGTATTTCAAGGTCCGGATTTCGTTCCACCGAAAACACGTTTCCATTGGCATCTTTGTCGTAGACCTGTTTTTTTGAAAAGATGGGCACCTCTACCCTGCCATACCGGAGAACCGGTGTGATGTACACAAAATCCTGATTTTCGGAGAGATAGATCATCTTTTCGGGAGGGCCGTCGTATTGTTCCTCCACCAGTTGTCGCTTGGTTGCCGGGATGATGTAGGCGTACCGGATTTCAATGATTTCCTCCAAAGGCGCCAGCACAGTCTGCCGGAATTCTTCGTATTGCGTGTGGTGGATGAGGACAATTTCATTCTGGGAACGGAAATATTCCAGCACCCGCAGCAATCCCGGATCGGTGAGCAATTGCAGGGTTTGGCCAACCTGAAGAAAGTACGAAAACACAAGAGGCAGCGCCTTGATTGGGTAGGATTTATCGTGAAGAATGATCTCACCCGTCATCTCAAAAAACGGTGATTTCTTAAACACCGACAACCGGATTTCGGTGCGCTGTTTTTGCAACGTGACCTTGACCAATGAGGAAGCCGTCAGGTTTTCGGAGGCCGATTTATTATGAATGTACACATCCAGTTGCGGCTGATTCTGCACAATCCAGTTCAATGCTTCCATATCGCCGGCCGGATCGGTTCCTCCTGCCACTTTCTGAAAACGGGAAATGGCCGTGTAAAAACGGACGGCATCCAGATTGCGCTCCGAAAGGGTCAGCTGCAAAGGATCGAGTGTCACCAGTGGATTCTTCAGCTTGCCGTCCTTCGACACGTCTGCCTCCAGCAAATCGATCTGAAGATGACCGTAATATTTATGTTTCTGGATGACGAGAATGCGTTTCCGTCCGTTTGCCACAGAGCCTGAAGGAGGTGAGATAGTAACCGGAAGAATTTGTTTCTGAAGAACCAGAGAACTGGCTGCACCTGCCTTGATCAACCCTTTGATCCGGGGAATGACAGTGATCTGTTTCTGTTGAAACTGAAGCTCGAAATACTGGTCCGGATCGGGTTCGTTTTCCATTCCATATTCCCGGGCTTCCTCTTTCAACCGGTTTATCCGCAGCGGTTTATCGAAGAAAAGACGGAGTGCAGACTGCTCC
>CAMCXM010000045.1 GCA_945883425.1 Spirosoma fluviale
TCCAAGGTTGATGAGAGGTCTGGAAAATTTCGCCTCCTTCCGGATGATTGGAAATGAGGCACCAATGGAAATCCTTCTATCAGTAACAAAATCGCCTCCCATTTTATACGGAAGCTGCTGATACATCAATCCTCCGCGAAACGTCATGATATTGACATAACGTGTGGATTTTTTTGTACCAGGTGAAAATTCAAAACCGGCCCGATATGTCAACGCATCCGCATAGGTAAAATTAAGTCCTTCGTTTGAAATGCCGGCAGCTTTTGTGTAATCCACTTCTGCACTTACAGACCAGTTCATTGGGTTATAAAGACTCAACCCAAAACGATATCCGACAGGTCGTCGGATGGAAGACTTCTGGTCGTACTCCAATGTATCAATCTGGGTTGCGGCTCCCAGAACTGTAAATGTGTTGTACTTTCGGAAAGAAAGCGCATTTCCAATATCAGCGGTAGCACCCAATCCCATAAATACACCTTCCTTTCCTGGAAATGGAAGGTTAAGGTGAATCCCGGGCTTCAGGACAAACTGACTGAATTTCCGCTTTTGGATGTTTATAAAAGTATAATTGGATGTTTCAGGCAGCACACCAAAAATGACGGAATCCTGAATGGTTCCGAAAATGTAACTGGCTTCCATTCCGATATCAATGTTCTTGTGAATCCGATATCCGCCTGCCAGAAAAAACTGAGTCGTACCACCGGTTCCACGGGTTTTCAAACCGATGGAATCAGAACCAGATTGCACAATTTCTGTATATGAAAAATTCCGCATAGAAAAAGGCCGAATACCCCCGGAGACCGAAACCCGCTTGCTCAGAGGCACAATCATACTGATAAAAGAAGGCCCTCCTGATCCGGAATTGTACGAATAGGAATCACTTACTTTGATCGATTGGAACGCATACCGCAGATCAAAATTGAGATTTACTTTCTCATTGAATGTCAATAGTGCAGGATTCAGAAAATTCGGATGATCGCCACTCGGAGTAGCGATTCCGCATCCAGCCATGGATTCGTTCCGGGCAAGGCCAATTCCAGTAATCTGACCAATTCCAAAACGGGAAACCGGTGAGTGGCTGGTATTGGATTGTGCTTGAGAGTTATGGGATTTTCCCAACAGCACAAACAAAGTAAATATAAGAGCGAAAGGTCTTTGCAATGGATTTTCCGAAGTTTAAACAAGTCTGGCCAACACAGCATTCATGCCTTGAAAAACGAGATCCGGAATCACAAAATTGGCAGGTTTGATCCGTTGAGCCAAAAAAATGGCGTCACCTCCAGTTAAAATAAGTTCAAAACTTTGATTATGTGCTTCCTGAAGGCGATTGAGATGGTATTCAATTTCTGCAATCATACCGAACACACCTCCGGATGCCAGACAGCGTAAAGTAGAGTCTCCAAATTCTCCAACCACCTCATTTTCAGAAGCCAATGGCAATCTTTCTGTGTAATACTCCATCGAAGCGAAACGCATTTTCAAGCCGGGAGAGATGATTCCGCCCAGATGAGTACCGTCTGACAGAAGGCCGTCAAGAGTCAAACAAGTACCGGCATCTACCACACAAATATTTTTTCCGGGACACAAAATTCGGGCTCCTGCCATAGCGGCGAGTCTGTCTTTTCCGATACTGTCGGGTTGAGAATACGCGATCTTCAAATCAGACATCAGTTGGTGATGCAGGAAATAAAGTCGATGCGAACCCAGTCTGGATTGAAACCAGCTTTCATCAGCGGCTGTACTGGAAACAAGAATGGCCGTAAATCCAGTTTGCACAATAACCGACAGTGCCTCTTCCATCTCAGAATTCGGAAATACCCAGGATTCGATTGGGACATTGTTTTGATACAAAGCCGCTTTGATCCGTGAATTTCCTGCATCTATCAATAAATAACGCTCCGACATTTTTCTGCTTCTGCTTTTTTGAATGACCAAAGATGAACTCTTTTGCAAAAACGATTGCCATGAAATCCCCAAACCTGATCCGGCTCGGAGGTGTCCCTGAACATTTCTTTTATCCATGGAAAAAATGGCTGGCCGAAACTGCCGGTACTGCTCATGGAATGGAATGGACCTGGACCGATTATCCCGGAGGATCCGGAGCCATGATTCAGGCGCTCGAAAACAACGAAATTGATTATGCCTTCCTGTTGACTGAATCAACATACAAAGCCATCTCAGCGGGTTCGGAACTCGAAGCCTTGTCTGTGTATGTGCAAAGTCCGCTTTTGTGGGGGATTTTCACCGGTGCGGAAAATTCTCTTGAAACCGTGGAACCAATCAATGAAAGGAAATATGCCATTTCCCGTTTTGGATCAGGGTCAGAACTGATGGCCTTGGTCGATGCCAGAAAGCGGGGGGCGACCATTGGGCAGCATCAGTGGGTGCTGGCAAACAATCTGGCGGGGGCAGAAAAAGCCCTTTCATCGGGAGAAGCCGATTTATTTTTCTGGGAAAAATGGACGACCAAACCGCTGGTCGACAAAGGCATTTTCAAAATGGTGGATGTGTGTCCGAGTCCCTGGGCCAGTTTTATTCTGGCATGCAGGAAAGACGAAAATCAGGTAGAAAGCAGAGGGGAAGTGATAAAATCTGCCTTTGAAACCGTCACGAAAATGGCGGGAGAATTCAAAACTTCCAGTGAAAGCCCAGCTGTGATTTCATTTGTATACCATTTGCAGGAATCGGATGCAGCGGATTGGCTCCGGCATGTGGAATGGGTGAATGAATGGACAAATCCAGAAACTGAACTGCAGAAGGCAGCCGATTGGTTTACAGCCAGATGAAATTGATGGTAATTAAATCTACTTTTTTGTTGGCGGCTGGATGGACTTGAAGGGTCGTATCAACTCTTCTACTTTGTCCAGAATTTCCCGGGCCTGTTTCACCAACTCCACACCTTCAGGTGTTACTTCGATGGGTTGCGATTTCTTACGAAAAATATTGATTCCCAGCCTATCTTCAGCTTGTTTGATCTGATGGCTTACCGTACTTTGTTCGGCATGACAAAACTCAGCTCCTTTTGAATAACTCTGGAGGTCTGCCACAGCCACAATGTACTGAAGCTGGCGTAAAGTGACTAACATATTTGTAGTAGAGTAAGCAGAAATTGAAGTAGCAAGAATAGGGGGTAATCAATGAAAAATCTAACGTTTCAAGAATAACCGCCATAAATCTTCAATGGTTAATTTCACTAAAGGTGAAATTAAGAATTATGGTCAGCGATCCCAGAAAGGACTCACGTTTTTTCGGTGATGTTGGCGGATGTTGAGCCAGAAAGCCAATACCAGATAAATAATTATGGGAGAACCGATGGTAAGGAAAGAAGTATAGATAAAATAAAGTCTTATACTACTGGTACTCAAACCCATAGCCTCGCCCAACCATGTACAAACTCCAAATGCCTGCCGTTCTACATATGCTTTGAGCTGTCCGATCATGAAAGGATAAAAGTTTAATTATCAATTTAATATATCCGCAAATTAGGTCAAAAAGTTTTGAAATCCTACTTTTGCACATTCAAACGTATCTGAATTCAAAAGTAAAATAACAGTATTCCGATTTTATGTTCAATAAAAACCTTTGGGTATCTGCAATCCTCACCTTGTTCTTGCTGAATGGATGTGCCCTCAACACCATGCTAAAAAAGGCCCAGCAACAGAAATTAACCATCAACCCTACTCCTCTTGAACTTCATGGCGATTCGGTTGTCTTTACCTTCTCAGCTGAGCTTCCCACCAAAATGCTCAAAAAAGGAAAAGCCTACAACCTGAATTTCAACTACAAATATTCAGATCAGACTCTCCCCGTTGGATCAATGAAATTCAACTATCTCGATTTCCCGGAGCAAAAAACTCAAACCCCTAAAATGACAAAGAAATTCGGGTTTGCCTACAAGTCATCGAGCATGGACAAAGGAGATCTGACTCTTCTGGGATCTGCTTCGAACCAAAACGACAAAGCCAAAATGTCGCCGGTTGTGAATTATGCGAAAGGTTTGATTCTGACGTCTCAATTGGTTCAGGACGATTACCTAACCGTCCTTGCCAACCACGGTTACAACCCACTTCCGGAATATTACCCGGTAACGGTTAACTTTTACTTCGATCAGGGAAGTTCTGACCTGAAAGTAAAAGGTGTGGAAGAAGAGAAAAAAGGCAAAAAGAAGAAAGCTTCCAAAGACAAAAAACCGGTTCAAAAACCTGCGAACCAACTGGCGCTGGATGCTTATATCGCATCGCGAAATGCCACCAAAACCGTCACCATTACTGGTATGCACTCACCGGAAGGACGGGAAGTGAAGAATACGGAACTCTCTGATCTTCGTGCCAAATCGATTGAGAAATACTATCGCTCGATGATGAAGCGTCTGAACTACGGAACCAAGGCCGATTCGATCGAATTTGTGACCAAGGCGTTGGTTCAAAACTGGGTTCCTTTCAAAGACACATTGCGGGTGGACACTTCGCTCACAACTGATGAAAAGAAATCCGTAATGGAAGTGATCGACGGTGCCGGAACATATGTGGAACAAGAGGCTGCACTCGAAAAACTGGCTTGTTTTCCAAAACTGCTTTTCAATATTTATCCGAAACTGCGTTTGGGACAAACTGAAATCCTGACGCTGAAACAAAAGAAAACCGATTCACAGATTGCGACACTGGCCAAAACCATTGCGGAAGGAGGCAAACCAACCGATACTTTGAGCGACAAAGAACTCAGCTACGCGGCAACCCTCACTCCGATTCTGTCTGAAAAAGAAGCCATTTACCTGGCGGCGACCAAAAAGAACGACAGCTGGGAAGCCCACAACAACTTAGGAGTTGTTCGTTTGGAAATGGCGAAAAAAGCAACCGGCGAGCAAAGAAATCTGTTGGTTGATAAGGCCATTACCAACCTTGAAATCTCCAAAGCCCGCATGGAAACTGCGGAGGTATACGCCAACCTGGCAACTGCTTATCTGATGAAAGGTGATGTGGCGAAAATTGATGAGACCTTCACCAAAGCGCAAAGCGTAAGTGGTAACAGCGAAGCCAAGCGCATTACCAATACGGTAAAAGGAATCACCGACATCAGACGCGGAAACTATACTTCTGCTATGAATATGTTTGCCAATGGTGTGGAAGAGCCTCTGGCCAATTACAACAAAGGTCTTACTCAGATTCTGAAAAAAGACAACTCAGGTGGATATGCTACTTTGGAAGAACTTGCTGCCACAGGAAGCAACATCGCATTGGTGTATTATGTTCAAGCCATCGCAGCTGCACGCCAGAACAAAGAGACTGAGCTAACAGCCAAATTGAAAAAAGCCGTTACGCTTGATCCTTCTCTGAAATCAAAAGCGGTGAACGATCTGGAGTTCCTGAACTTTTATTCAAAGCCTGCGTTTACTGACGCAATCAAATAATTTCAAAGCCCTGAAATATGATTTTTCAGGGCTTTGCTTTGTCTTCTCTAAACCGGGAAGAATTCGTTTACCTGTTCCAAAAATCTGAGTGGTAAAAATAACCATCGATAAAAATTCCGGGTATTGTTTTGGTGTGGAATACGCCATCGATATGGCGGAAAACGAACTCGAAAAGGGAGAAACCCTGTATTGCCTGGGTGATATTGTCCACAACTCAATGGAGGTGAGCCGGCTGGCAGCCAAAGGACTTATTGTAATTGAGAAGGATGATCTGGCTAACCTGCACGATTGCAAAGTGCTGATCCGTGCCCATGGTGAGCCGCCCGAAACCTACAAAACCGCTCTTCAAAACAACATCGAACTGATCGATGCTTCCTGTCCGGTTGTCCTCAAATTGCAAAACCGCGTGAAACACGAGTTCGACCGCGTTCAGGCGAAAGGTGGACATATGGTGATTTACGGACAGAAAGGCCATGCCGAAGTGATTGGCCTGAACGGACAAATCAACAACCAGGCAACGGTTATAACTTCGGTGGAAGAACTCGAGGCACTCGATTACAGCAGACCCATCAGTCTGTTCAGCCAAACCACCAAAAGCACACAGGGTTTTCAGAAAATCAGGTCGACCATTGAGCAGAAAATCCTCGATGCGCAAACCGACGCCGATCTGGCCGAAGTGTTTGATGCCAACGACAGCATTTGCCGCCAGGTATCCAATCGGGAACCGCAACTCTCCCAGTTTGCCACCGAATACGATGTTGTCCTGTTTGTAAGTGGCAAAAAAAGCTCGAACGGAAAGGCACTTTATTCTGTCTGCAAGAATCTGAACAACAAAAGCTACTTCATCGAAAACGAAACAGAAATAGAGCCAGACTGGATTCTGTCTGCTCAATCGGTGGGTATTTCAGGTGCAACGTCAACCCCAATGTGGCTAATGGAAAAAGTGGCTCATCGTGTTTCCGAAATCAGCGGATCGCCTTTCGTTAAATCCTGATTTCTGCCGTGCTTCTTCTTGCCATAGAATCTTCCTGTGACGACACTGCTGTTTCCGTTTTAAAGGACGGAATCCCACTTTCGAACATTGTCTCAAGCCAGATGATTCATTCCGGATACGGCGGTGTGGTGCCGGAAATGGCGTCCCGTGAACACCAGAAAAATATCTGGATCGTGACCGAACAGGCCATCCAGAATTCCGGAATCAACAAAAAAGACCTGGATGCGATCGCCTTTACCAAAGGCCCCGGCTTACCCGGATCATTGATGGTGGGCGCTTCGTTTGCCAAAGGTCTGGCCATGGCGCTTGACAAACCTCTGATTGCCGTGAACCACATGGAGGCGCACATTCTGTCCCTCCTCATAAAAGAACCCATGCCCGCGTTTCCTTTTTTGTGCCTTGTGGTTTCGGGCGGACACACCATGCTGGTGCTGGTGAAACAATGGAATGAGATGACGGTGATCGGAAGTACCAAAGACGATGCCGTCGGTGAAGCCTTCGACAAATGCGCCAAAATCATGGGATTGGGCTATCCGGGTGGAAAAATCATCGATGACCTGGCCAAAACAGGCAACGAAAAAGCCTTCCCGTTTCCGGTGGCCAAAGTGGAAAAATACAGGTTCAGCTATTCGGGGGTGAAGACCTCGTTTTTGTATTTTCTGCAATCAAAAACACCGGAATTCATCCAGGAAAATCAATCCGACATTTGTGCTTCCTTACAATTCGCATTGCTTAAACCACTGGTGGATGCATGCGAAATAGCCATGGAAGAATATGGAATCAAAGAACTGGGACTGGCCGGTGGAGTAGCAGCCAATTCATCTTTGCGGAAACGACTCCAAGCATTGTGCGATCAGAAAGGAGGACGGGTGTATTTTCCGGATTTCGAGTACTGCACCGATAATGCGGCCATGATCGGCCGGGCGGCTTGTTTTAAGTGGGAACAAAAGGATTTCTGTGGTCTGGATGAAACAACAGAGCCAAGACTCGCCATCGGTTCCTGAAAAGATCATTGAAAGGGACGGAATCTCTCCGATCGCAAAAACAGAATTGAGAGAATTGGATACCGTCTGTTATGACACAGTCTTTTTTCGCAGACGGTACACCAGCAAAACCAGAGCCAGCAAAACCGCAACCAGCGTAAATCCCTGAATCTCTTTCACCTGCATGGGGTGTTGCATGAGGAATACCACATCGTCGACACGTGAACCCAGCCATACAACCAATGCCATCCGGGGAATCATGCCCGCCATACTTCCGATAAGAAAGGAAGGCAGCGGAACCCGAAGCCATGCAAGCAGCAAGTTGCCAATGGCAAATGGCGGAACCGGCAGCAAGCGGAAAGCCATCACCACCGAAACTGAATTTCCCTGCAGATTCTCCACCGATTTTTTTGCGGCCGGCCAGATCCGGAAAATTTCTTCACGAAGTCCGGCATCGAGACGACGGCCAAAAAAGTAGCCCATCACAGACGCCAGAAAAAAGCTGAGGCACATCCCAGCCAGGCCCCACATTCCGAGAAGGTAACCTGCCAGAATACCGGCCAATGTATTGGGGATGAGAGAAAACGCAATCGGAACCGAAAGCAGGGAGAAGAGCAAAATCCAGGACGGAACCGATAAGGAGAGCAGCCACTCTTTTTCATCCAATGCCCAGAAAGCCAATGCAGAACCGACCAAAAGAGGAAGGATAGCAAACAATGCCAGCCAGCGGGATTCCGGTTTGGTTAAGAGAGAAGATAATTCCCTGAAAAAGGAATGGGGTTTGGATGACTGGTTCTCCATACGGCAGTGCAAAATTTGATTTTTTATTTGGCAGATGAACGAAGAAGAACAGCTTCTTTATGCCTGGAATTAGAATTGTAATAAACCGTAGCAAGCGCATCCCTTTCAATCAATACTCCAGATGGAGATTCAGAAATCACTTTTCCAGATTCCGCAGAAAACGAACGGCTTCCTGATAAATGGATGCTACAATTTCTGATACCCTACCTGTCTATGTTACCGCTATCAGTATTTACATGGTTTTCAATTGAGGTCTCGTGAAATTTTAATGAGAAATACAGATAAGCCAAACTGAAATCATCTGACTATTCATAAACTTCCCGCCGGTGCCTTACTCGTCGGATATCCACAATTTTGACCTGATCGGATATCTGATAAATGACCCGATATTCACCCTTTCGGATTCTCCACAATGGTTCGGTACTACCCTTTAACTTTTTACAACCAGCAGGTCTTGGATTTTCAGCTAATCCATCTATTGCTTCGATAAGTCCGGCTAGGTGAATCCTGGAAATCTTTTCAAGATCTTTTGCAGCAGACTTACTAATAACAATTGCGTACACCCTATTTTGACTTAGCCAGCAGATTCCGTTTCACATCCGCCCAATCCAGTTTGGGTTCATTTTTACGTGATTCCGCCACCAGAACATCCAAAAGGTCCTCCACTTGCTGCGGTTTATTTTGTAAGACCGATAATTCGATCACAACGGCCTTTTTGTTTGACGATTCGTCTGTGAGATAGCTGATGCCTTTCATACTCCAAATATAGTCTGTATTTGTTCTTTGTAAAACACTGCTTTTCGAATTCAATATTCCATTGAAAACACGGCAATCACGAATGATAATCGATCTTCATTTTCCTCTTCCTTTCTCCCTCAGTTTTCCCGTAGTTTGAGGCCACATGAAACCGGACCTAACCGCTTTGTTTCTTTCCTCAGTGCGGGATTTTATCTCACAGGAAAATCTGTTCCCGAAGGAGGAGAAACTGCTGTGCGCCGTCAGTGGTGGAGTGGATTCGATGGTGCTCGTTTTTACCCTTTTGGAACTGGGTTATGATCTGGAAATCGCCCACTACAATTATGGTTTGAGAGGAATGGATTCGGATGCCGATGAAGAACTCGTCCTCACCTGGGCCCGACAACACCAGATTCCGTTTCATCGCCATTCTCCTCCTTCGGATTTTCGTACCAAACCCGGAATCTCGTTGCAGGAAGAAGCCCGGAATCTGCGCTACCAATGGATGGAATCGCTTTCCGAAGAGCGCAACAACTGCCACATTGTGCTGGCACACCACGCTGATGATCAGGTCGAAACGGTGTTCCTGAATCTGCTTCGCGGCACCGGACTCGCGGGAATGCGTGGAATGCTTCCGGCGCAAGGCAAACGAAAACGACCTCTTCTCGAAAAAACCCGGGCCGAAATTCTGGCCTTTGCCCAGACAAATTCAATCCCATGGAGGGAAGATGCCAGCAACGCCAAAACCGATTACCGCCGCAACCAGCTCCGCCATTCCATTCTGCCCCAACTGCAGGAACTATCGCCGGGATTCGAACGTGCCGTCCTTCGGAACGCAGACCGATTCCGGTTGTATGAATCTACGCTGGAAAGTCAGTATCAAATATTGGAAACTGCTTTTTTACGGACGGAATCCCCTGAAAAACGAACCTATGATTTGCCCGCTGTTTTTGCACATCCGCAGGGACCGTTCTTCTTTTTCGAAAGTCTCAAAAAATTGGGTTTCGGTTGGGATGAAACCACCCAACTCTGGCAATCAGCCAGCAGCGAAGAAAGCATCGAACGACGATCGGCAGACGGAATCCTCACCGAAATCCGGTTTCCGAAATGGATTGTTTGGAAATCAGGGCCAGGTGTCTCAGACACACTTCCGTTCATTCAGAAACCAGAACCCGCTGTTTTACTTCTCTCCGGCCAAAAACTGGTGTTGGAAATCAAGGCTGTAGAAGGATTTATTCCGGCATCTATGCCCGCGAACCAATGGATGGCCGATTCAAGTAAACTGGTGTTCCCCCTCTCCTTTCGGCTCTGGAAAGAAGGTGAAGTATTCCAACCTTTTGGCATGAAAGGAAAACGGAAACAGATAAGCGACCTGCTCACTGAAGCTGGTCTGACAAAGGAAGAAAAGTACCGTCAGTTAATCCTGGAAGATTCGGCCGGAACCATCCTCTGGGTCGCCGGAATCCGAAGCAGTGAACTTACCCGAATACCGGAAGGTTTTTCAGGAAAGCTGCTGGTGATTGAAATTGTTGAGACTAACTGAAAATCAGTCCGCCTGGCTTAGGCAGGTGTACACATCAATATTCCTAATTCCTAATTCTCAATTCCTAATTCTCAATTCCTAATTCTCAATTCCTAATTCTCAATTCCTAATTCCTAATTGATTTTCCCCAGTCCATCCGCCAGATTCCGGTCGTTACTCAGGCGGGGAACTTTGTTCTGTCCGCCCAGTTTGCCCTGACTTTTCATGTAGTCCTGAAAAGCCCCCTGTTTGAGGGAAGTCACGACCAGAGTCGTCAGAATTTTTCCGGTTATGAGGTCGTCGTAATAGCTGTTGAGCTTGCACAGACTTTCATCCAGTCTTCGTTCGAATGCCGGCATGTTGGCAGGCGGTGTGGCAAATTCGATCAGCCACTCGTGGTGGGGCAATCCTTCTTCGGGTGTCACTTGTGGAGCTACGGTGAATTCTGAAATCGAAACCTCGGGATGGTACTGTAAGGTGCGCTGCATGGCTTTTTCCACTTCCTCACCAATCACATGTTCGCCAAATGCGGAAATGAAATGCTTGATCCGGCCGCTGACAACCAGACGGTACGGATTTTTACTCACAAACTTCACCGTATCACCAATGCTGTATCCCCACAAACCGGCATTGCTGTTGATGATGAGGGCATAGTTCTTACCCAGTTCCACTTCTTTAATGGTCAACCTTGTCGGATTTTCGGAGAAATACTCTTCCACCGGAATAAACTCATAGAAAATGCCGGAATTGAGCAACAGAAGAAGCCCTTCCGATTCCCGCAGATCCTGAAACGCAAAAAACCCTTCGGAGGCCGGGAACAATTCTACACTGTCAATCTTCTTTCCGATGGAATCAAACAGCTTTTTCCTGTAGGGCTCGAAGTTCACTCCTCCGTACACAAACAGCGAGAAGTCGGGAAACACATCCTTGATTTCCTTTCCTGTCCTTGCCTGAATGCGGTCGAAGTACATTTGCACCCAGGGCGGGATACCGGAAATGAGGCTCATTTTCTGATCGATGGTTTCATCGATGATGTGCTCCAGCTTTTCTTCCCAGTCTTCGATGCAGTTGGTGGTGAAAGACGGCATCTGGTTGCTTCGCAGATAACCCGGAACATGGTGATTGGCAATACCCGAAAGTCGACCTGTATGAATTCCGGCAATTTGTTCAAGGACGGGACTGCCGGAAAGAAAGATCAGTTTCTTATCCAGAAAGGATGAATTGCCGGACTGGTGCACATAGTTGAGCAAGGCATCGCGGGCACCGTTGATGTGATTTGAAATCGAGTCTTTACTGATGGGAATGTATTTGGTACCGCTCGTCGTTCCACTGGTTTTGGCAAAATACAGCGGCTTTCCTGGCCAGAGGACGTCCGACTTGCCGTCCTTGATCATGCCGACATAAGCCTTCAGACCTTCGTAATCACGGATGGGCACTTGTTTTACAAAGTCAGCATGAGACCGGATAGAGGAAAATCCATGGTCTTTTCCGAACTGGGTACCCGCTGCTTTGGAAGTGATGCCGCTGAATACGGTTTGCTGTGTTTGTGCGGCAAAGCGCATCCAGGGTTTTTGTTTGGAAACCACCCAGGAAGCGAAGGGTTTGGCAAGAAAAGATCGGAAGCCCATACGATGAATTGTGGGGCGAATTTGAGACTTCTGGCTGACAGTTTGGAGAAAAAAATTGGAATAAACGGGTAGGGAAAAATTCTGATTTTCAGGAATTAACTAGATGACAAAATAAAACAGGCCTGTTTTTTTAAATTTTTTTTGCCAGAAAGAAGTAGAGTCCTACTTTTGCACTCCCTTACAAAATGAGGGTACGCGAAAGTAGCTCAGTTGGTAGAGCGCGACCTTGCCAAGGTCGAGGTCGCGGGTTCGAGACCCGTCTTTCGCTCGGAAAAATAGCCACGCTTAGGTGTGGCTTTTTTGTTCACAGAAGTTCTGAAACCAAAGGAAGCAATGGTTTTGGAACGGAAGGTTTGCCGGGATGGTGGAATTGGTAGACACGCAGGACTTAAAATCCTGTGGCTTCACGGCCGTGCGGGTTCGATTCCCGCTCCTGGTACAAATCGAAAAGCCTCTGCATGTCAGGGGCTTTTTTGTTTTATTCTACTTCAATCAAAAGAATTAGAAATTGGTTACTTCAATTTTGAGGTTTAAAATTGAGCCTGATTGAAGAGAGCGACAGTAAAAATACTCAGGAGAAACCAACCGATAAATCCCTGAATAACGCAGACATATCTGGCTATCCCTGTGGTCGGAATCTCCCCGAAACCAAGTGTTGTAAAAGCATTCAGACTAAGTATAATGGCGTTAAACATGCTGACACCAAAACCCTTCAATAATTTCAAAAAAGGCTTTGCATAACCTTTGTCATTCTTTTCGATGAAGTCCTGAAAATCCTGAAAAAGCCTGGCCTTACTTTGCACCTCCCAGTTTGAAGGAAAAAAGAAATAGAAAAAAGCAAAGAGTAAAATCACATATAAGGAAACAACAATTGAGCGGGCCGGATCAGTACCGTAACGAGTATAGTGATACAGAAGACTGTTGAGCCGATAACGGAAGTATCGTTGAAAACTGGGATTTTGCTGGTATTCAAATGTCAGTTTGCGTCCCTCTGCTTTCATCATATGCACATAGGTTTCATTTGATGAACCTAGGTCGCCGGTGCTGCGAAAAAAATCAAAAAGCAACTTATTGGTCTTTTGATAAATCCGGAATGCCCTTTGGTTTTCAATCTGTACCGAACCTGTGGCATTGTAAAAGCCGTTCCAGTCGATTCCAAAATTCAGGTTATTGAGTTCTTTCGGGTCCAGTTTACTTGCAAGACCAATGCTCTCCAACTTTAAAATCAGTTGTTTTTTAAACACATTTGATTCCAGATTAATTGTGGGTTCATGGCTGAAATAGGCGGATGATAAAACCAACTTTACATTGGCATCAAACTGATTATGAGACAGATCAATATTGGTAGAAGGGCAAACGAACGTATTAATTCTTTTACTGTGATCGGCAATCCGGTTATTTCGGAATGAAAAAAAATTGACGGCAAGTTCTGTAAGAGAAGGTCCAAAGGAATCATTACTCTTTGCCTGAAAATCGCAGGAATCGATGGTGACCGATGTTTTATCGTGATGACTCTGCAACCAGAAACTGCTCAAATCAAAAGAGCACTTTTTAACTCTCAAAACAGCCTGACCCAATAACATAAAGACATACTCAAACCGGCAAGAGCGAAGTCTGGGAAAAATCAAGTTCTTACTTTTACAATCAAACAAAAATGCACTTCGAAATTCACAGGAATCCAGTAGAAGGGCCCCTCCCTGATTTTCCTCAATTCCAACACCATCTTCTGACGCCTTGGGAAAATCGACATCAATTAATTCCAATGGAGCTTCAAATCGGCAATGCACAAACCGAAGATCATCTTCGAAACGACATTGCTCAAAATGAATTGAATTCGTAACGGCATAAAAACCATCTTTTCCCGGCAGAATTCCTTTGGACAAAAGAAAAGCTCTGAACCCTCCCCGAATAAAGCCAACTTTTTCAGGGCGCCAGGAATCAGACATAAAGTACTCCTTCCCCTCATCCGGCAGGTCGTTATAAAACTCCGTATTCTTATACTCCAGGGCTTGCTTTTCCGACCCAAACAGGTCGAGAGCTAATTGAGAATACGATACTCTTTTTAGATTTTCTCCATGAGCAAGGACAGGAAGAAGAAAGAATAAAATGAGTACTCTGATCGATAACAAGTTCATATTGGGCAAGTTTAATGACTACGAAATCAAAAATGCGGCAATATTCAACTTGAACTTCGATGCATCAAATTACATAGTCAGGATGGGTTTAATTTTCTCCCAAATGATCAAAGTCTACCATGAAAACCTCTGTAATGATTTCCATTTGTGGCCAACCCTAACGGCACGAACAGATTCAACAATTTATTTTTCCTGAATTACTCCGTCTGCCTTCGCCACTGCATCCAGCATCGATTTCCAGAAACGATCCACGTCCACCGATAAGGCCACGTTGCAGTTAGCCAGTCTGGAACTTCTGCCATGAACGTCACAAACAGTCTGGCCACGACTGAGTTCACTGGCTCTTTCAATATCCACCCGCATTTTCCTGGATTGAAACCAGTCCGGATGCAGAACAAATAAAACCGCCAGAGGATCATGAAGAGGCGGATCATCAAAACCAAACACATCACGGTAGGTATCGCGGAAAAACAACAGCATCTCCTGAATCTTCCGGCGGAACGGACTGCTGTCACCGATTGCCGCCAGAATTTCCGGTGTGGCCAATGCCGTGTGGGTTACTTCGAGAGGAACCATCGCAAGCTCTACACCACTCTCAAAAACAACATGTGCTGCTTCCGGATCATTCTCAATATTGAATTCTGCCACCGGTCCTGTATTGCCGATGCCCATCGCTCCACCCATGATGGTGATGCGAATCCGGCTCTTCACTTCCGGAAACAGCGTGAGGAGAAGGGCCACATTGGTCAGACTTCCAATGGCCACCAGATCTACTTTTTCACCGGTTTCTTTCCAGACCTTGTCCAAAGTTTCTTTCCAGTTCAACAGCCAGAATCCGTCCGGCTCCTCATCAGCAAGCAAGGGAAACAAAGGCTTGCCATCCCGCCCATCAAGGCCGGATTCGCCATGGATTTCAGCACAAAACGGCATGGCTTTCAGAATGGCTGAAGACTGACCTTTGAAAACGGGTATCTGGCCGCAACCAATGGCCGCCAAAACAGCACGGGCATTTCGGGTGGTCTTTTCGACAGACTGATTTCCTGCCACTGTTGTGACGCCGATGAGTCGACTTTCCGGATGATGGCAAGCCAGAATCAATGCCATGGCGTCGTCGTGTCCGGGATCGCAATCCAGCCAGATGTGTTTCATATCCGATTTCTCTGTTTGAGGATGCAAGTAAATCAGATCCCGACAGATTCAGGAGGTGAAGAGGCCGTCATTTTCCTCTGCAACCGATCCTTTCATTAGATTTGCCGCTGAAGTATGAAGAGAGAAATCATTCACAGTACACATTTAAAACGGGAGGTTTTGCTGGATGTGGTTGTACCCGAAAGCCATCTTGCATCCAAAGAGCATTGGCGCCTTTTATTAGTGAACGACGGTCAGGATGCGATCGAATTTCAACTGGCTTCCTGTGTTCAGGATTTCAACAAAGAAAATCCGCAAACACCCATTCTGGCCATCGCCATCCATGTGGGAGAACGAAAGCAGGAATACGGGGTTGGTCGGGAGGCCGATTTTGCTGGCCGTGGAGCCAGGGCATCTCAATATACAGCGTTTCTAAAGGACGAACTTTTCCCCTGGCTTGAGAAGCATTACAACCTGCATCCAACGGCGGGTAAGTCTGCCATCATTGGTTTTTCTTTGGGTGCATTGTCTGCTTTTGATTTGGCCTGGAACATCAGTTCTCATGTTGGTACGGCTGGTCTGTTTTCCGGATCTTTCTGGTGGCGGGCGAAATCACTGGACGATGGCTACAAGGCTTCTGACCGGATTGCACAGAAAATGGTAAGGGAATCTTCAACGGTTCCGGAACTGAATCTCTGGTTTCAGACCGGCTGGCTGGACGAATCGGCGGACCGTGACCAGGACGGGTTGATTGATTCCATTGGCGATACCGTCGATTTACTGACGGAGCTGGAAAAGAAAGGATTTACACCCGGACAGAATCTCGAGTACATCGAAATCGGAAACGGGCGACACGACCACAAGACAATGGCAAAAGTGTTGCCACGTTTTCTGGAGTGGTGGTATTCACGTTTGAAGCCATCAAATTGAAATATCCGGGAGCGATTTTTTGAGCCTGAATTAAGTCATCCGCAGGAAAACCTACCAATCTCCGCTTGAGCCTCCACCGCCAAAACTACCGCCACCAAATCCACCAAAGCTGCCACCGCCGGATGAGAAATCGCCCCAGCCTCCTCCACTGCTGTGCCGGCTGCCACCGAGCATATTGCCCAGAATCATTCCGGTGAGAAATCCTCCTCCACCTCCTCTGTTGCTGGCAAAAATGATGATCAGTATGATGATAAAAATGATAGAACCGATTCCCAGGCCTTTTCCTTTTTTCTTTCCCTTGTTGTTGCTGTACTTGTATTCACCTTTGTATTCTCCTTTAGCCGCCTGTATGATGTGCGTGGTGGCCAGATCGAGTCCTTCATAGTACTGCTGCTGCTTGAAATAAGGCTTTACATCTTCTGTCAGAATTCGTTTGGTGGTGATATCAGGAAGCACACCTTCCAGACCGTATCCCACTTCGATTCTGGTTTTACGGTCGTCTATTGCTGCCAGTACAAGAACACCATTGTCCTTTTTCGTACCGATTTTCCACTTCAGAGCCAGCTTTACAGCATAATCGGCCACATCGGTTCCATCCAGATTTTTAACCAGAACCACGGCAATCTGCGTGGAAGTGGAATCTTCATACGCCATCAGCTTCTGCTCAAGTTCCCGTTCCTGTTCGTCGCTGAGAACATCGGCAAAGTCGTTGACCAAATGTGGTGGATTGGTTTGATCCGGAATGTTCTGAGCCGATCCTGCAAAAGGAATAATGACAGCGAGCAGAAGGAAAAGTACCCGAAGGCGAAGAAGAAATTTCAATGATTCAGTGGTTGCAGATGCAAAATAATTCTCAATAATCGGGCCAGATCAACCGAAGGAAATCTTGTCGGGCAGTTCATTGATGTCGTCGTTTTCACGGGGAAAATTCGACTTCAGTTGATTTCCTGCCATTTCCACGCCTTCACACAAACCTTCTACAAAATGGCCCGCTCTGAAACGGGACTGCATCCTGATTTTGATGTCGTCCCAAAAGTTTTCGGGTACGGTCGAATTGATTCCTGCGTCACCCAGAATGGCAAATTTACGATCCTCATAGGCCAGATAGAACAGCACACCATTCCGAAGTTTGGTTTTGTGCATGGCCAGATTTTCAAAAACCTGAGCCGCTCTGTCCAGGACATTGCCCTCACAGGATTTTTCAAGATGCACACGGATTTCACCGCTGGTCTCAAATTCAGCGGATTGTATGGCAGAAGTGATGAGCTCCTGGTCTTTTGAAGAAAAGAGATCGGTCGGCATTTCAGGTAGGGATGAAGTTTTGATTAGCAAAAATAAAAATATTTTTACCCGCCCGAAGATAGACTTTTGTCGGAATTTTTTGAAATCTCCTGTTGTGAAAATTTCTTTTTCAATCGAACTGATCTCACTTCCTCTCCGCTATGAATGGAAGTTGTCGCGAAACACATCTGTCCTGAAAGTAAACGGAATCGTTACCGCCCGATGTAATGCCAAAGAAGGGAAGGGAGAAATTGCACCCAATGTCCGGTATGAGGAAACGCCGGAACGGGTAGAACATGAATTTCAATTGGTTCTGCCGCATTTAGAAAAGGAATTTGAAGAAAACCAGTGGCCTGAAATTCTGGCTGGGCTTTCCGTCTGTTCTGCCCTTCGGGTCGGAATTGACATGGCGTTTCAGAATCTGATGGCATCGATTAAAGGAATTTCTCTACACGCACAACTGGACATCCAAACTGCGGAGGGCCGATCAATTTGTTATACCATTCCGGTGATGGCACCTTCTGAAATCGCCGGTTTTATGGAAAGGGAAAATCTGTTTCGTTTCTCCTGGCTCAAAATCAAAGCACACCGCGATTCGGCACTTGCCATGGTGGAGGAAGTGTGTCGTCTTTACCCCGGACCGATTGCCATCGATGGAAATGAAAGCTGGACGGATGTTGCAGCAGCACTCGAATTTGCAAAAGCGATACCGTCTGACCGGATTCTGTTTCTGGAACAACCGTTGCCAGCCGCTCAAAGAGAAGATTACATTCTTTTGAGTCAACAGTCGCCTGTGCCCATTTGGGGAGATGAATCGATTCTGTACAAAGCGGAACCCGATTACTGGAAGCAGGCATTTTCCGGAATCAATGTCAAGCTGATGAAAGCAGGCTCATTGCCCAATGCCGTTCATCTTCTCAAAACAGCCCGTTCCATCGGACTCCAAACCATGGTGGGCTGTATGGTCGAAACCAGCCTGGGAATATCCGCCGCACTTTCGCTGGAATCACTGGCCGATTACATGGACCTCGATGGATTTATCCTTTTGGAAAATGAACCCTTTGGGCTGGTGAAAGAAACGGACGGGATCGTTCGGTTTAGTTTATAACTTAAACTGCACGCTGAACTTCACCCCAAAATTTTTGGCGCCCGGATTATTGAGGTAGGTGAGCCGGTGAATGAAATCGACACGGAGCAAGCGGAAAATGTTTTCTACACCATACCCCACTTCAGCATAGGGCTTTTTCGGATCCAGACTGGTGAAACTGGAAATTTGTTCATCTCCGATTTTGGAAGGAATCAGATCTTTATTTTTCTGCTTTACATTTCCAAAAAGTAAATTTCCATGGGCAACAAAGCGACATTTCAAACGACGAATCAATGGAATACTGTTCAGCCCGAGCCCTTCAAAATTATGTTGGTAATTCAAGCTCACGAACTGATCTGAAACAAATTCAAAATACTGCATCATGTTAAAAGCTGACAGGTTCATAAAGTACGTCTGATTACCCAGGTGTGCCCGAAGAATTGGATATGGGACAACAGAAGGAGTAAATCCACTTACGAGGGAAATTTTACCATTTCCTAAAAGACCATATCGAATGAACTGAACGGCCGAAAACTGAAACTTATGGTAGTTGAGATTGGAATGAAAAACTCCTTTTACGCCAGCCGTGTATTTTAATGACAAAATAGGAAAACGTGTGGCGCCCAGGCTGATCCGCTGGTTTTCGTTTTCCAGGAAGGATTCGTCTTTACCATATCGAATTTCACCTGTAAACTCGGCCGATTTAAAGTTACCGGAAACACTTGTATCCTGGCCGGTGTAATGCAGGACGGGATCGTTGTAGTAGGCAAATTTATACTGATCCCTGTACGGATTGAAGTCCCAGAGATAGCCTTGCAGATTAATGGTGAGCCCACGCTTAATTTCGCGGCTCAGACTTATTTTGGTACTGCGGTTGTAATAAGGACGAGTCTGGTTGAGTGCACCCATCCTCGTAAAGGCAAAGAAAAGAGAATTGGAAGCGAGGCTGTTGTCGATCAACGCAAGTTGTTCAAGTTCGTAGCCATGGGAGAAAGTTATCGTTGTCCAGCGCTTTCGGCTGAGGATCCGGGTGGCGCTCACATTGTATTTCAATTTTTCATCCTGAAAACCATAAGCGAGATAACCGTCCAGTACCCATTTCCTGCTGAAATCTACATTGGTTTGCAAACCGACACGAACACGGTGGCCCTCCACATTATTCCAGCCATACGTATAAAGGTAAGGACCATAATCGATGGGCCCGATGCGCTTGTACCCGTTGATGAAAATGTTCGCAATCTCAACATAGGTCTTCACAGCAGGAATTTTTTTCACCGTATCGATCATCTTGAAGACGTTCTTTTCTGTGATGGATAATGTATCGTGACGACGGCTTCCCCAAAAAGCATCGTCGGTGCGGGTGGATCCTTCCAGCATTTCGATGGGCCTTTCAAAGAAGGAATTATCGAGAGGCTTGTTCACCACAATGTCTTTGATGGACGTATAAAACTTGGCAATCATTCCGGCCCAGTTTGCGTTGAGATTGGCGATATCGATGGTGATCCGGTTTTTAGCAGGCAGATAGGCACCGGCCTCTGTTTTCCGTAGCTCCTGTTGAATTTTGATTTTGTCGATGAAGTTGATGTTCGATTCTTTCGAAATCAATAAATCCACACGGGTCAAAGCCCAATCCGAACGGTTGATCCAGATGGTGCCTTTAAATGCCAGATCCTGAGGACGTTTTGGAGTAACTTCAATTCGGTAAATCCAGTCTCCCTTCACTTCAGTACTATCTTCTAACAGATAATCATAGTATAGTTTCCAACCATCGGCGATGGGCGACACAAATTCTTTACTTACGATATTGAGCCAGTTCTGGTAGAAATTGTAGTCCTGAAACGAGGACCCCACCATTTGTGACACCACTTCCCCTTCATTGTTCCCTAAACCCGAAATCTTGGTTTTTTCGATTTGCTCCTTCCTTAGTTCCGGTGATTGGTTGTAATAAAATTTGGAGATGGTTTCACTGATAAAGAAAGGAAGAATCGGTTTTCCATCTTCACCTGTGGCTTTGCCGATACTGTCCAATACATTCTGGATTTTCCGGATGATGCGTTTCTTTTTGAACTTGTCGGAAATCTTATCAATGTCCACCTCGAGTTTGTTGTAGGCTTCGTATTCATAGGAAACCAACGAACGCTTGTCATTAAATTGTTTGTGGCGGATCACTTCCCGCATAATGGGCCAGGCCGGATTTTCTCCAGGTTTGATCACCACTTCTTTCAGTTGAATTGCCGATTCTTTGAGCTGGAAGTTCTGTGTTTGCGTGGCAGCCCCGGTGATTTTCTTGGTACGCATCTGATAGCCAATGTATATGGCAGATAAACTGTCGGCCTGTTTTGGAATTTTGAGGGTGTAATAACCGTCGAAATCACAGACGGTACCGATTGTAGTCCCTTTCACCAAAACATTGGCAAATGGAATGGGGTCGCCGTTTTCTGAATCCGTTACTCTGCCTTTTAACAGGTACGGTTGCGCAAAAGAAAAAACCGAATACAGGTTGAACGCCAGCAGGACAAAAAGAAGCCTCTTCAAACGATTGGGCAGTTGTAGTTTGTAAATGAGAAAGCCCAAAGAAACGAAAGGACAATAAGAATCAAAAGTCCGGATAGTTTAAATGCGGGCCAACGGACAGAAAGAACTGGTGAAAGCAAATGAACCTCTGAATTTGATTGAATAGCAGCACCAGACATTCTCACTATTTGTGATCCAGGGAAGCGATTGATTTATTCTTATGAAATGAAATCAGGATCTGATTTCCGGCATGAACTTTGGGAAACAATTCGAACGGAATTGTATTTTCTTTGTAACCGAATTTCCGGAGCATTATGATCGAACTCCCCACCATAGACGCCAACGCTGCACGCAGACCATCCAAGCCAAACTGGCTTCGGGTAAAACTTCCAACCGGACCTGAATACGCCAAAGTCCGAAAGATTGTGGACGAGCAAAAGCTGCACACGATCTGCGAAAGCGGCAATTGTCCGAATATGGGCGAATGCTGGGGAGAAGGCACGGCCACCTTCATGATTCTTGGAAACGTGTGCACCCGTGGATGTTCATTCTGTGCCGTTGCCACCGGCCGGCCAAATGAATATGATACTGACGAACCTCGGCGGGTGGCAGAAGCCATTGCAACAATGGGCGTGAAGCACGCTGTGATCACGTCGGTAAACCGGGACGAACTCAAAGACCGGGGTGCTGAAATCTGGTACCAGACGGTGATGATGGTGAAGGAATTGAGTCCGGCTACCACGATTGAGACCTTGATTCCGGATGTCAAAGCCAACTGGGAAGCTCTGGCCCGTATGGTCGAGCCACGCCAGGAAGTGGTGAGCCACAACATGGAAACCGTCAGTCGTTTGTACCGACGGGTTCGTCCGCAGGCCAAATACGAACGCAGTCTGGAGCAGATCAAACGCACCAAAGAAATGGGGCACCGCACCAAATCGGGCATTATGGTGGGTTTGGGCGAAACGCAGGACGAAATGTTTGAGGCGATGGATCATCTGGTGGAGCATGGACTGGATGTACTCACCATCGGACAGTATTTACAGCCAACCAAACTGCACATTGAAGTGGCAGAGTTTATTCATC
The DNA here is from genome assembly GCA_945883425.1 of Spirosoma fluviale. GTDB lineage: Bacteria > Bacteroidota > Bacteroidia > Cytophagales > Flexibacteraceae > CAMDMI01. Next base: position 22,229 of record CAMCXM010000045.1, read on the forward strand.
CTGAGGTATTTGCAATGTACAAGGAAGAAGGCGAAAAGCGGGGCATCAAGTATGTGGAGTCGGGTCCTTTGGTACGAAGCAGCTACCATTCGGAGCGGCATGTGCATGTGTAACGATTGGTCGAATTTCAAATGGAAAAGCCTGCAATTTCAAGAGCTATTTTCTGGGACACCAACTATGACCAGATAGATTGGGTAAATAAGTCCCGGTATGTGATTGAACGGGTTGTGATGTATGGAAACCTCAATGACTGGCGTTTGATACAATCCTTTTATGGCATGGATGCAATTAAGACGGCAGTATTAAATGCACGCGATCTGGATCCTAAAACCATGAACTTTATGAGTCAATTGTTTCGTGTCCCTGTTTCAGAATTCAGATGCTTCATTTACAGACAGTCAAACCACATACACTGGGAATATTAAAGTCCATAATGGCCATTCCGGAATTGATTGATTTCAATCTTGCGGGTGGCACATCATTGGCACTTCAAATTGGTCACAGAGAATCGTATGATCTTGATTTCTTTGGAAACAGACCATTTACATCCGATGAAATCCTACACCTGCTTTCTGGAATTAGCCCAATCGAGATTGCCCACAAAACGACAAATATTTTAACCCTTCTTGTTGATGGCGTGAAGGTTGATTTTGTGAATTTTAAGTATCCAAACTTACGAGATCCAATTTATTGGGAAGGCACAAGACTTCTTCAATTGCCCGATATTGGGGCTATGAAACTTTCAGCTATTACCGGAAGAGGGAAAAAGAGGGATTTTTTCGATTTCTATTTCCTACTTCAAACCTATTCGTTTGCAGAGCTCATGGAATTTTATCGGCAAAAATTTGCAGATGGAAATGAATGGTTAATAGCCCGGAGCATTTCGTACTTTACAGATGCTGAGGAAGATGAAGACCCTAATTTATATTTAGAAACAAACTGGGTCGAAGTAAAAGAATCCATATCGAAAGAAGCTTTGCTTTACTTCGGATAATAATAATGAACTTGATTCCGATGTGCACAACAACGATTATCGCTTAATTGCACAAAAATCTATTGCACCCAATAAATGATTAAATCCATGACCGGCTTTGGAGCCGCCACCGTTGAAGACCAGAACCTGAGTGTTCGGGTTGAGGTGAAATCCCTGAATTCCAAAGTTCTGGACCTCAATGTCCGCCTTCCACGTTCGCTGCAGGACAAAGAATTTGAAGTCCGCAATCTGGTGGCCCGCTACCTTGAAAGAGGTAAAGTGATGCTGAATGTGGAGATGGAATACGCCAACAAAGCGGCCAACGCCTCTCAGCTCAATGCCGATCTTCTGCACCATCACTTCGGTTCGGTACTGTCTGAAACCCAGAAGTTTTCAGTGAACATTGAGCCATCGCATATCCTGCAGTCGATTTTGCGGATGCCGGAAGTTATGTCGGCATCGAATGGACGTGAGAACCGCGAACACGAGTGGCTGGTGGTGCAAAAAGCCTGCGAACAGGCGCTGAAAGCCTGTGATGATTTCCGTCTGACAGAAGGCAGTGTCCTTTCCGAAAAGGTGGTGGGCTATATCACCAACATCAAAACATTACTAGAAGAGGTGATCGTCCTTGATCCGGAACGTGCGGTGATTGTGAAACAACGGATTGAGGAGAAACTCACTGCCATTAAATCCGATGCCGCTTTTGATGCGAACCGTTTTGAGCAGGAGATGATTTTTTATCTGGAGAAGATGGACATCACCGAAGAAAAGATCCGTCTGGCCAGTCACCTCGATCACTTTCTGGATGTGCTCCGAAACGAAGAAAATGCCGGACGCAAACTCGGATTCATCAGCCAGGAAATCGGCCGGGAAATCAACACCATTGGTTCGAAGGCCAACCATGCACCGATTCAGAAGCTGGTAGTTTTAATGAAAGACGACCTCGAAAAGATCAAAGAGCAGGGGCTGAACTTTTTGTAGGGGGAACTCTCTTATAATTTGTATACTTCTGTTTAAGAGCGGTCGCACGGATGCCAAAAGCTGAACTCATTTCCACCATCAATTCCATTGAAAATCCGGACATTCTAAGCTCGATCTCGTTATTTCTTTACCCCAGATTATGTAATAGGATTTAAATAATTGATTTTCTATGCTTTAGAACCTCACCTAAATCCTCTCCAATGTAGAGG
>CAMCXM010000046.1 GCA_945883425.1 Spirosoma fluviale
CGGGGCAGTTCAAAAGTATTCTGCCAACCAGACCCACCCTTCTGCGATCGGTCTCTCAGGAATGCCGGACTTATCTGGAACAAGCTTTGATGAAACATGTTCCGGAAAAAAACGACGGCTACATGTTGTCTGCCCTTTTGCTCGGCATCCGGCGGAAAATCGATCCGGAATTGAAAGCCGCCTATTCTGCCGCCGGTGTCACACATATTCTGGCGGTTTCGGGCATGCACGTTGGGCTGATATTCGGATGCCTTGTTTTTGTGTTTGGCTGGATCCGAAACTGGAAAGCAGGTGCCTGGGCTTTTTCTCTGGTGATCATCGGTTTGCTCTGGTTTTATGCGTTGGTGACCGGCTTGAGTCCTTCCGTGCTTCGGGCGGTGACGGTCTTTTCTGTGATGCAACTGAATGATCTCTTTAAGAAACCTCCCCTGGCCATCAATGGATTGTGCTTTGCCACACTCATATTGTTGTTTGCTGATACCGATCTGGTCTACGATGTGGGGTACCAGCTTTCGTTTGCGGCGGTCTATGGCATTGTCAGTTTCCAGCGACCCATTCTCGATTTCTGGCGGCCAAAGAACCGCTTTCTGAAATCTGTCTGGGAAGGAATCGCGGTCACGCTGGCCGCCACCATTGCGACCTTTCCGGTGATTCTATACTACTTCCACCAGTTTCCCGTCTATTTTCTGGTGGCCAATCTGGTGGCGGTTCCTGTAAGCAATGCGTTGATTTATGCGGGAATCATTCTGTTGCTGGTATCTCCTTTTTCTGCTCTGGCTAAAATGGTGGGGTGGGTCATTCACTGGACACTGGCCTTTCTGAATGGATTTGTTGTCTTCATCGAGCAACTTCCTTTCAGCAGCATTACCGATGTGTATATGCCCTGGTACACTCTTCTTCTGCTCATATTGTTTCTTATCCTGCTGCATTTCTGGTTCCATTATTCCGGTTACCGCTTTCTTCGGAATGCTCTCCTGCTTCTTTTCATTTCCTGCCTTACAATTGCCATCGACAATTTCCGGATGTGGAATGAAACCAAAAGTACGTTTGTGATGCGCACCAGCAAGGAATGGATGTTGGGAAATCTGGATGGACGGAACGCTCATCTATCGCTGCTTTCCGGATCGGAATCAAAGAAGGACCGGTCTTTCGAAGTGAAAGCGCTCAAAGAAGGCATGCACATGCTGAAGGTAGAAACCAGAATCGATACCGGCGAAGTCATTTCTTCCGATAAAAAAACGAATCAACGGAAAACCCGGCTGGTCGTATGGCAGGGAAAATCGTATGTGTTTTTATCGAACTACCTCAATCGCAAACCACCCCCGAAAAAAATCAGGATTGAGGCTCTGGTCGTTTTACAGGCTGGCTACAAAACCATCGACAATGCACTCGAAGTGTTTGAGCCCAACGAAATCTGGGTCGACTGGAAGCCATCGCAGGAACAGCAATGGAAGAAACTCCATCCGATTTCGCGAATCCGGCTCATCAATCACCGGACATGCCGCTTCCGGTATTTGTAAGTTGGTGAAAATCGAATTTAAGCTTTCACCGAAACACGAATTCTGGACCATGGTTGTGGATTATCTTTCGGAAGCGAATAAATCCACTCTGTTGAAAACAATCCTTGCTCAGCAAATCCATCCATGGCTAAAGATCCATCCCAGTTCATAATCTGAACACGGATTTCAGTTGCTTTTTGTGTTTCACCAAGGTGAATGAGAATTCGGGAATTCAACCGGCCGGAAAACTGTGAAAGGTCGATGGCTTCGATGCCGGGTGCTTCCAGAAAATCGGCAAAACCCGCTTCCAGATAATCCGGTGAATCGCTGGTACCGGGAAGAATATTACGGGCATATAAAATGGCATGTTGAACAGGCCCCATTGCCGGATCCGGAGAATCCAGATTCGAATTTTCCTGTTGCTTTTTCCGGAGTATAGCGGTTGAATCCAGCCACGTTCCATCACGCAGCTTGACACGATTCAGACTTTGCATTATTTGATAATTGGAAACGGGAAACCTGATTGAAGCACCACTCTTAGTTCTTCTCCTTTGGTTCCGCTTTTTTTGCCGGCGCTTTTTTTGCTTTCGGTTTCGCAGGCTCTTCACCCGCTTCAGCAACCGGTGCCTCGGCCGCTTTCGGCTCTTCAGACATCAGCAATTCAGTGGCGTGCTCAGCCAGAATGTGGTACCAGCTGGTCAGTTTTTTGATGTCTGAAACATAGACACGGTCGAAATCCACTTCTTCCAGCACACTTTTCAAAAGGCTCTTCAGATCGGCCCCGTCAGATTTTGCAGTTGCCGGAAGCGTTTTACCATATTTTACATACAGGGCTTTCAGCACTTGCTCCAATGGAACAGAACCTTCTGACGTAATGGTGTAGATTGAAATCTCGGAAAGGATCGAAACCTTGCTGGTGGCATTGGCAACCGATCTGGTTTTCTTCTCGTCCAGACTTTCCATCAACACCCCGTTTTTTAAGGGAGATGAAATAATGTACAGACCACTCTGGCCTGCGATCGCTGCTATTTTGGAAAGTTCCATCATATAATGGTTGTGTCGTTTTTTGAAGTGGTTTGTATAAAGTATTCAGCAACAAGCGGATAATGAATGTGCTCCATCACCAGAACGCGGGCTGCAATATCGGACGGAGAATCGTCTTTTTCAACCCTGCATGTTGCCTGAAAAATAATTTTTCCCTTGTCGTATTCTGCATCCACCAAATGAATGGTGAGTCCGGTTTCCGAAACACCGGAGGCTTTCACTGCTTCATGCACAAAATGACCATACATGCCGGTTCCTCCGAAAGAAGGAAGAAGGGCTGGATGAATATTGAGAATCCGGTCCGGAAAATGTTGAATCAAGACATCCGGGACCAATTGAAGAAAACCGGCGAGAAGAATGAAGGATATGTTTTTGTCTTTGAGAAAACCCAAAACCGACTCCGGATTTTCTGAAAACGTTTTTCGTGCAAAATACCGGCCGTCTATCCCAAACTTTTCGGCTCTTGTTAAAGCGAAAGAATGTTGGCTGTTTACCACCACAGCGGCCACACGAATGGACTGATGATGCTGAAAATGTGTCATCAGAGCTTCTGCATTGCTGCCGGAGCCGGAACAGAAAATTGCGACCTGAATCAATTTAAAACTTTATTCCTGCTTCCAGACTCAAAAGGCTGGTGCTGATTGTATAAAAATCGGATGCATCTCTTTCGGCAATCCACATGGGTCCTTTTTTCGAAGCGATGTCGAGGAGGCCTCGATTGTAAGACAAACCGAAAAACAACGTCGTGGTCTCCCCCATTTGGTATTCAACACCAGACCCCAGTAAAAGTCCGACATCTCCAAAAGAGTGACCGCTTCCTTTTGATGGCTTTTGGACAGAAGAACGATTTTTTTCCCAGGATTTTTCTTTTTCATCGATTTTGAAACCCAACGTGCCTCCTACTACAAAATACATTTTCAAATCTGTACCGATCTCATTGGTGAACAATTTCAAGGCCACAGGAACCTGGAGGTACTGAAGATTGTAAACCGATTCGTTAATTGCCGGTTTGATTCCGGTTCCGGTACTGTCGAATTTCATACCGGTTCGCATTACCGTGTACCAAAGTCCCGTGTAAAAGGAATAGTTCTTTCCGAAATAAAAATCTCCGGTCAAACCTGCTGAATATCGGACACCCGCTCCATTGTTGCTGAATAATAATCCATCGGTCTCTACCAGGTCCACCACACGGTTCATGGCAATATTGGGAGCAAAGCGTAAACCCAGTTTGAATTTTTTATCTTGTGCAAAAATCTGGTTTGAAGCCAGGAGTAAGAGGAGAAGAAGAATTGCATTGTTTTTCATGTGTATATGAAGTTAAAATTGCGGCCGATGTTGAAAATGAAACTGGTAGACCAATCCCTTAAACTTAAGGCCACAATAATAATTCTTTGTTTGGTTGCTTTTGTGAATGCCTGCGGAAAAAAAACCTGCAGGGAAGATGAAGGAATCTCACCTCTGGACAAGGAACTCACCTTTATACGGCTGGAAGACAGTATTCAGAAGCTAACCGACACTCTCGACACCCGTCTGTTTCTGGACCGGTATCCTTTATTGTCCGAAAAATTTCTTCAGCGATCAAAGCTGCCGCACGACAGTATCCTCATTCAGGACTTTCTCAAGCTGAGCCGCGATCCGTATATCGACACCATGAACCAGGATGTGGACCGTGAATTCGCCAATCTTGCCTGGTTGAAAAATGATCTCACCGACCTGTTCGGCCACATACGACATTACTATCCGAAATTTCATGCACCGCCGGTGTACACGGTTGTCTCCGGTTTTAGTGTGGATCTGGAAGTGAAGGATTCCGTCCTTGTGATCGGACTGGAATATTTCCTGAGCGATTCTTCCCGGTACCGTCCGCCTCAGATCCCGAATTACATTCTGCGAAGACTCAAAAAGCGGTTTCTGGTTCCGGAAATTGCCATGGTAATGGCCGACCGATATTGTGAAATCGACATGCTCGACAACACCATGATGGGTGAAATGCTCAAATGGGGACGGGTCTATTATTTTATGGAAAAGACCATGCCCTGCCTTCAGGATACTCTGCTCACTGGTTTTACCGAAGCCCAGCTGAAAGATGTGGACGATAATCTCAAAACCATCTGGGCACATTACCTTGACAAGAATCTGTTTTTCTCAACGGACCTTTTCCTTATTAAAAAATACTGTGATGAACGACCAAATGTGGTGGAAATCGGCGAACAATGCCCCGGTCGTGTAGGCAGATGGCTGGGCTGGCAGATTGTTCGAAAGTGGGCCATTGACAAAAAGATCCCGCTTCAAAAAGTGATGGCCGAGAAAGACGCCCGGAAAATCTTTACGGAGAGCGGATTCAAACCCTGATTCCGAAGCCCTTTCTCTTTCAGTTCCCGGAAGATTAATGCTTGCAAACAATCCGTGGGCAATCTTACCTTTGAGGCCCTATTAGCGTATTGTAGATGAACACCACTGCCGACAAACTTACCAATAGCACAGGTCAGGCGAAAGGAGACAATCTCCCTCTCATTCTGACCGGCGTTCTGGCCTTACTTTATTTTGCCTATTCGCTCAAATCAAAAGGGTTTTATCAGCAGGATGAGGCCAATCACTACCTGTCAATGCTAAGGTTCTGGTACGATCCCAATGCCATAATGGGCAACTGGGCAAAACCAGGTTACAAAATTTTATATGTACTGACGGTTCTGGGCGGACAGAAACTGGTGGTTCTTCAGAACTGTGCATTTGCGGCGTTTTCCTGTTTTTTCGCCTACAAATCGGCTCAAAAACTGGGGGCTTCCAATCCCTGGATTGCGTTTATTCTGCTGGCAACTCAACCATTATGGATTGCTCTTTCGTTCCGCAACTATTCTGAATTTCCTGCCGCCTTCCTGCTGATCCTCTCATTTTATTTATACACCAACTCCCGGATGCTGGCTTCGGCCATTCTGATGGGTCTCATTTGTACCATCCGCCAGGAGTTTTATCCAATTGCGGCTCTGTATGGTGTACATCTACTGTTTCGAAAAAATTGGTTTTCGGCTTTTTCCATTGCCTTGTTTCCACTCCTTCAAAACCTGGCCGGTTATGTTTTATATGGCGATCCTTTGTATTTGCTCAACCAGATTCTGGGAACCAGCGACACCCTGAAAGACGCCTATGCCAGGATGGGATTTGACCACTACTTCCTCACATCAGCTGTTGTTTTTGGCCCGATTGCACTCACCATGTTTGTGTTGTATCTGGCACAAATGGCATTGAATAAGAGAATTAATCAACCCGTTATTCTGGTAGCGACATTGGGTTTCTTCCTCATTAACTGTCTTTTCAACTGGGAAGAATTCCACATCGGACCTGCAACCGGAGGCAACCTTCGCTACATGTGCATCATTTCTCCACTTGTAGCCGTATGCGGTGCGCTGGCTTTTCAAACCATTAGCGAACTGAAGGAAAAAGGAAAACTATTTTACTTCATCATCCCCTACATTATTTTGGTGGGCATCTTCCTTACCTACAAACACAACTTCCTTAAACTCACTGAAGAATCCGACAATGTTCCACTTGTAGGTGCCATTTTTGCATCGGCTCTGGTTTTTATTCCGGCCTCGCAAACCGTTCAAACCATTCTGGTGGCTGTGCTTTGTGCCTTTATGGCGTTGGTGAATGTGAAGCCCATCAAATTGAGTGACGAGGATAAAATCTGCCAGGATGTGGCCGGTTGGTACAAACAAAACGAGACTACTTACAAAGGGAAACCGATGTACAATACCCACATCATGTTCTATTATTTTCTGGGGAAGGTTGAAAAACAATTCGCTCCGGAACCGATCGTGATTGCCGATACCGCCACCATGGAAAAGGCACCCGTCGGCAGTCTGGTTTTATGGGACAGCCACTATGGTTACAGGCCCAATTACAAGCGGGGGGTGCCGTACGAATATTTCGCCAGTAGTGGAAAATACGAGACCATTCAGGTATTTCAGGCACCTGATGGGCGCTTTGCATACGTTATTTTTGAAAAGAAGAATCTTTGATCCCAGTCCTCTCTCCGGTCATGCTCCGCGAACAATGGTTATTGCTGCTTGAAACTCCGGTTTACATCCTGTTTATTCTGGGAGAGATGGTAATTTCTTCCATTCAGCATACCAAAACCTACTCCACCAAAGACACACTCACCAACCTGATGTGCACCTTCCTTAATATGGGATTGGATGTGATCATGCGGGGTTTCACACTGGCGGCATTGGTTTTTGCCTTTGGATTAGCGCCCATTCAAATAGAAAATCCTTTCCTGTACTGGACCGTTTTGTTTCTCGGTCAGGACATGATGTATTACCTGCTTCACCTGGTTGACCACTATTCGCGGTTTTTCTGGGCGGTCCACGTGACGCACCACAGTTCCGAAAAATTCAATTTTACGGTCGCCATCCGCAGTTCGGTGTTTCAGCCACTGTACCGGTTTGTATACTTTTTGCCTCTTGCTTTTTGCGGATTTCAACCGCTCGACATTTTGTTCATGTATGCCGTCTGCCAGACCTATGGATTTTTTGTGCATACCGAAAAAGTAGGAAAACTCGGCTTCCTCGAATGGTTCATGGTGACACCATCCCACCACCGCGTGCACCACGCCAAAAACCCTATTTATCTGGATAAAAACATGGGAATGGTTCTCATCATCTGGGACCGGATATTCGGAACCTTTCAGGAAGAAACGGAAAAACCCGTTTTTGGGTTGACCACACCGCTGGAAACCGGCTCACCTTCGGAAGTGATTTTCGGAGAATGGTCAAAACTGATCCACGATATGCGGAGACCACTTCCACTTCACTTAAAATGGAAATACATCTGGAATCCACCCGGATGGAGCCACGATAAATCCACCCTCACCAGCAACGAAATCAGAGAATCTCTTGGAATCCGAAGCCGTTCCGGATCAAGATGACGATTATTTGCAGTTCTGAACTTTTAGCGAAATCTTGCTGCTGTCAATCTTCTCATTTTCAAATGAAATTCTGGTTCCGGATACTGTATCTATGCCTGCTGCTGCCTTTCTCAGGAAAGGGGCAGGACGGACTTCCAAGATTCCGTCAGTTTGGACTCGCTGAAGGTTTGTCTACTTCTTCTGTAACGGCCATTTGCCAGGATAACGAAGGTAAGATCTGGGTCGGAACTCATGACGGTCTCAATTGTTTATATGGCACCTTTTTCAAAACCTGGTATCAGGACAGAACAAATCCACATTCATTAAACCAGAGCGCCATTTCAGATTTGCTTTGTGACCGAAACGGAATTCTGTGGATTGCCACGTATGGAGGTGGGCTAAATTGCCTCAATCCAATCACGCAGACCTTTGTTCCGGTTCCACGCCAATTGAAAAATAAAAACTGGAACCAGGCCAATTGTCTGGCCGAAGACAAACAGGGCCGGATTTGGATCGGTTTTTACGAAGGGTTGCTCATTTACAATCCAGCCGATGGTTCGGTGCAAACCTTTGACCGGATTCCAGGAACACAAAAGGCATTCCCGATTAATGATATTGCCTTTGACGAAACCGGTAATGCCTTTCTGGCCACTCCTTTAGAAGGAATGTTTGCCCTCACAACCAAAAAGGTAATGTTGTCCGTTCCGTTTGAGCAATTTCAGAAAGAGCCCAACGGCATTGGTTTTTTCCATCGGATATATTCCCGTAAGCAAGGCATTCTGGCCTGCTCTCAATCGGGCCCGCTTTATTTCAGGATTGTGAATAACAACCTGATCTGGGAGAAAGCAACTGACCTTCCGGACAAAGAAATCCTGGCCTGGCTGAAAGATTCACAATCCAGAACCTGGCTTCCTGTTGCGAATTCCGATCTCATGCTCCTTGATAAATATTCCGTTCCCATTCCTGTTGGGCTGCCATACAAAGGACGGTATCCGGGTGACCGAATCAGTGAAATGATGCAGGATAAATGGGGCGGCGTATGGATTGGAAGTACAAATGGATTGAGCTATACCCACCCGCAGTTGAGCAAGTTTTCGTCATGGTCTTTCGATGCCCGGTCGCAAGAAGAAGGGCTTAAAATAGTGTGGTCCATTTATTCTGACGACGACCGGAATTTCTTTCTGGGGTCGGAACGGGGACTTTTCTTCTTCAACAAAGACCGGTTTTCAAGCACCCGCATTCCGTTTGCAGATGGCAAGCATAAAAAGGTGGTGTACTCTTTTCTTAAAACAACCACAAACCGGTTGCTTGCCGGCACTTCTCAAGGCATTTTTGAGATTATTCGGGACGGAAATGGTCATGTGGCAAAACGTGTTTTTGATCAGGTTGACGGCGTGATCAGTGCAATGAAAGAGCTTCCGGACGGAGATCTTCTGATTGGAACGTATGACGACAGAGGTGTGTACCGGCTGGATGCATTTGGAAGGCAAAAGCAGCAATTCCTTGAAACAAGTTCCGGAAATGAAAATCTGATCAACAATTCAGTGAACTGTTTCCAGGTTTCTTCGGAAGGAAAAATCTGGATCGGAACAGATGATGGTCTTTCTTTATACGATCCGGCCACAAATAAATTCGACAACAGCATCTGGGAACTATGGCCGAAAGACAGGAAGTATTCTTCCCTGATTTATGGAATTGCCGATGTGGATCATCAACTCTGGTTTGGGACATTCGGGTCTGGCATTCTGGTGTTTGACAAACAACTGAGAAACTTCAAACAACTGGGAATCAAAGAAGGCATGCCCAATGAATCGGTTTATCAGGTGATTCAGAAGGGCGATGACATCTGGGCCAGCACCAACAAAGGGCTTTGCCTTATCAACCGGAAATCATTTAAAATCCGCGTTTTTACCGAAGGTGACGGACTTCAAAGCAATGAATTCAACCACTTTGCCTCTTTCATTAACCCAAAAACAAAAACCGTGTATTTTGGTGGGCTGGAAGGTTTTGACGAAGTGAGCCGGCTTATCCGTCCTGAAAATTTCAATCCACCACGGGTGGTTATTTCTTCGGCCCGTTTGTTGGGCGACAGCGGGGAACAACTCCTACCTCTCGACGGAAAACCCTGGAAACTAAATTACCGGCAGCAGAACATTGAAGTCGAATTTGCCGCTCTCAACTATCTGATGCCGGAAAAAAACCGGTTTGCCTATGTGTTATCGAGTCCTTCGATGCGAAGCGGAACCCGAATTCCCCTGGGTGAAAAAAACAAAATCACACTCACCAATCTTCTTCCCGGCGAATACAAACTTCAGATTTTCGGTGCCAACAATGAAGGCATCTGGTCTGCCAAACCATATGAAATAGATTTTGAAATTGAGCCACCTTTCTGGCAGACAAATATTTTCCGGATTCTGATTGCACTGCTGATCATTGGTTCGCTTCTGATGATTTTCCGGCTTTATCTGAAAGCCCGGCTGAGAGATCAGACATTGATCTTTGAAAAAAAGGAGGCCGTCCGTCTGGAACGCAACCGGATTTCTGCAGAAATGCACGATGATCTTGGTTCCGGGCTGACGTCGATCAAAATGCTGAGTGAGCTCCTGAAGCTTCAGACGGGTCAGCAGCCGCCGCCGGAACTCCAGAAAATTGCGATTCGTTCCGATGAACTGGTCGAAAGTCTGAACACAATCGTCTGGGCCCTCAACGACCGGAACGACCAGCTCGAACCGATGGTGGCCTATCTTCGTTCGTTTATCCGGGCCCAGTTTGAAGAGCACCATATGGAGCTTCAGATGGAAGCCAGCGTTTCGCCCGAACTGGCACAATGGGAAATTCATGGAGAATTGCGGCGGAACATATTCCTCATCATAAAAGAATCGATCCACAATATTTTTAAACATTCGGAGGCCGATCTGGCGAAGGTCCGGATTGTAGCAAATTCCGACACTTTGGATATCTGGCTGGAAGACAATGGAAAAGGGATGAATAAAGAAGAATCGGAGATTATTGGGAACGGTCTGAAGAATATGAAAGAGAGGGCATTGGCCGTAGGCGGCACCATTTCATTCACATCCGAAGCTGGCTTCCGGACGCATTTTCATTTACCTTTATACAACGTTCGTGTTATTTGATATTAGAATAAGGTGTTGGAAATTTGGCATTTTACTTAAACAACTCAAGACATGTCAGCACAACCCATCCGGATTGTAATTGCCGAAGACCAGGATGACATCCGAATGGTCCTCGAAGCATTCGTTGCATACGACAAAGGCATGGAATGCCTGAAAGTATTTCCAGATGGAATGGCGGCCTGGGAATGGTTCCGCACCACCGATCAGCAAGTAGATGTAGCCATGCTCGACATCGATATGCCCGGCATGAACGGCATTGAACTGGTAGGCAACATCAAACAGAAATTCCCTCATACACAGTGCCTTATCTGCACCATTTATGAAGACAGTGACCGCATTTTCAAGGCCTTAAAGGCGGGAGCCAGCGGGTATATTCTCAAGAAATCGGCTTCCGGACAGATCCTTGATGCCATCCGGGAAATCAACCAGGGCGGATCTCCGATGAGCAGCGAAATTGCCCGAAGAGTGGTGCAGTCGTTTTATCCGCAGGGTGTAACTGCACCAGCAGAGGTTTTTCCCCTCACCCCGAGAGAAAATGAAATTCTCAAACAATTGGAGAAAGGTTATCTGTACAAAGAGATCGCGGCGACCTACAGCATTTCGGTGGAAACCGTCCGCCGGCATGTGCACAACATTTATGAAAAACTGCATGTGAGCAACCGGACGGAAGCCCTCAATAAAGTGGCTGGTCGTATGTGATTTCTTCTTTGAGGCAGGTGGGCACCCCGATGAAATTCTCTTTCTTTGGGCTTTCATTGCACATGGCCATTTCCTTTACTTCTGCTCCACGCAAAAACTTCCCTTATCGTAAAATCCTGCGGCTTTGTCTTACTGAAACCGCCAAAGGGTACGGACAGAAATTGGGTGAACTCACCTATGTCTTTGTTTCCGATGAAGATTTGCTGGAAATGAACCGCCACTATCTGGAGCACGATTACTATACCGACATCATCACATTCGATAATTCGGAAGAAGAAGGGCGGATTGAAGGCGATGTTTTCATCAGCACCGACCGGGTGGAAGACAACGGAAAAACGCTTGGAAATGGAATCGAAGAAGAATACTGCCGGGTGATTGCCCACGGTTTGCTGCATTTGTGCGGCCTTGGCGACAAGAGTGAATCAGACGCGGAAATGATGCGAAAAGCGGAGAACGAATTCATCGCTTTGTTTCAAAGTAAGTTAGGAGCCTGACCAAAAACTGGCTGATTAAACCCAAATTCCGCAATAGAAAAAACTTTGAGTTCATAAATGATTGATTTTCACCTTAAGTCCTCTACATTGGAGGACCTGTCCCGAACTGGCTTCGGGAGGATTTAGGTGAGGTTCTAAAGCATAGAAAATCAATCATTTACATCCTATTGCATAATCTGGGTTAAAACCGAAGCATACGGCCATCCCGAACCAGAATATCGGAGCCTTCCAGCACAAAAACAGAGGAAGGTTTTTCATTCTGAAGTTCTGCAAAATCGGCACCATAATTTTCGAGAAACCGTACCTGCACATCGTATTGCAGGGTTTCATACATTTTCCAGCGGGGATGCTCTACGCCGTATTCAGAGGTTATTTTGTCTGAAATGCGGGTGTAGCCCCAGTAATGTTCGGTGATGAATTCGGCTTCTGAACCTGTTTCAATTTCGGTGAGAATCTTTCCGGTTTTTACGGAAGAGGAGTTCCATTGCCGGGTTTTCCAGGAGTAGGAAATGGACAGATGATCGGGATGCTCTTCCCACAGATGGGCCATTTTCCGGGTTTCGTAGGGCTCTTTGTACACCGTTCTGGCCACCAGAGTGATCATTGGTTTGGGCACAATTTCCTTGATGAAAACCGCTCCCCGCTTCCATGTTCCATTATCGAAATGGCGCACATAAAATCGTAGATTGAATTCCTCAAAATTCTGATGAAAGGGAACCGGAATTCCTTTTAAACGGGTTCGTAAAAACATGAATCCAACCAGGCTCACAAAACACTTTCCTTCGAAAAAATCCAGCTCCGTTCCGGCAGGCAAATGGGGTTTGAGAATTTCCGGATCCACGACATAATTGAACATGGCCAGTTTTCGCCATTCGGCACGGAGGAATACACTTTTCATCTTTGAATCACTGTCATCACTAAAAGGCAAATCGATTCGGATTGTTTCAGAAAACCAAAGACCAATCCTCGTTTCTCAAATCTCCATCTGCAAATCCGGATTGATTCTCCCCACATCCTGCTTATCTTTACCTGACTGCACTACCCAGAACTGAAATCAACCCATTGAAACAAACCGGTCGCATATTTCTCCTGATGGCCATTTGGATTCCGTCCTTTTTTGTGGGGATTCCGGAAATCCGGGCTCAGGTTTTGCAGAAGCCCGACTCAACCCGGATTTACAAAGAACTGAAGATCAAATCGAACCGTTCGAAGTTTGCGAAGTGGCTTTTCAAGACCATCATTGTGGAAAGACGGGAACCCCAGCCAGCCCGGAATGTGAAAGCCGTGAAAGAAGTCGATCCATTTGCCAGCCAGCAGGGAAAAATTATCCGGACCGTCCGGATAAAAGTTCTTGATCCATTCGGGCAATCGGTGAATGATACGGCCCGGCGACCAGGCAACCGCCTGGAACGATACGGCAATAAGGCCCACGTATCCTCAAAAGATTTCCTCATCCGAAACCAACTCCTTTTCCGGGAAGGCGATTCCCTCAATGCCCTCGATATCAGCGAGTCGGAACGTATTCTTCGTCAGGCACCCTACATCACCGATGCCCGGATTTACATCAACCCCATTTCCAAATCGGATCCTTCATCGAAGGACAGCATCGATGTCACCGTTTGGGTGCAGGATCAATGGTCCATCATTCCCGAATCTGGTTTTGACCCGACGGCACCCAATCTCCAGATTACGGACAAAAACTTTCTTGGACTCGGCACCTCCATCAAGCAGGAATTGGGTTACCGGTTTTCCGACAATTCACTGGTGATCCGCGGACAGTACGGCTTGTTCAATCTCCGGAAATCATTCGTCAGCACCAACCTCATTTACCAGGTTACAAGCGATGTGAGTTCGGTGGGAATCTATTTCGACCGACCGTTTTTCTCACCCTTAACCCGTTGGGCTGGTGGTTTTTCTGCCGTGCGGACCAGTGAATATTTTTATCCCTTTCCCGATACATTGCACGTGTTGCACCAGTTTCCGCTTGTGTACGATGTGTTGGATGGCTGGCTGGGAAAAAGCTGGCAGATCGAAAGCGGAAAATCGAACCTGAAGCGGAGTACATCGCTGGTGGCCGGACTTCGGGCGATTCATACCGAATACCATGTGCGACCCGGCAAGGAAATCGATGTGTATCTCCAGAACAGCAACCAGACCTTGTTTCTGGCTTCATTCGGTATTTCCAGACGAGAATTTTACAAAGAAAAATACCTCTATCGGTTTGGTGCCAATGAAGATGTACCGATTGGATTTTCGTTTCAGGCCACGGCCGGCCATCAGATGAATGAGTGGAACGGCAACCTGTTTTACTCCGGAGCCAGTGCTTCCATGGGAGGGTTTGTACCATCGCTGGGGTATTTTGCGGTACAGCTTGGGTATGGAAATTTCCACAACAAAATCAACATCAGCCGGGGATTGGTGCGGGGAAATGTGAACTTCTTCAGCCATCTGGGCAGAGTGGGAAAATGGTCGGTGCGTCAGTTTGCTTCATTGAGTTCCGTCTTTGGGATCCACCGTGAAGCCTATGAGTTTGTAAACCTGAACGGCAGCCAGATGTACGGTTTCAGCAGCAGCACGGTGAAAGGAAAAAGCAAGGCCATCCTCAATCTCGAAACCGTGTTTTACATGCCCTACAATGTGCTGGGATTCCGTCTGGCTCCTGTGCTGTTTATCGGACTAGGCAAAATCGGCGACAATATGGAGGAGGTTTTGAACAGTCGGCTGTACCAGGCATTTTCAGTCGGACTGCTGGTTCGGAATGAGAACCTGGTGTTCAACACATTCGAGCTTTCCATTGGCATTTATCCCTATCTGCCGGGAGGAAAGGACGGAATCCGGTTGAATCCGGTGAGCAGTTACCGACTGAAGGTACGGGACTTTGCTCTGCCCCGTCCGGAAGTGTTGTTGTATGAATGATGAAAATCCGAACTTCTTCGGAAATCAGTTCTGGATCACAAACGCCACTTCATTGCGACGAAAGAACAAACGGTAGGGCGAATTGTAGGCCATGAACCGGCAGGGTTCCAGCCATTTGATACCGTCCTTTTTTAATAGCAGCCGAAGCTGATCGGCCCGGTCCTCGATTTTTTCGTTGTTGGCAAAACCGGAAAAGGAAAGAACGGCCAGCCGCACCGGCGCTTCCTCGTGGATTTTAACCTGTGGATAATCGGGTTTAGGTGCATTGGCCAATGTGATTCCGTCCGGCAGGGTGAAGCTCATTTCCATGCGGTCTTCCACATCGGCAGAGAGGTGAAAGGTGACGGGTGCCGTCATCGCCATTTTCTGTGATTTCTCGTTCCCTCCGAAAATATAGCCGGCCAGATCGCGGAAGCCATCGTTTCCGGCTTCCATCATTCTTCCTTTTTTGAGGACACTGGCATAGAGAATGGCGGGATAATCCCGGATTTCGAAACCACTGTATTTATGTAAAACCAGATAATTGCTGTGTTTGGTGGAGGACGATTCAGTCGCAGAAGTACTGATGGTGGAGTCGGTTGTCATGAAAAAGTAGGTTGAGATGTAGTGGAATTTGACGGAAAACCGAATCGGCAGGACCGGTTTTCGGTGCTATGAAAGGTAGTGATAAAGCGGGACAAATCGTCCTGAATGATTTACATTCGCAAAATGGCACAAAAGACCAGATTGTACGCCGGGCATCACACGGTTGCTGAATGGGAACTTTGGCAGGATCAATGGGAATTGATTGATGGTGTGCCTTATTTTCTGAATTCAACTTCTAATGTTCGTCATCAGAGGATCAACACGATTATCCCCATTTTGCTTCAGAACAATTTATCCGAAACAAATTGCAGCAAATGCAAAGTGTACATTCCAATTGACTGGCAGATTTCAGACGATACCGTCGTGCAGCCGGATGTACTCATAGTGTGTAAACCCATTTCTGGAATCCGGCTGATGGAACCACTTGCCGTTATTTTTGAAATCCTTTCCCCATCAACCCGGCAAAAAGACCAGACGTCGAAGTTTGATCTGTACCAGGAACAAAAAGTGGCTTACTACATTATGGTGGATCCGGAAACTGAAACCTATGAGGTTTACGAACTGGATTCTTCCGGCCATTACCAGCGACAGGAGTTTGATCATATCTTCACGTTCCGGTTGGATGGGTGTGAAGTCGAACTGGATTTTCAGTTGATCTGGGATTAACCCAATTACAGCGACCAGTATTCAAAGCCTTCCGCCTTCTTACGGAACTGTCCTTTGATGTCCACCAACAAAGCCGGGAAATTTGCCCAGCTCTTCAGTTTTTCATTGTCGAGTTCCATGAAAGGTTTGTGCGATACAGCCAGCAGGATGGCGTCGTACGTGCCAGTCGGTTCTTTCGACAATTCAATCTGGTAATCTTCGTGCAACGCTTCGGCATCGGCATACGGATCAACCACATCCACCTGCAGTGAATAGGCTTTCAATTCCTGCACCAGTTCGGCCACTTTGGAATTCCGCACATCGCTCACACCTTCTTTAAACGTCACTCCCAAAACCAGCACCCGTGAATCGGCTGGACTCTTGCCCTGCTTCACCATTTTCTGCACCGTCTTTTTCGAAATGTAGGCCGGCATCTGGTCGTTTGTGTAGCGCCCGGCCAGGATGATTTTCGGGTCGTGGCCCAGGGCTTTGGATTTGTATGTGAGGTAATATGGATCAACCCCAATGCAATGACCACCGACCAGACCGGGTGTGAACTTCAGGAAATTCCATTTGGTGCCGGCTGCTTCCAACACTTCGAAGGTGTTGATTTTCAACCGGTCGCAGATCATACTGATTTCATTCATCAACGCAATGTTGAGATCGCGTTGGGTATTTTCGATGATCTTGGCCGCCTCAGCAACTTTAATGGAACTGGCCTTGTAAATACCCGCTTCCACGATGCAGCCATACACAGCCGAAATAAATTCCAGGGCTTCGGCATCATTTCCGGAAACCACTTTGATCACATTTTTGAGGGTGTGTTCCTTATCTCCCGGATTGATCCGCTCCGGAGAAAAGCCCACTTTGAAATCTTTGCCCATCGTGAGTCCCGAAACCTGCTCGAGAAGAGGAACGCATTCTTCTTCCGTACAGGCAGGGTACGTGGTGCTTTCAAACACGACATAATCGCCCGGTTTCAGGGCCTTTCCTACTGTAATGGTGGCCGACAAAAGCGGACCAAGATCGGGCATGGTGTGCACATCGATCGGCGTAGGGACGGCTACAATATGGAAATTGGCTTTCCGTAAAAAGGCAGGGTTGGCTGTAAATTCGATGTTGGCTCCTTCAAATTCGGACGCTGTCACTTCACCGCTCGGATCTTCCCCATTCTGCATTTTCTCGATCCGTCCTTCGTGGATATCGAAACCCACCACCGGGAATTTTCGGCTGAATGCCAGGGCAATCGGCAATCCGACATAGCCCAGACCGGTTACGGAAAGGATGGTGTTCTGAAGTGTCAAAGGAGTTCTCATGGTGTTATTTCAGCGGCAGATATTCGAAGGGGTTGCAAAAAAAAGGAATTGCGGGCAAACGGTCATGCTTTTCTGAAAATGCCAGGTACATAGGCTTGATAAAATAGAAACGGGATCACTGTCTTTTTCAACAACGATCCCGTTTCTAATTGGTTGGAAAGTAAGGTGCAATTCAACCCTTGACTTTCCAGATGATCATTCTTTATCCGATCAGAGGTCAAAGGTCCGTGGCTCGCCCATCAGTTCTCTTCCATTCAGGAATTTCTCTTTCAGATCGGCAATGCTTTTGATTGTCTCCGGTTTGAGTTCGGTTCCCGTGTAGGCTATGCCCGTTTCGACATGGAACAGATAATCGCCAAATGCTTCTTTAATTGCTTCAGCGATGGATTTCCGGCGGTATTCTTCCCAGCTTTCGATCAGGGCCAGTCGCCAGTCTTCGTTTGCTTTCACCGGAAGTACCACTTTCAGATGATCCAGATGGGCCAGGATGGTGGATACCTTCGAAGCCGGCGTTTCTTCACCGTCTTCATCCTCATCATCACCACGGTATTCCCTGTAATTGCGGTAGTTCTGAAGGGTTTCCCGGTCATCAAACTTTTTGATAAATGCTTCTATAAAAGACGGTTTATCGGTTGGTGGAAAAGGTCGCATGTCAAATTCCTTTTCCGGAGGAAGTTCTCCGCGGGCAATTTTGGCTTCTTTTTCCTCATGCAACTTTTTATTGACCGCATTAATGTAAGCATGGTATTTCTCGCCCCGTTTGTCGGGCAGGACTTTCAGGTTACCGCTGCCTGTGTATTCACTATGAAAAGTAAAATACGATCCCTCGGATTCATGGACATTGTTCTCTTCCATTCTAAGCGGAATCACAAAATTTTCTGAATCGTAGCGGAACAGAAACTCCAGGTCAAATCCGGTGTGTTGTTCCACATAGGCGACCAGACATTCTATGTCCTGCTCATCAATGGGTGGAATCCATTCCAGCTCAAACACCTTCCCGGTTTTCTCCATAAAATCGAACGGTGTGTTCATTCCGGGTAACTCAAACGAACCAGCGCCCCATTCTCTGCGGATGTCGATCATTTTTTTCTTCAGCACACAGGCAAAAGCATTCCGGGCGATGCTCTGCAAAGCAACAGCCGATTCATCCAGTCTTTTTTTATACGTGTCTTTCGTGCTCACCCACATGCCTTTGGATGTGGCATAGTTCTGCAAAAAGAAATCATGAAAATGTGAATTGTACGGTGCCAGAAATTCCTTTACCTCAGGATTGTCTTTGATTCGATTATACGTTTCAACCCGCACGGCCTCTATCTGCTTCCGAAGTTCGATTTCTTCGTTGTGGCGTTCGGCCAAATCTTTCCCAATAGCAAACAGTTCTTTTTTTTCCTCCTCTTCCATGGATTTATTGTTGAATGATGATGGTTTTTTTGATACACCGATCCAATATGAAACGGAAAACAAACCAAAAAAATTGTTGAAAAACCGGAAAGGAAAATCGTGAAAAAATGATAGAATTTTTTCTGAGGTTCAGAAATAATGAACCTCCACAAACCGGAAAACTCGTGAGAATAGAAATTTTCGTTTCATAAAATTCCTACTCCCCAAAAACAGATTTCGCCAGAATGTCGTCACGCTGGTACACATCCTTCCGGAAATGCAGCTCTCCGTTACGGCCTACCCAGGACGTGAGGTACACAATGTAAACCGGAACTACGGGCTTCACTGAAATACCAAAGTCCGTTTTCGAATCCAGCATTTTGGCAATCCGTTTGCCGGGCCAGTTGGTATCGTTTCGTAAAAGATAGCGGGCAAGGGAATCCGCTTTTTCCACCCGGATGCATCCATGACTGAAGGCACGACGATTCGCATCAAACAGATATTTCTCGTTGGAATCGTGCAGGTAAATCCAAAAGGAATTGGACAGATAAAACTTAAACCGACCCAGCGGATTGTCCGGTCCCGCTTTCTGGCGAATATTAAACGGCATCCGTTTCGGATATCGGTGCCAGTTAATCCTCCGGGTATCCAATAATGTATTTCCTTCAAAAGCTTCCATCTGGTGGCGGTCGAGATAATGACGATCCTTTTTAAGTCCGGGCAGCACTTCTTTATTGGCAATTCCGGGCGGCACTCCCCAGGATGGATTGAGAATAATCTGCGACAGATTCCCTTTGAAAATCTGTGTGCGACCTGCCATTTTTCCCACCACCACATTCGATTCCCATGCCGGTTGCCCGTTTTCAAAAACATGCAGTTTGTATTCCGGAATGTTGACCACCAGAAAGTTACCTGCCAGAGTGTCGGGTAGCCAGCGAAGTCGCTCCAGATTCACCATCATCTGCCGGATCCGGTTTTTCAGCGGAACCCGCAATTCATGGACGGTGGCCTGATCGGGTTTACCTGTTTCCGGCAGACCCATCCGGTGCTGAAACTGAGCCAGTGCCAGTCCAAACGATTTCGAATACACCGCACCGGAATCGGATTCCGTCCAGTCGTTCGTCAGCCGAAGGATTTTCTTGACCGCCCTCACCGACGAATCCACTTGTCCCGGTTTTGCCTTTTGAAAAAGCGAATCAACCTGGGGCCACTGTCCGGATCGGTCGAGGGATACATACTGACGGACCTTTTCCTTTAATCGCTGGTAATATGGATTGGCCGGCTCCTCAAGCCCGAACAACGCACCCGTCTGAAGGTGCGCATGGAGCAGGGCTTCGTAGTTTTTCTTCTTTCGTGGAATGAACCAGTCCAGCGTTTTTGGGTTTTTCACTTTCCCATGCAACTCCGATTCGGTGTACCGAAACCAGGCCAGTGTGAGCCGGAGTTCCAGTTCGGTGAGCGTTTTAAGTTTGGGCGACACGTCATCATCCACCGCTTCTTCAAGGACGGAGTCGAGCCGGGGATCGTACAACGAACTGTCGGCAAAATCGTGCATGTAATTCTCCAGCTGGTTGTAAAAATTGGGTCCTGCCGGTCCAGGTTTTCCCTCCGAAATCCAGGCAAACTGATACGAACGATCCCGGTAAAACTGGAGAACACTTTGTGATACCGCCCGGTAATGCGTGTCGGAAGAGAGAAAGTTTTGAATACTGACGGAATCCAGATGTAGTTCCGAATAATCGCGGTCGGACCAGATGGAGTCATGAGGATTATCCGTGCCGTCCTTTTTAGAGGAGTTGCAGGACGAAAGAATGGTGATGAGCAAACCAAGGAAACCAAGCTGTCGGTTCATGGCTGGCCACGGATTCCAGATAAAAGTGCTCAAGGTGTGTGGATGTAGAGTAGACTTCCATCAGACAACAGCGGCGCCAGTGTGGGCATCATTTCAACGGGCAATGCAGGACAGCCAAAACTTCGTCCGCACTGTCCGTACCGGCGGATGAAATCTTCACCTACATACGAGGCACCGTGCATGATGATTTCCCGTTTTTGGGCATTGTCGTTCACGCCTTTTTCCAGACCAATCAGTTGCAGGGCCAGTCCATGCTTGGGACTTTGCAACCTTGGCCCGACACGGTAAAAGCCAGGACTGCTTTGGTAAGATTTCATTTTGTTGGAGAATTGAGTGGCGATCTGCATGCCGCTGTTTTTTCCATGCGCCACCCAAGTGGAATAGAGGAGTTTCTTTTCCTTCAGGTCGATCACAAAAAAGCGTTTGCGGTCAGATGGGAGCGAAAAGTCGGCCAATGAAATCACCGGCTTTTTCATTCCGTATTGTTGAACTCCGCCCATCAGTTTCCGGAAGGTATTCAGTGGAAGAACTTCCTGCAACTGGCAATCGGCATACAGGCAGGCCAGCGAATCAGATGGTATTTCCTGACGAACCGGTTCGGTTGCTGCCGGCGAAAAGGTAGTTAAAAACCAAAAGATAAAAAGTAGATTGAGCATGTGGTGGTGTAAAAGTGTACAGTGGTATTCTTCAATTATGGTGCCTCCTTGTTTGTTTTGGTGAAATGAACCAAGGAAAGGCCGGCAGATCCGTAGATGGCAGACTTCCTGCCACCGTTCAGTGATCATTCTTTTTTCAACCACCTGAACGAAATTTCCGGCTGAAAAATTATAGAACAAATTCATGTTTTTCTGTAAGACGATAGAAGAACGCTTTGTCCTGTTTTGCATGGTGAAACTCGTTTGGTTTCATGCTCAACCCATGAACATTACCTTCATCAATATGGTGACCGAATACCAGTTCGGTGGTATGGTTCCGTTTTTCTGGAAACGGACCATAACAGGAAGTGCCATTGAGGGGAGTTTACTTGGGAAAGGCACCATTTACCCGATCTGATTCGTGGTACTGAGAAAGTCGAAAGCGGATTTCCTTTTCAGAATGTTCGGAATCCGTCAGCCACCACGCAACTTCAACCCAACCGAAGAAATACCATGCCAACCAGACCCATCGAAACCGTCCTTCTCATCGTGGCCCACCCCGACGACGAAACCCTCTGGGCCGGAGGCACCATCCTCCTTCATCCCGAATGGAAATGCTATGTGATTTCCATCTGCCGGGGAGGCGATGCCGAAAGAGCCCAACGGTTCCGGAAGGCATTGGAAATACTAAATGCAGACGGCACCATGGCCGATCTCGACGATGGTCCGGACCAAATCCCCTTGTCGCCTCAGGAACTGGAATCCACCATTCTGGATCTGGTTCCTTTCACACCATTTGATCTTTTAATCACCCATCATCCTAACCCAATTTGCAGCTGACGCCATCGAAATGCTGTAATTTTAGAAGAAACTGCTGCATTATTCCTGGATTTTGGCGTTTTTTAGTTGGTTGAATATTTACAACATATTGAAAATAAGCACTTCAATTTTTTGAAAGCTGTTTGTAGGGACTCAGGTTCTTTTGTTTTATAAGCTTGTTTATCAGTGTTTTGCGGCAGATGTATTTCAAGTCTTTCTGCCGAAAAAACCCTCAGACCAATCTTTTGGATGGCTACTATCGTTTGGTAGAAAGTTACCGTAATGCCGAAGGGCGGATTTGCCATCGGATTATGCTCAACATTGGCTTTTTAGGGGAACTTAAAGTCGAGCAGCTCAATCCGATTCAACGCAGACTTACCAACCTGATAAGTGGTAAGCCGGATATTTTTGATGATCCTGATCCTATAGTCAATCAATATGTTGCCTTTTATTGGCGCCGGCTTGTCTCAGAAAAGAAGGTTGACATCAGTCAGGACAACCCCCAGAATGCACAGAATCTGATAGATGTCAAGACCCTGACCCATAAACAGGTTCGGGAGTTGGGTGGTGAATGGCTTGGCTTTCAGTGTCTTGATCAATTGGGGCTTGGCCAGTTTCTTGCATCACTGGGCTGGAGTGAAGAGCACATTCAACTCAGTCTAACTCAAATCGTCAGCCGGGCTGTTTATCCGGCTTCGGAGCTGAAAACCGTTCGATTAATTAAGGAGAATTCCGCTATTTGTGCGCTTAGCGGGTATCCGGTAGAGCGCCTTACCAAAGACAAACTCTATGAAAATGCCCTTCGGCTCTATGGTGTCAAGGATGCCTTGGAACGGTATCTTTCCCGTAGGACAAATGAACTTTTTGACCTCAAGGACAAGATTGTTCTTTATGACCTGACCAACAGCTATTTTGAAGGTACAAAGCCCGGATCATCTCTGGCGCAGTATGGTCGCAGCAAAGAGAAACGCAGGGATGCTAAACTGGTTGTTTTGGCCTTAGTTACCAATCAAGAGGGCTTTTTGAAGTATTCCAGCATCCTGGAGGGAAACATGTCCGACAGCAAGACACTTTTGGATATGGTAGACAAACTTCGGATAGAAACGGCCCAAATAACCCGCAAGGCCACCGTGGTGCTCGATGCCGGTGTGGCCACCGAAGAGAATCTTCAAGTCCTTCAGGAAAAGGGATATAACTATGTGTGCGTAAGTCGCCGAAAGGCAGAGCCGGTTGGGAACCCGGAAACATATCCGGCGCAAGCCCACTTGAGTCGACAGGGCCAAAAGCTGACCTTGAGGCGGATTGTGGATGGGAAATCGGGTGATTACTTTTTGCAGGTAAGCAGCGAAGGCAAGAAGGCTAAGGAGGCGGCAATGAAGAGCCAGTTTGAAAGCCGCTTTGAGGAGGAATTGAACAAAATCAAACAAAGCCTCAGCAAGAAACACGGTGTAAAGCAAGCCGATAAAGTGCACCAGCGAATAGGGCGAGCCAAACAGAAATATCCATCCGCCAGCAAATATTACCAGATCCAGACCAGTACCAATAATCAAGGTCTTATTGAAGACCTCAGTTGGATAAAAGATGATCAGCAGGCTAACTCCGAATTGGGTCAATATCTACTACGTACCAACCTGGATGTAGAAAGTGAGGCCACCCTTTGGGATATCTACAACACCATCCGGGAGATTGAATCTACATTCAGATGCCTGAAAACCGATTTGGACCTTCGGCCGATTTACCATAAAAATGACGAATCAACCAAGGCGCACCTGCACCTGGCATTATTGGCCTACTGGCTTGTAAACACCATCCGGTACCAGCTAAAGGCAAAAGGCATTACTCACAGCTGGACGGAGATTGTTCGCATTGCCAGCACCCAAAAACTGGTGACCAGCCAAGCAAAAAACAAACTGGACCAGATTGTTCAAATCAAGGCCTGTTCACAGCCTGAAGAAAAGCTGGATGCCATTTACAAGGCACTTGACTACAAACCCATTCCTTTCAATCCCAAAAAATCTGTAGGGCACAAACCAGAATCAAAAAATGAACAAGCATCAGTAAAACAGATAATTATGGATGATTAGCTGCAATGTGGGCTAAACCACCTTGGGGTAACTAACGCCCCATCGAGTTTATCGGTTGTAGAAACATGGACGGGAAATTCCGGACCGGTTTTACCCATTGCCAAACCCTTTTTATCAATTGTAAAATTTGCGGCGGGTGTTGTACCGGATGGTTTACCATAACCCGCCACAATTTTTACAGCCCCACCTCCGGGTTTTCATTATGCCGGACACCCGGAGGGAATTCCCTGACGAGTTTTTCGGCAATCCAAATGGGACAGGGAATTGTACAGCGAACTTTTACAATTGGTAAACAGCACATAACAATTGTA
>CAMCXM010000047.1 GCA_945883425.1 Spirosoma fluviale
CTTACCACAAATGGTTTTTCACTTTAGCCTTGATCCATTAACTAAATAAAGCTCAAAAAGTAACCTTCTTAAATTCGTAAACTACTTTTCCAAAAAGGCCTGATCCAATTTCGATCAGGTTTTTTTTTGTGCCTTCTCCAACAGCGGAAACGCAAACACACCGCCCAGTATCAGACTCAGACCCACGTAAAACAGAGGCTGCATTTTTTCCTCCTGACCAAATATCAACAGACCCAGAAAGATGCCATACACCGGCTCCAGGTTCACCGTCAGGTTCATGGCAAATGCAGTGAACTTCTTCATCAACTCCACCGACATCGTATAGGCAAACACCGTACACACCCAGGCCAGAAAGAGAATGTTGAGCCAGTCACCCGCCGTGGGCATCGGAATGGCGATCTGAGGGACGGAACCCATCGAAAACAAAACCGGGATTGCCACCAGACTTCCCAAAAAGGCGAACCCCATTTCCCATGTGGTAATCACCATCGGACCGGAATGCTGCACCAGATTGCGGTTTAGAATCGAAAAAATCGAACAGGCAATGGCCGACACAATGCTGATGCTCAAACCGTAGGCCATCGACAAATCAGATTGGTAAATCAGAACCAGACCCACCGAAACCAGCGCCGCCAGCACCAGTTCGGTCCAGCTGAATTTCTTTTTGGTCATCAGGGGCTCCAGCAGACTGGTCCACAACGCGGTGGTCGACATGCCAGCCAGACAGGTACTCACATTGCTCAGTTGAGCAGAGGCAAAAAAGGTAGTCCAGTGGAAGGCGGTCAGGAAACCAGCTGCGGCAATCACGCCCCAGGAACGCGTCGGAAACAAAGGCCCTGACTTACGGAACTTCAGCAGAATGAACAGTGTGAGAAATGAAATCCCCGTCCGGAACACCACCAGATACGGCGCCTGCAAACTCGAAAGCACGCCCAGCACGGACGTAAATCCCCAGAAAATAATGCAGAGATGGAGGAGAAGATAATCCTTCAGGACGGGTTTCGACATTCGTTTTTATTTAGAGGCTACCAGAAAGGATCTGATTTGAGGCCAGTATTTATAAAAGGTATTTGGGGCAACTAGCCTTTTTGTACGTATTACCATTTCAGGATCCGCAAGGTTTTAAAATGGTTTGAGACGATCTTATTTGAAATAGTGATTTAGAAATAGTTCAACTTTAATTCTGTATTCATCGTAAACCTGACTACTGATTACTTTTTACTGATTACTGATTACTGATTTTTACTTCGGAACCGACTTATACAGTATCACCCCAATTCCGGCAAAAACCAAATTCGGAAGCCAGCAGGCCAATAACGGATCCATCGACCCTGCCTGGGCAATCGTTCGGCTGGTGATGTAGAAAATGATGTAGACAAAGGCCAGCACGAATCCCAATGCAATCTGAAAACCGGCCCCTTCTCTCGACTTCCTTGCCGACAAAATCACCCCGATCAACGTTAGGATGATCACCGAAAACGGATAGGTAATCCTCAGATATTCCTCCACCGCATAGGTCGCGGTATTGTCGGCCCCACGACTTCTTAGTTCCTTCAGATAAGCATTCAACTCCGAATTGGTCAGGGTTTCATACTTCATATACTGACTCTCAAAATCCTTTGGCTTCAATGGAAGGACGGTATCGATCCGGGCTTTGCGCACAATCCGGTTCGGGTGCGTGGTAAAGTCAAAGATCCGCACATTCTCCAGCCGCCATTTTTTGGTGGAATCCTGCCAGATAAATCGGTCTGCCTTCATTTTCATCTTCAGCTCCGTATTCACAATGTTCTCCAGCGTGCAGACGTTGCCTTCGTGGCTTTCGTTGTTGTACGACTGAATATAGAAATACGACGTTGGGCTGATTTTGATGTGGGTGTTCCGTCCGTCAAAATGGAAGGGGTTTTTGGTATAGGTAAGCTCGAAGGCAATCCGTTTTTTGTTGGAATCCGGAATCACATAACCAATCAGGAAATAGGTGCCCAGCCCAATCAGTCCCGACCCCGCCAGATACGGAACCAGCAAGCGGAGAAAACTCACGCCCGAACCCAGCATCGCAATGATTTCCGTACGTGCCGCCAGACGGGACGTCATGAAAACCGTGGCAATGAACACGGTAATCGGACTGAGCATGTTGGCGATGTAGGGGAAATAGTTGGCGTAGTACACGAACAGAATCTTGTACAGGCCGGGTTTCGTTTTGATAAAGTCATCGTTCTTCTCCACGACGTCGATCATACAGATCACCAGCGTGAGCATCAGAACTATGAAAAAAAAGGACCGGATGAAATCAGTGAAGATGTACCGGTCCAGAATCTTTATCCGAAACAAATCGAGAGGGGAAAAGGTGTGTCAACGATGAACTGCATGCCGAAAGGACGGAGACCAGTAATGGTTTAATGATCACAGGAACAACGACCGCCACAGCCCGGCTTTCCTGATGGAACGGGTTTCCACAACCGGATCATTCTCTTCAACAGGAATCCCATTGAAGCGAGTCCGGCCGCTGCCACCACGATCCATTGCCAGTCCATCGTCATCTGTTTACAAACTGTTGAGCAAAACCGACATGGTGGCCGTCGAACGCAGCAGGTTTTTCACTTCCTCCAGCGTCATACGTTCCTGTTGCATACTGTTGCGATGACGGACAGTCACCGTTTGGTCTTCCAGCGTCTGGTAATCGATCGCCACACAATACGGTGTTCCGATCAGATCCTGACGGGTGTACCGCTTTCCGATGCTGTCCTTTTCGTCGAACGATGCATTGAATTCGGTTTTCAGCTCTTTGTACATTTTCTGACCCAGTTCCGACAGACCGTCTTTTTTTACGATCGGGCAGATGGCCACTTTTATCGGAGCCAGGGCCGGGTGCAGGTTCAGGTAGATGCGTTCTTTGGTTTGCTCGCCGTCGACAGTGGTTTCTTTGGTGAAGGCATTGCACAACACCGCCAGGAAAAGGCGATCGGCTCCGACGGATGTTTCCACCACATACGGAATGTAGTTTCCGAATGGCTTGCCGTTTTCGTCGAGGTCGTTGTCGAAATACTGCTGTTTCTTTTTCGAAAATTCCTGGTGGCTCTTCAGGTCGAAATCGGTGCGGGAGTGGATCCCTTCCATTTCCTTAAAGCCAAACGGGAAGCGGTATTCGATGTCCACTGCCGCATTGGCGTAGTGGGCCAGCTTTTCGTGGATGTGGTATTTGAGGTCTTCGGCCGGAAGCCCGATGGCTTTGTGGAAGTTCAACCGGGTTTCTTTCCATTTCTCGTACCAGTCGAGTTCGGTACCGGGCCGTACGAAAAACTGCATCTCCATCTGTTCAAATTCCCGCATGCGGAAAATAAACTGACGGGCCACAATCTCGTTCCGGAAGGCTTTCCCGATCTGGGCAATCCCGAACGGCACTTTCATGCGGCCGGTTTTCTGTACGTTGAGGAAGTTGACAAAAATCCCCTGCGCTGTTTCCGGACGGAGGTACAAGGTCGACGATTCGT
Organism: Spirosoma fluviale; assembly: GCA_945883425.1. Lineage (GTDB taxonomy): Bacteria > Bacteroidota > Bacteroidia > Cytophagales > Flexibacteraceae > CAMDMI01. The sequence continues at coordinate 3,489 of CAMCXM010000047.1, forward strand.
CGGCCACCGAGCCTACCTGGGTGCTGAACATCAGATTGAACTGACGAACTTCGGTCCAGTTGCAGGTGCCGGAAATCGGGCATTTGATGTTTTCGGCCACGATGAGGTCGTACACGCCTTTCAGATCCGATTCGGAAAGCAGGCGGTTCATTTCGCTCACGATGTGGTCGGCTTTGGCCTGGTCGGTTTTGGCCAGTTCAGAGGCAAAGTCCTCGATCAGCGTGTCGGCACGGTAGCGCTTCTTGCTGTCCTTGTTGTCGATCATCGGATCGTTGAAGGAGTCCACGTGTCCGGATGCTTTCCATATGGTGGGGTGCATGAAGATGGCGGAGTCAATACCCACGATGTTGTCCTGCACCTGGGTCATGGCTTTCCACCAAGCCTGTTTCAGGTTGTTTTTCAGCTCGACGCCGTTTTGTCCGTAATCATACACCGCCTGAAGGCCGTCGTATATGTCGGAACTTGGAAATACGAATCCATACTCTTTGGCATGGGAAACAATGTCTTTAAAATCTTTTTCAGCCACAGGGGGAGAATTTAGAATTAGGAATTAGGAATTAAGAATGGAGAGTGAGTGGTTAGTAGTTATTGGTTATAAGTGGAACGATTCCTGATGTGGCGTCTTCAGCGCCACAACCTGATGAAAATACAATCGATTCACGACTAAAAGCGGTTTCGTTCCGGGCGGACCTCCCTTTTCCTTCGGAGAAGGGCCGGGGATGAGGCCTCTCAGAACTTGCGTTCTACATAGTTGAAGAGGATGGCCACATTGTCTTCTTCTTTGTCCCAGTTGTAGGTGCCCGCATACTCAGCTTTGAGCATGGCGATGGCTTCTTCGTAACTGTTGGTGGCATCGATCTTTTCGACGGCTTCGGCCCAGGCTTGCTGGCTGCCGGCAAAGAGATTGCTGATGAACGTAAACCGGTAATGCATCGGAACCAGCGTTTTAAACGGTGCCGCCGCCGTCTTCACCTGAAGCGCATCGGCCAGCGTGGTCCGTTGTTCGGATTTCCGCAGCGTCTCGTTCAGGGTGATGGGATCTTTTGCCAGATCGGCTGCCTCCGAACGGACGGGCTTGATTTTCTGCACCAGATTTTTCCCGAACACCGGCTCTTCCGGTTCTGCTTCAGTGGCAGGTGCTTCCATTTCTTCGAACTGCGCCTCAACGGACGGTGCCGCCAATTCTTCGGCTAAAGGCTCCAAAGCGGGTGCTTCCCATTTGTAAGGAATTTCTGCCACCGGTTCTGGCGCCACTTCGATTTCCGCTGCAGGTTCAGCGACGGATTCCTCCACGATTTCAGCCACCGGCTCCGGTGCGATTTCCGGCTCAGAAGCCATAAAGAAAGGTTCCGCTGCGGGTTCTTCTTTCTCGAAAACGGGTTTGGTTACCGGTACATACTCGGGCTCTTTTTCCGGCTCCGGCTTGGGCTGGTCCAGAAAAGCAGGACGGGTTACCAATGGTTTCGGGATGCAGACAAAGTCGGTAACTTCGGCCGGAAGCTGCTGAAGCAATCCGCTCAGAGCGGTTTCAGCGGATTCGATTTTGTCGGGATTTTCGTTGAGCGACTTCATCACAAAGCGGATGGTTTCGCCCCCGAAGGTTTCGGTGTAGCCCGACGCTTCGATTTCGGTCACCACCTGCTCCATCACAAACTTGTTCACCCGGATGTATTTGGAGAATTCCTTCAACAACGAAACCGGTACTTTCGGACTCGCCAGAGCCTCCACTTCTTTGGTGAAAAAATCCTGTGGCGCCGCCGACAAAAGAATGAAATCACAGATCGATTTGGTCACCAACGGCTCGAAATCGTAGCGGTACACCTTAATGTGATTCGATAATTTGTTCATGAAAGTTTTCAGCGCCTGTTTTACGCCTTCGTCTTCATAATCGAAATACGGACTCTTTAATTTGAGGGCTTCTTTCTGCCAGTTCAGGAATATGTTTTTGACAATGAGAAGGTTTAGTTGGTTCACCGGATTGAACGAAAGGATCTCCGGTCCGGAGATAAAGGCTTTGTTCACGAAGAACATACGGCAGAGGTCGTTGGTGAGGCGCTCAGCGTATTTTTGTATATTTTGTTGATTGACAGTATATTCCATCAAGTGAGATTCAGAAAATTGGAAAAAGTAAAAGTAGTAATCCTAAACCTAAACCGCCAAGAAATTGCGATAGAGAATCAAGAAAAGAGTTTGATCTCCAATTTCGCTGCGGCCGGACAAGATTGGATGCAGGCCTGCGGTCAGAAAGGACGGTGCACCACCTGCGCTTTTGAGGTGCTCGAAGGCCGCGAATTTCTCTCCGAAGAATCAGAAGCCGAACGCAAATTTCACGACAACGGCCGCCTTCCCGCCAGCCGGAGACTCGCCTGCCAGACAAGAACTTCCGGAAATATTGTGATTCGCGTTCCGGATGACGTAAAATTGCCCCATCTAACATATACCGAACTGTGAAATACTGGCTCGTCAAATCAGAACCTGTTAAATACCCGATCGAAAAATTTGCCGCCGATGGCCAGACTTTCTGGGACGGCGTCCGCAATTACCAGGCCCGCATTCACCTCAATGCCATGGAGATCGGCGACCTCGCCCTGTTCTACCACAGCAACGAAGGCAAGGAAATTGTCGGCCTCGGCCGGGTGATCAAAACGGCTTATCCCGACCATACCGCCGAAGAAGACGGTTGGGTAATGGTGGACCTGGCCTACGAAGAAACCTTCTCCAAAACCGTGACCCTGGCCGAACTGAAGGCCCACCCCGTTCTCTCGCAGATGCAGCTGGTGAAAAACAGCCGGCTCTCGGTGTCGCCCGTAACCCCGGAAGAATTTGACCTCGTCATCCGCCTCACGCACCCCGCCTGACGCATGAAAGTCAGCGGTTTTACCATCGTTCGCAACGCACAGAAGTTCGACTACCCGGCTGTGGAAGCCATTACCTCCATACTGCCCTGTGTGGACGAAATGGTGGTGGCCGTGGGCAACTCCGACGACGAAACCCGGGCCATGATTCTGGCCATTGCGTCTCCCAAAATTCGGATCCTCGATACCGTCTGGGATGAAACACTCCGCGAAGGAGGGCGGGTGCTGGCCGAAGAAACCAACAAGGCTCTGGCCGCCATTTCGGCCGACAGCGACTGGTGTTTTTACATCCAGGCCGATGAGGTGCTGCACGAAGATTTTGTGGCCCCCGTGCGACAGGCGATGGAAACCCATCTGAAGAACCCGAAGGTGGAGGGACTGCTCTTCGACTACACCCATTTTTACGGCAGCTACCAGTACATCGGCGATTCCCGGGCCTGGTACCGCAAGGAAATCCGGATCATCCGGAATCTGCCCGGTATGTCGTCGTACAAAGATGCCCAGGGCTTTCGCTACAACGGACGGAAGCTGAATGTGGTGCAGATTCCAGCACGCATTTACCATTATGGCTGGGTGAAAAACCCGCATTTCCAGCAGGAAAAGCAGAAAAGCTTCCAGAAGCTCTGGCATGGAGACGACTGGGTGGAAAAGAACGTGAGCGAGGCCGACGCCTATGATTACGGCATCATCGAATCATTGGAGCTGTTTAAGGGCACCCATCCGGCGGTGATGCAGGACCGCATCCAACGCCTCAACTGGGACTTCCACTTCGACACCCGCCGCAAAAAATTCGGCCTCAAAAAATGGCTCCTCCACTGGTTCGAAAACCAGACCGGAGTGCGGTTGTTTGAGTATAAGAATTATTGGAGGGTGGGGTAGGGAACTTTTTAGGCATTAAGTACGGTTATAATACTGACTAGCACACCTGTAATAATTTTTTTAAGTTTAGTATATCATATTCCTATTTTAAGATTATTGTGAATTTGACAGTGCATTGAGTTTAACTCTGAGGCTACAAGCCTATTAGTTTGCCTACATGCCAAAATTTTCCATATTTTATTTTATCTAAATTAGAGCTAATTAACAAAACAAAAAAAGTTAAAATTATGTAATATGAAAAGTATGCAATTGTAAATGTAATGTAGTTAAAATGAGTAATACTTTGATAAAATAAAGGTAAGTAAAATTTTATTAAAATATTATGTATAAGATATATTGGCATTGAGACTGAACCATATTTTTTTAATATATTGTAATTTGGAAATTCAAAGTTTAATAATGACATCATGATTAATGATATCCCAAGTATAAAGATTGTAAAATTAAAATCAACTGGATAGAATAGTTCAGTATATCCGTTCCTGTAAGAATTAAAAATTTTTACTTTATTATTTGTTGATATATAGTATGTTATAAGAGTTAATCCAATAGCTAGTATTTTGTATTTTGATTTTATAATTACGGTTCTAATGCCGTAGAGATAGAATCCTATTATTGCAACGCCTAGCCATGGAAATATTGGAAACCAACCATCTATAAATATGTTATTTACTAAGTTAATTAAATTTACATTACTAAATCTGTCAGTAATTTCTAGCTCAACTAATTTGTATTCATATTTAAATAATTTATTAGTAAATAAAAAAAACAGTCCTATAACCAGAATAAAATGCTTATTAATATTTCTAAGTAATGGAATAAAAACCATTGATAAAGATATTAAGTACAAGATATCCATAGTATATATCGGGTATAAATTCCAGATGTATATATCTATAAAACATCCAATCAGGAATAATTGAATTCCTCTTTTTACAAAATAAATATACTTTTTATCCTTTTCTATTGAAAGTGCAATAGAAGCTCCATTTAATAAAATAAATATTGGAGCGGCTGTCGAAAAAATTATTCTGAGATTAAATGGACAAGAATAATGGCTGAAAAGATAGGGCCACGCATTTGCCCCGATCATAACAAATGCTGCAAGCCCTCGAAAAAAATCAAGTGACCCTTGTCTCGCATTTGGAGATAAATCTATTATTTGACTCTCCAAATTTTTAAGGTTCTGTCGCTAGAAGAAGTTATGAGATTTTTATCATTAAGAGAATATTCGACAGAATTCACCCAGTTTTCATGGCCCTCCAATTTCTGAATTATGTTTCCAGTTGTTAAATCCCATACTATAACAGTTTTATCGTCTGATGAGGTAGCAGCTTGTTTCTCGTCATGTGAAAAATCGATCCAATTGACATCTTTATGATGACCTTTTAAAGTTAAAAGTAATTTACCTGATCTGAAATCGTAAATCTGAGCAATAGTATCTCTATATGTTACGCCGATCTTAGATCCATTTTTTGAAAATGTTGAGTACCATATTCTTTGTTTTTTACCGGAAAATATTTTCTGCTTAAGTGAAAGATTTTTAGCACTATAAATATTAATTGAACCATCGTCTGAGGCAGAAGTTATGTAATTTCCGTCTTCTGAAAAACTTGCTGACCAAACTTTATCACCATGATCTTTCTTGCAAATTATTTTATTACCATTATTTGCATTCCAGAAACAAACGTTACCATCAATTGAACTGGTTAATATTTTACTGCCATCTGGTGAGAAATAAGCAGAGTTGAATTTGGTAGGTTTATTTTGAATAACTTGATTGTTAGTGATTGTTGAAATTTCTTTACCAGTAATATCCCAAATTTTTACTGTCCCATCATCGGACGATGTCACTATTTTTTTACTATCAGGTGAAAAACTGGCAGTATTAACTTGTCCAGAATGTTTATTAAGTTCTGTTACTGAGTTTATCTCTTTATTCACACTATCTACAGACCAAAGTTTAGCTGTTTTGTCTGCAGAAGCTGTTACAATATATCTCTCATTTGGGCTGTAGATGGCTGTCCAAACATCTTGGTTATGTTGGCCAGGTGTTTGATCAAAGATAAATTGACCTTTGGTTTTGCTTGAAATAAGAATATTTATGCAACAAAATATTAGGAAAGAAAGGTTTTTCATAATTTTCATTTGTTTAAATTATTTAGGAAGAACTTTTATATAAAAATGATAGATTGAAAGGTCTTGGTTTAAAATTGTTCTCAATTAAAGTATTCAAGTTACAAAACAAACCATCTTTTCCTAAAGCGCCAAATTTTTGCTCTCTATGTTTTCACGGGGAAAGGGATGGGTTATGGGGGGTGTTTTTAGGGAGTTTGCCAAATACGAAAAAATTGTTTTTCCAGGCATCCGTTGGAAAGAGGTTTTTAGGTGGGTTTTTGGGGTGGTGGTTCTCTTTTGAATTATTCAAATTTTTTACTCTTAGGATTCCGCTCGACAAACCATATGCTTACAATTACATGCCTATAAGAGTAGTCCGTACCGAATTCAAGACTGTGAAAAGTTTCCCTAACTCCAGCTAAACTATCGAATCAAAATTTTGGGCTATGTTGCCTTCTTTTAAATCTACTCATCAATGCTTAAATCTCAAATTCTCTCAGGCATCCTTTTTGGGTTCTTGTTTTTATCTTCCTTCTTGCGTTCACTAGGACAGGAAATTATAGTCAACGAGTACTATAATGCTGCAAGCCAAAGCGATGAGTGGACCGAGCTAGTTGTGGTAAAAGACAATCTTGATATTTCGGGGTGGTTTCTTGGCGACAACAATGCCGGAACTTCAACCTGGCAGCCTAAATTACAATTCAGTAATCATCCACTTTGGAAAAATCTTAGATCTGGAACTATCATTATCATCGATCATGCATCGAGCGATGATAACTGTGATGACATTACAGACGCGGACAAATCAGATGGTTTTATTAGAGTTTGTTGCCGTAACCAAAATTATTTTTCAGGTGGTTCTTCTAACACAATGTTTCTAAGCGATCAAGCAGATTTTGTGCAAATTGTGAATTCCACAGGGAAAATGATTCATGGTATTGGGCATGCGAGTAACCCTGGATCAAGCGTTTTAGGCGGTTCATGCTTTACCACAAGTGCCAACTGGACTAACACAACTACAGCAAGAGCAGCAACCCGCCCGTGTGGAAATTTTACGTTTTTTAAGTTTGGAATGTTAGCTCCAACCAGTTTAATAATGACTTCGGGAACAACTTCTGACTTTAGTTCAGGCATTCAATCATTAACGAACAACTCAATTATTGATACATCCGATTCACCCTTCGAAGGTATCGGAAATAGCCCACTGAATAACAATTGGATTATCAATTTAAGGGCTCCAAAATTTGATAATCAAATTGCATGTGCTAATCAGACCTCTAATGGGATTGTTCATTTAAATTGGCAGCCTGTAGCTGATAGTTTTCCGGCCGATCTTACAATTGGATATATGGTTGTAAGGAATCAAACAGGTGTTTTTGGTTTTCCCGAGAATGGTGTAGAATATCCGTTGAACAGTTCATACGGTTCCGGAAATCAAGTGGTTACTGTGGTAGGAATAATTAATAGTTCTCAAATCACAACCTTTAATGATAATCCAGGGAGTGGAACTTTCTACTATCGTGTTTTTCCTTTTCGCTTCAAAAACACAATTGGATTTGTTCACCCGACCCGTGGCCGGGCATACAATCAAACAAATTTTATAAGTCTTCAGAATCAATACATTTCCCCGGATGCCGGTGTAGATAAAATTGTTTGTAGTTCCGTAACAAGTCTTGAAGGTTTACCTCCTCAATTGGGAACTGGCATTTGGACGTTGGTTTCCGGTTCAGGAAGCCTTGGGAATTCGTCCTCTAGTCAAAGTACCGTGAGTAATTTAGGAATTGGGGCAAATACATTTTCGTGGAGTATAACAGTTGGAGTATGCAGTTCGGCGGATCAGGTAGTAATTTTCAGGGAGGGGAATCCAGTCAATTTGGGCCCGGATTCTACTTTATGTGTTGGAAGTGTCTATAATTTAAAGGTTGGGCCTGGATACACCTCGTATTTATGGTCGAATAATCAAACGGACACATCGATTTTCGTTAACTCTTCCGGCCAGTATTGGGCTCAGATTATAACCGGAAATGGATGCGCATTCAGAGATACCGTCAGTCTGAATTTTGTTATTTGCTCTGGTGTCAGACCCAATAATGTTGAGAATTCCATATTTGAGATTTTCCCTAATCCTTCAACCGGAGAATTTAACGTACGTATTGATTCGAAAAGAAATGAAGAACTGACGATCAGAATCCTGGATATTCATGGAAGGCTTTTGTTGAATCAAAATCTCCAAACCTACGGCGACAATAACCTTGAATCGATTCAAATGACGGACGCTATTCCAGGATTATATTTTCTTGAAATAGGAAATGGAATTTGGAAAAGTTCAGCCAAACTTATTGTTGAATGATGTTGGGCTTTTAGGTCCTTCTTAAAAACACGAAAAAATATTTTTTCCGGGTATCCGGTGGAGAGGGGTTTTGGGGTTGGGTTTGGCGGTGTGCTTCTCTTTTGTCCCCTAATTTTAATTCAATAACCTTGGGTTGGCAGCTCATTCCATATTTCGTACCTACGGCACTCTGGCCCCTTGTTGTATTTTGTTTCTACCAATAGCCGGCACCTAAAGGCGCAAGAAAATTCCCCCAATTACATTTCTGCATTCATCCTAAAATCCAATAATCCAAAAAATCCTAGTCCAGACAACCACGGGCAGCCAACCCATTCTATATTCCGTACCTACGGCACTCTGGCCCATTGTTGGTTATTGTTTCTACCAATAGCCGGCACCTAAAGGCGCCAGAATATCCCCCAATCACATTTCAAATCACTTCTGCATTCTTCCTTCAATCCCATAATCCTTTAAATCCTGCTTGCCAAGCTTTAGCATGGATTCAGACAACCACGGGCAGCCAACCCATTCTATATTTCGTACCTACGGCACTCTGGCACCTTGTTGTATTTTGTTTCTACCGATAGTAGGCATTTAGAGGCTCCAGGGCATTTCAGAATTGTATTTTATTTATAATTCATAATTCATCACTCATCACTTCGTACCTACGGCACTCTGGCCCATTGTTGGTTATTGTTTCTACCAATAGCCGGCACCTAAAGGCGCCAAAAGATCCACTAATTTCACTGCAATCGTCTCGTATTGACATTTTTTAAACCACTAACCACTAACCTTTCAATCAGTTAGTCTGTTTTCAATGTCCATTCTTTCGTGGAGCACTCTCACAACTTCAATGGTTTTGTCGTTGTGTTTTTTAAAGAAAATAAGGTGGGATTTGATTTTAGAGTATCGATAGTTTTTTCTCACTTTCCCCATATCACGTGCAGACTCAAAGTTGTCAGCGATGTATTCGATTTCGTCCAGGATCAAATTATAGTATCGATCAGCCTGGCCTGTGGACCAGTTTTCAGCCGTGTACATCCAAATATTGTTAATGTCCTCAATGGCCTCCTCACTGATTATGTAATTGGGCATTATTTCAGGAATTTGGCATGAAGATCCTTTAGATTCTGGTCGCGATCAAATTCTTTGATTTTGGGGCTTTTTTCGCCTTTTTTCAATTCATCGATTAAGGATTTGGTTTTGTTTTCCTCTTTTTCAAAAACTCGTAATGCCGTCCTAACAACTTCACTGACAGAGCTGTATTTCCCGGATGCGATTTGTTCGTTTATGAAATTCTCAAAATAGTCACCGAGAAGTATGGAAGTATTTCGTGCCATGATATGGAATGTTAATTGTACAAATATACCATAAGTTGGTATTGGATAATCTATGCTTATCCTGAGTTTTTTTGAGGTGTTGAGATCCGGTTCGTGCCTCTCCTTAAAATCCTATCCGTGACCATATCGGGTAAATCAGCCCATTCCATATTCCGTACCTACGGCACTCTGGTCCACGCTTGGTTTTTGTTTCTACCAATAGCCGGCACCTAAAGGCGCCAGAAATTCCCTCAATTACATTTCTGCATTCATCTTAAAATCCAATAATCCAAAAAATCCTGGTTCAGACAACCACGGGCAGCCAACCCAAATTTTGTCAGAATCAGGATTCTCAGGATTTTAAGATTTCCAGGATTTTAATTTGCATTCATCCTGCTAATCCTACCATCCTGTAAATCCTGGTTCAGACAACCACAGGCAGCCAACCCATACCATATTCCGTACCTACGGCACTCTGGCCCATTGTTGGTTATTGTTTCTACCAATAGCCGGCACCTAAAGGCGCCAGGGCATTTCAGAATTGTATTTTATTCATCACTTATCATTCATCACTCATCATTCATCACTCACCATTCATCCCTTATTTTTTCTTCAGAATCGTGTGCCCCATCTTGTCACGCTTGGTTTCCAGATAGCGTTTGTTGTGGGGATTCGGCGTGATTTCGATGGGAATGGTGTTCATGATTTCGAGACCATAGCCCATGAGTCCTGCCCGTTTTACCGGATTGTTGGAGATCAGCTGGATTTTCCGGATGCCCAGATCCCGGAGAATCTGCGCCCCAACACCATAGTCTCGTTCATCCATTTTAAATCCGAGGCTTTCATTTGCCTGGACGGTATCCATCCCCGCTTCCTGTAATTTGTAGGCTTTCAGTTTGTTGATGAGTCCGATGCCACGGCCTTCCTGATTCATATACAGAATCACACCCTTTCCGATTTCATTGACAACTTCCATAGCACGGTGGAGTTGCGGTCCGCAATCACAACGACAAGATCCGAAAATATCGCCGGTCATACAACTGGAGTGCACCCGAACCGGGACGGCTTCGTTTTCATCCCAGGTGCCTTTGATCAGGGCCAGATGGTGCTCACCGGTATTTTTCTGACGGAAGGCCACCAGATCAAAATCACCCCATTCGGTCGGCATCTGCACGCCTATCTCTCGTTCGATCAACGATTCCTTCTGCAGACGGTACTCCACCAGATCGCTGATCGATACCAGTTTGAGATTCAGTTTGTCGGCCAGTTTCCGCAATTCCGGAAGGCGGGCCATTTCGCCGTTTTCATCCAGTACTTCCACCAACACACCGGACGGACTCAATCCCGCCAGACGGGCAAAATCCATTGAGGCTTCCGTGTGGCCAGTCCGCCGCAACACGCCTTCTGCCTGTGCCCGCAATGGAAAAATATGACCCGGTCGACCCAGTTCTTCGGGACGCGTGAGAGGATTCACCAACGCTTTGATTGTCCGGTACCGGTCGGATGCCGAAATACCGGTGGTGTTTCCCTGACCCAGCAAATCCACGGAAACCGTAAATGCCGTTTCGTGCGTGGCGGTGTTTTTACCCACCATCATCCCGAGTCCCAGTTCCTTGCAACGCTCTTCGGTGAGCGACTGGCAGATGAGCCCACGGGCTTCTTTGGTCATGAAATTGATGATTTCAGGCGTGGCCATGTCGGCAGCACAAATCATATCGCCTTCGTTTTCACGGTCTTCATCGTCGACTACCAGAATGACCTCTCCGTTTTTAATGGCAATGAGTGCTTCTTCAATGGTGTCGAGCTTGATGTTTATTTCTTCCATAGCGGGGTGTAAAATCCGGATTATTTTGAACCATCCGGGGTGGTTCTCCTTCTATATTTGTGCAAATTTAAGCGCTAACTTCCAATGAATTTTTTCCTTTTTGATCCGGCTCAGGTTAGTCGTCAGCTTCAGCCCTTTACGTTGACCCGACCTGTCGCCCTGATTCGTGTCGGAATTTTCACCATGGCCGAACGCTGGGAGAAACTTCTGGCAACAAAAGTTCAGGTTTGCGGGCACGATGTACTCGAAAAACTCTGGCCCATTCCGGCTGAAAAGGCAGGCATCTGGATTCACCCGGCCTGGGTTCCGAATGCATTTGACGCGGAGATGGTCAAAAATCTGGGTCCCAATGAAGCCCTGTTTCATGATGAAACATTACTGGCCTGGCATCAGGAGGGCAATTCTTCAACCCATGGTGATTACAAAGGCCATGAGTTTTCGCTGGTCCGTCAGATCCCGGATGCGCTTCTCATCACTCAGCCCTGGCATATTTTCTCACAGAACGGAAAGGTGCTGCGTTCTGACTTTGAACTGATCACCAAAGGACGCACCTCCGCCGAACTCACCGATCCGTTTACGCAGGTGTATGGCAAAGAAAATTTGTTCATTGAGGACGGAGCCGATATCAAAGCATCTGTGATCAATGCAGCGGAAGGGCCGGTGTACATTGGTAAAGACGCTCAGGTTCAGGAAGGTTCCGTCATAAAAGGACCGTTTGCATTGCTTGACCATTCGGTTGTGAACATGGGTTCTAAAATGCGGCCGGATACCACCATCGGGCCGTTTTGTAAGGTAGGAGGGGAGATCAACAATGCGGTTTTCTTTGGATTCAGCAACAAGGCCCACGATGGATTTCTGGGTAATTCGGTGATTGGTGAATGGTGCAATCTGGGCGCCGACACCAACAACAGCAATCTCAAAAACAACTACGCCGACGTAAAAATCTGGTCCTGTTCCGAACGGAAAATGGTGTCAACCGGACTTCAATTCTGCGGATTGCTCATGGGCGATCACTGCAAAACCAGCATCAATTCGATGTTTAATACCGGAACCGTGGTCGGTCCCTGCAGCAACTTATTTGACGGAGGATTCCCGCCGGTCCACGTGCCGCCGTTTACCTGGGGCGGACGCCTGGCCGGATTCGAAACCTATCGCCTCGACAAATTTTTAGAGGCGGAAGGTTTGGTTTACGCACGGAGGAAGCAAGAGATGAGCGAAGATTACAAAAATCTGCTGCAACATCTGTTTGTGCGATCGGCCAATGAAACGAGGGAGGCGTAGGGGGAATTAACTTCTCTATTTTTTGAGAGAGAACAATCGGGTTTTTACATCAAGCTGACTTTTGGAGGATTTTAAATCCTCGTTATCTGGGTTCGGGATTGGATATCCCGAACAGCGAAGCGAAACAGAGTTCGGGATCGGATATCTCGAACTCTGTTGGATTGACTTATATTCGTTTCTACCGAATCTTTACCGGTATCACCACATCCACATCCACATCACCGGGTGTTTCGGTACCGTCCTTTATTTCCGGCTGGTGCTTTAATATGACATTGATCCCGGTCACGCCTTTGTTTCCATTGGTTTGAAGCGTGTACGTGAGGCCGATTTCCCGGTTATTGGCGTCTTTGTCGGTTCGAACAACGGTAAACCAGGACGGTGTTGCAGCGGGAGTTTGTTTGTAAATAAACAGATGATCAACGCCTTCGGTCTTTACTTCATCGCTGATGTTCACCGCCGGCGATTTGCTTTGATCGGATAACTCAATCATTCCGGTGTATAAGGTGGAATCTTCCAGAAATAGAGTGTCCACCGTTCTTCCAGCGGCATCATCCGGCGTGAGATCTTTCCAGGTGGCCATGGTCATCGCACCGGATGGACTGGTGAGGTGAAGGTGAACCGTTGTAATCAGTTCGTTTTCTTCGTTCTTTTTTGGATCATCGGCTTTGTCGCTGCATGAGCTGAACAAAGTGGAAGCCATCAACATTGAGAAAATGGCAAGAGACGGACGGAATTGTTTTTGAATCATAGTATTAAAAATTAAAAGGAATGGATAGTCGAAATTGAATGTTGCGCCCCAGATCATAGGCGAAATAGCGGAACCGGTTCATATAATCGCGGTAGGCCAGATTGGCGAGATTCTGTCCTTCTACCGAGGCATCAAACTGAAAGCGGCCTTTGGTTTTGCGGACGGCAAGTCGGGCATTCCACAGAACGTAACCAGCAGGAGGAGGCACAAAGTCCAGATTTTCCGGTGCCCTCGATTGACGGGCTATCAGCTGAGGGCCACCTCTCAGCTCCAGAATGTAATCTGATTTTCCCAGGCCGGTTTCATATGAAAGCTGCAGATCGGCCCGGTCGGCCGGTTGGAAAATCAGCCAGGTTTTATCGCTCCGGTTCCAGCCCCTGATCATCGAACCTTTAGTGGAAACATGCCATTGAGGGGAAATCTGATAGCTGATCGAAGCATCGATTCCACTCAGATTCACTTCGGATTGACGATACTGAAAAAAGGGAAAGGGCCCGCGAATGTTGGTGATGATGCTGTCGCCCACCGGACTCAGGTAAATATAATCAGGCGACCATGTCTCAAACACATTGACAAGCACCGACCATTTTTCGGATTCATGGTGAATGGAAAAGGTCCCGTTGAAAATCTGTTCAGCGGAAAGCGTTTCATCCCCTTTCTCAAAACTGGCCGAGCCCTGGTGAACACCGTTGGAATACAACTCGCTCACATTGGGTGCCCGTTTGGATACCTGCGCATTGAGCTTGGTATGCCAGTGGTCGTTGATCTGATAGCGGGCACCGGCATTGAGCATGTAGTTCAGAAAAAGGCGGACCGGATTTTCAAACTGGTTGGCTACGTACCGGAAAATCTGCTGCTTCCGGTATTCGAGTCGTGCCCCGGTTTCGAATGCCCATTTGTTTTGGTAGAAGGAAGCGATTCCGTACGTTCCTGCTTGCTGCATCCGGAAATTGGGAATCAGAATTTTTCGCTCCACCTCGTTCGATTGATAGGTTCCAACCAAACCTCCGCGAAGTTCCATTCCTTCTTTTTTCAAAACATGGCTGAGTTCGGCCTGTGTGGATTGCAGTTTGAAATACAATTGCGGGCAATCGGGGCAATCAGAGCTCGTTTTTCGGATGATGTCGTATTCTTCCCGCACATCTTTCTGGTACGAAACCGACAACTGTGTTTGCTGTTTCGGGTTCCATTGGTATTCGGTTTTTGCCCGGATGGTCTGGTGGTTGATCTTTTGAAAAGGTCGGTCAATGCCATAGGAAAAGGCATACCGATAACTGGAATCGGGGCGGTTGAATGCCTGACGGATTCCGTCCGGAGTTGAAATATGGGATCCAGAAAAAATACCAGGCTTGCTATAATATGTACTGTAGATCAATTCATTTTTCCATCGGTTTTCAAACTGATGCCGCAGTATGGCTTGTCCGCTGATTTCCTCCATGGCGGTGTTTCCTAAAACATACCGTGCCGTGTGAAAGTCACCCGATTTTTTCAGGTTCGATTGCAGCCGCCATGAAAAAACGTGTTCTGAGCCATGCCGGTTTTCCAGCTGGAGTCGCTGAAAAAATCCCTTTCCGTTAGTTGAATATCCGCTGTTCCACTGGCCGGTCAGTTTTCCGTTTGTGCTGAAATCACCCGGTTCCAGAAGTATCGCACCACCAATGGCATCGGCTCCGAAGCGCACAGCCTGAGCCCCTTTCACCACCACAATTTCATTGGCCATTCCGGGATCGGTTTCCGGTGCATGGTCGAATCCCCATTGCTGGCCTTCGAGTTTGAGCCCGTTCTGCACAATGGCAATCCGTTGGCCGCTCATTCCCTGAATCACCGGTTTGAATAAGGTAGGGCCCGTCTGAATAACCGACACTCCGGGAATTTTACGGACCATTTCACCCAGCGACATACCCCGGCTGCGTTCCAGTTCGGTTTTGTGCAGGGCTTCGGCTTCGACCACTTCGCTTTCAAAATGACGGTGCTGTCCTTTTACATCGATGGCATCGAGCCATTGGTCTTTTTCATGAAGGTGGAAAACCAGTCTTTTTTTTCCGGGTTCCAGTGAAACAACAAGAGAATCGAATCCAAGTAATTTTACGATGGCCCTGGTTTTTGTGCCGGAAGGAAGTCCGCAGATTTCAAATACTCCGCTTGAATCTGAGTAAACCAATCGCTTCTGTTCCGGAATCAAAATGGTGGCAAATGGCAATCCTTTGTGGTCGGCACCGGAATTGATCATGCCCCGAACCGGATTTTCACAAGGCTGTACCTGTCCAATGGCATGTGGTGCATGCAGGAAAAGCAGCAGGAATAGAACGCTTGTGAAAAATTGTTTTTGCAACACTGTCGCAAAAGTATCCGGACTTTGTCAGAATCCAAATGATATTGAAAAAAAGTATGTCTCTGAATAACCTATCGTTCAGAAACAATCGCTGCATGAATTCTGTTCCTGGCTACTGTTCAGTAATGATATCTTGCGCCTTCATTAAACGATTCCTCTTTTGAAATTCTTCACATTCGTCCTGCTCATCTCCATATTCCATGTGAGTTTGTCATTTGCACAGGCTTCTCATGAGCCCTATTGGAAATCAATGGCGCCATTTGACAATCCGGTTGGAATGGTAAAAGCACCGGGTTTTGACAACGATATTTTCATTGTAGAACAACGAGGAAATGTGTACCGCATGGAAGACAACCGGGCGAGTGTGAAGCGCAGTCTGTTCCTCGATGTAACGGCTTTGGTGAGCCAGCAAGGATTTGAGACGGGTCTTTTGGGTTTGGCATTTCATCCGAAATTTTCTGAAAACCGGAAGTTTTATGTTTCCTATACCAAAGGCCAATCAAAGGAAATGGTGTCCCACATTGTGGAAATGCAGCTTACAGATCTCCAGAAATGGAAAGTGGATCCTTCAAAAACGCGGGAACTAATCTCTGTTTCCCAACCCTGGGAAAACCACAACGGAGGTTCGATTCTTTTTGGTCCCGATGGCTATCTCTACATTTCATGGGGCGACGGCGGTTCGGGTGGTGACCCACAAAACAACGGACAGAATCTCAATGTGCTGCTCGGGAAAATGCTTCGAATCGATGTGGACCGTCAGGAAAATGGGTTGCCGTATGCGATTCCGGCGGACAACCCATTCCGGAACAATCCGAAAGCCAGACCCGAAATCTTTGCGTACGGACTACGGAATGTCTGGCAAATGCAGTTTGATTCCAAAACAGGAAAATTATGGGGCGGCGATGTAGGCCAGAATGCGGTGGAAGAAATCGACATCATCGAATTCGGAAAAAACTACGGCTGGCGGTATTATGAAGCGGATAATGTTTTCAAACCAACAGATCCAAAACCAGCCAATGCCACGCCTCCGGTTGTGAGTTACAGTCAGAAAAACGGGGACAAGTCCGTAACAGGAGGCTTTGTCTACCACGGACCCATCTTAGAATGGAACGACGGGTATTTGTATGGTGACTTTATAACAGGACGCATTTGGATTTTTCATCCAACAACGAAAGTCAATACGCTGCTTGCCGAACGCCAATCGCCACCCATTCAGGTTTCGTGTTTTGGGCAATCAAAGAATGGGGATGTGCTGGTTGTTTCGTATGCCGATGGGGTTGTGTACAAGTTCGCACCCTCAAAATAAAAAAGGCCACCCGGTTTGGATGGCCTGATTCTATTTTGATTCCGTCCTTATTAAACGTACAGTGCTTTTACAATTTCTCTTCTTAGCTGGGTCACATTCACCGGTTCCTGTTTGGTGAACCGTTTGAGTCCCATCATCATTATTTTCAGTTCATCGCCGGTGGCAAAACTTTGCAAAGCCTGACGAGCTGAAAAAGCAATTTTCTCTGTGGCCAGATGCAGGTAAAGAATGGTGGCATTTTTCTCCAGGTTCACAGCACTTTCTCCTTTTTGAGAAGCCAGTTTCATCGTCCGGAGAAGCGTAGATTCGGCCACATAAATTTCAATTAAGATATCAGCGAGGAACATCATGATTTCCTGTTCTTCCTCGATTCGCATCATCAGTTTCTGAACCGCAGCGCCGGAAACCATCAGGAACGCTTTCTTTAACTGAGCCAGTTTTTTCACTTCGGCTGCGAGGAATCCTTCTTCCTGTGCCGCTCCAAAATCCGGAATCGACATGATTTCCTGCTGAACTTTCATGGCAGGTCCGATCAGATCGATCTCGCCTTTCATGGCTTTTTTTAGTAATGTGCCCACAGCCAAGAGACGGTTGATTTCATTGGTTCCTTCAAAAATTCGGTTGATGCGGCTGTCGCGATAGGCTCTTTCCATGGGAGCATCGGCACTGTAGCCCATTCCACCATAAATCTGAACGCCTTCATCCGTCACATAATCCAATGTTTCAGAGGCATGCACTTTCAGGATGGCACATTCGATGGCATAATTCTCCACGCCTTTCAGCTTGGCCTGAACTTCATCCATACCGGCCGACATGAGCTCATGCTGTTTGTTTTCGATGTCCTGTCCGGCCCGGTATGTTGCCGATTCGCTGGCGTAGACTTTCACATATTGTTCCGCCATTTTAAACTGAATGGCGCCGAATGTCCCGATTGCCACACCAAACTGTTTTCTCTCTGATGCATACTGCCGACTCGTAGCCGCTACCCGTTTTGACGCACCAATTGCTGCGGCGGCCAGTTTTATGCGTCCGATGTTGAGGATGTTCACTGCGATTTTAAATCCGTTTTCACGGGCACTGAGCATGTTTTCAGCCGGAACCGGACAATCGTTGAAAAAGATCTGCCGGGTCGAGCTGCCTTTGATCCCCATTTTATGTTCCTCTTCATTCATTGTAATTCCACCAAAGGATTTTTCAATGATGAAGGCAGTGAGGTTTTTGTCCTGCTCGATTTTGGCGAAGACGATGAAAATGTCGGCAAACCCACCGTTGGTGATCCACATTTTCTGTCCGGTAATGAGGTATTGTTTTCCGTCTGCACTGAGGACGGCCTTGGTTTTTCCGCTGTTGGCATCTGAACCGGAATCGGGTTCGGTGAGGCAATAAGAGGCTTTCCATTCGCCGGTAGCCAGTTTGGGAAGGTATTTGGCCTTTTGTTCGTCGTTGCCATAATAGGCAATCGGCAAGGTTCCGATACCGGTGTGGGCCGAAAGTGCGACAGCGAAAGAGTGTCCTGCTCCAATGACTTCTGCCACCAGCATGGAGGTGTTGAAGTCCATTCCGAAACCACCATACACATCGGGAACAGAAGTGCCCAGCAAACCCAGTTCGCCGGCTTTGTCCATTAAAGAAGGCATCAGTTCCGGATCTTTCTGACTGTCGATTTCATCCAGTCGGGGAAAGATTTCCTTTTCGAGAAAATCCTCACAGGTGCTTCCGATCATTTTTTGTTCTTCGGTGAAATCTTCCGGAATAAAGATTTGATCCGGAGTTGTTTGCTGAACAACGAAGGCTCCACCGATTGCTTTTTTAACTGATGTTTCGCTCATGATAATCTGGTATGTGAACAGGGGCCAATGTAGAAAAAAAATGTCCTGTCTGGTCTGATGTGAAATATTTCTTTATGAATTTTATCTCAGGGAAAAACGATGAAGTGGCGGACGCTGGAAATTCTGTTTTCCGGAATCTGTTTCTTCGTTCTAAATTTTGCTTCCATACATCTGCAAGGTTCATTTGGAATTGAAAAATCCAGAGTCAGGGAAACGATGTGAAATCGAATGTTTTTTAACGACTTTGTATAATCTGGCTTGCCAATCGGGTTCTTTTCTGAATTTCCGACCTATTTGTATTTGATGAGAATTGTCATGATCAAAAGGTAGATTTGTCAGGACTTGGTTTACCGGCTATGGCAAACCAATCAATCTTTTCATTTTCCCTTAGTCGGATATCTGGATTTAAAAAATGTTGTATAATTGTCGAGTTAAATAGTACCAAATACCATTTTTATGCTAAAAACTTTCTCCAGAGGAAATTCACTATTTCGGTCGCTGGTGCAGGGCCTTTCGGCTTTGGCCATAATTCTACTCCCGTTTGCGGGTGTAGCCGCTGGTAAATTCTACCATTACACACCAGATGGAAAGACGTTCTTTGAACTATCTGACCAGAAAATTCTGGTGAAATTCTCGGGTCAGATTTCATTTGAGAAACAAGCCCGGATACTGTCCGGAGAGCCGCTTCTTCGTCCGTTGACAAAAGAGATGGTGATGCCTGCTCCCAAAGTGGTTCTGGCTGAATTAAAGAAAGGAACGCCTGAAAAGGATATTCTGGCTTTGATCGACCGTCTTCAGGCACTTCCTGAAACTGAATATGCCAACCCATTTCTGGTGTATTCAGATGGAACCCTTGAAGCTGCGCAAGATATTGTGGCGGTTAAACTTCGTGACCGGGGTGATTTTTCGACCATGGAAGAAATGGTAAAGAGAAACAATGCAATCATCAAAGAACAGTATAAATACGATCCACTTTTGTTCTTCATTCAGGTAAACAAACAATCTTCTAAAAAAGCATTGGAGCTTGCCAATCAGTTTGCCGAATCTCAAAAGTTTGCTGCAGCAGAGCCGGACATGCTCAAATTGCTTAAGCCATTTTATGTTCCCAATGATCCTTTCTACAACTATCAATGGTCTTTAAATAACACAGGATCTTCTATTCAATATTCCGGAACAGCCGGTGCCGATATGAAACTTCAGACGGCCTGGGATATCAGCAGAGGATCATCCACAATCAAAGTTGCCATCATCGACGAAGGTGTCGATCTGAACCATTCCGATTTGCTTGCCAATATGTTGCCTGGTTTTGATGGTACCGGACTTGGAAGTAACGGAGGTCCAAGCGGAAACGATGCACACGGAACTGCTTGTGCAGGAATCGTAGCAGCTGTCGGAAACAACGGTATTGGAATGGCTGGTGTTGCTCATCAATGTAAAATTATCCCAATCCGGATAGCGTACAGCAATACTGCTGGAAACTGGGTAACCACCAGCGCTCAGATCGGTACATCACTGGACTGGGCATGGAACCAGGGAGGAGCCGATGTTTTGAGCAACAGTTGGGGTGGAGGAAGTTCTTCAACTTTAATTAATGATCCGATAACGAGGGCAACAACTCAAGGCCGTGGAGGGCTGGGTGCACCGGTTTTATTTGCTGCCGGAAATGCAAACGGTGCAAATTCTTATCCTGCAACACTCACAAACGTAATCTCCGTGATTGCCATGAGTATGTGTAATCAACGGAAGAACCCTGCATCCTGCGATGGTGAAACATGGTGGGGATCCAATTTCGGAACAGGTGCCGATGTGGCCGCTCCGGGAGTGAAGATATTCGCTACCGATATTTCAGGAACTGCCGGTTACAATACGGGTGCTGGTGCAGCTGGTGACTATACTGGTACATTTAATGGTACTTCTTCTGCCACACCAAATACAGCTGGTGTAATGGCCTTGATTTTATCAGTC
>CAMCXM010000048.1 GCA_945883425.1 Spirosoma fluviale
AGCGACAGGATTCCATCAATTTCACCGTCAACCCACTACCGAATGTAAATGCAGGTCCCGATCAGGATACGGTCTGTATTAACGATGCAGCCTTTTCACTTTCAGCGCAGTTGAGTGTAAACCCGGTTACGGGTGGCACCTGGGTTGGGCCTGGTATTACCGATCAATCGGCCGGAACCTTCAACCCAGCCACTGCAGGTGCGGGTACCCATGTGATTACGCTCCACTTCCGTAATTCCAATGGCTGCGACAGCTCCGATACCAAGACCATCGTGGTAAATCCACTACCAGGAATCTATACCAGAGATACCTCCTTCTGCCGTGCTACAAACGGAACCATTGTGCAGATGGCCAATGCCGGAGGTGACCTTCCGGGTGCAGGCCTCTGGGATGACAACGGCACCGGACTGGGCATCAATGCCGACGGAAGTTTTGTTCCTGCTACCGTCGGGGTTTATAAAGTATTATACATCTGGAAAAACGACAAGACCTGTGAATCAGTGGATACTGTCACTATTTCGGTAACCGAGCCCGAAACGGTGCTGGCAGGTCCGGATCTGGCCACCTGTCTGGATTCGCTGGGCTATCTGATCAGCGGATTTACACCGAAACTTGGCATCTGGACAGGTGCAGGTATGGCCGGAACCAGCGATTCCACATTTAATCCAAGAGCGGCTGGTTTGGGAGTTCACAAACTTGTTTACACCGTTGGCGAAGGCCTCTGCCTCCGTCGCGATACCATGGAAATCACGGTAAATCCACTTCCGTTCATTGATGCCGGAGGCAATCAGGATACCATTTGCATCAACGATGATCCATTTGATCTTGATCTGGTTAGCGGTGCTTCTGCAGAATTTGGCGGCAACTGGTCCATCATCAGCTCCAGCCCGGCAGGGGCTTCGGCAAGCTTGAGCCCGGATGGTATTTTCAATCCGAATCCCAGTGGTTTTTCAAATATTCCACAGGCGTTTACCTATGAAATTCTTTGCCGGACGGTGAATCCGGTCACAGGATGCGATTCAACGGATACCAAACGAATCATCGTACATCCAAGACCGGAAGCTGAAATCCGGGGGCTGGGTCCTGCCATTTTCTGTGTGAATGAACCCATCCGTGTGGCCAGTATTTCCAGGTCCTCGGTTCCTTCGCTCAATCTGATCAATACCTGGTCCATCGATAATGGCAGCATTATTTCCCAATGGCCCAATCAGGATTCTCTCCTGATTGCTTTCCCGGATACCGGAATTAAGGTAGTGAGGCTTGCGGTACGTAATAACAGCACATGTGAAGACATCGATAGCATTGTGATTCACATCATCGACCGGGGAATTCCCAAATACGGGAAAGTATTTAACCCGACAAGCCAGTGCGGGCCATTAACCGTAACTTTCACCGATTCTTCCACCGGATTCCGCATTGAAACCGCCTGGGATTTCGGCGACGGGAACTTCGTTCTGAAACCAAAGGTATTCAACCAATTCTTCCCGATGAGCATTTGGCAGGATACCCTGCATCCGATTCGCTTCCGAATCATCAACCAGTGCGATACCAGTATTTTATACGATACCATTCTGGTGAAAACCCTGCCGGTGGCCAACATCAGTGCCAATGGTCTTACGCATTGCCCGGAACCTAATCTTGTAACTTTTTCTTCTTCTGTAATCGGTGCGCCGACTTCCATGTTCTTTGATTTTGGAGACGGTACCACCCAGACCATTGCTGTAAATCCAGCCAATCTCCAGGAAACCATCCAACATGGTTATGTAAACAATACCATGAACGACCTTTTCTTTACGGTAAAGGTTACGGCAATTAACACATGTCCAAGCAGTTCGGACAGCATAATAATCAAAATACGAGGAAGGAATTTCAATTATGAATTGACAGCAGACGATACTGTCCATTGTGATAAAGGAACGACAAATTTCAGTACATCTCCCATGATTCCTGGGGTAACCGTCCGCTGGGATTTAGGTGATGGAACCATTGTCCTGAATCAGAAAAATGTAAGTCATCAATACAATCTGCCAGGAGTTTACAAGATTAAACTAACCTCTTTTAATGAATGCCACCGAATGGTTGATTCGGCTTGGGTTCATGTTTATGCAAGTCCTATGGCTCTGATTATTAATCCAAAAGATACCAGCATTTGCATGGAGGATACCATCCGGTTTGTGAATGGATCAAGTACGGGTTTAAGCTATGAATGGTATAAAGACAGTGAGACTCTACCTTGGTCATTTGCCTACCAACCTCCTGTAATTCAATTAAACGCAAGTGGAATAACAAAAATACGATTGATTGTAAAGGACCCACAGAGTGGATGTTTTGCAAAGGATTCTGCGAAAGTTACGGTCAGACCGGGTCTTAGAACAAGGGCCAAAATAGAAGCTGTTCCAAATGAGATTTGCCCAGGTGATACCATTTTAATCCGGGATTTATCTGAGAACAGGCAATCAAGTGAAATCTATACGGGGGATAGTTTTAATCACCCGCTTG
Source organism: Spirosoma fluviale (assembly GCA_945883425.1). Classification (GTDB taxonomy): domain Bacteria; phylum Bacteroidota; class Bacteroidia; order Cytophagales; family Flexibacteraceae; genus CAMDMI01. The sequence continues at coordinate 2,500 of CAMCXM010000048.1, forward strand.
GGGCAACTAAAACCGAACTAAAATACACCTATTTCACGCCAGGCACTTACTCACTGTATTTGATTGCTTTTGGCCAATGTGTGGATGATACAAGCGATAAAGTCCAGGTTAAAGTCAATCCGGTCCCACGGGTTGGATTTCTAACCAAGACCATAACAAACAACAACTGGATCGATACCGTTTACATTTGTGTTGGAGACACGGTTTGGTATTCAAATTTATTTCCCAGTCAGGCTGGTGTAAACTACAGTTGGAATTTTGGGGATAATACAGGTTCAAGTTCCATTTCGCCTCAACCCAAGCAATACAACATTGCCGGCCTTTATTTAACTACTTTAAAAGCTGTGGCAAGCGGTCCTGCCAATTGCGATTCAACCAAGTCAATATGGGTCAAAGTTAAAGGACTACCCAATGCAATAATTAATGGAACCAACAACACCGTTTGCCAGTATGGAACTTTGAGTTTTCAGAATGCCTCTACAAATTTCATCCAACACAGATGGAAAGTATTAGATCCAGACAATTTTGAAATCACACCAACTTCCCAGGTATACAATCAGACGATCAACATTAAATTCAATCAAGCTGGTTTTTATACCATTCGTCTCATTACATCAAACACATTTGGTGATGCAGGATGCCGAGATTCGGTGGACAAACAAGTAACTGTCTTCCCGGCACCAATTGCCAAGATTGAGCCGGATACCAGTTTTATCTGTTTGGGTGACTTTGTACAGTTTTCAAATGAATCCAGTCCGGGGATGGCATATCTTTGGAAATCAATTGGCCCGCCGTTCGTCAACTGGACAGTCGGCATAAATCAATTTACTCCCGGACCAACACCCAATTTTAATTCAGCGGGGATGTACCGGTTTGAATTACGAGTGACCGATCCTATTACTGGTTGCAGAGCATACGATACAGCCTTCGTGGATGTGAATTCTACAAGGCAAGCATCTGCCGCCTGGACAATTGCCCCATTAGAAGGGTGTGACTCATTAAAAATAACCATTCGGGACAACTCTGTTTTCAGAGATTCCAGCAGAGTTTGGTTTAGCAATGGAGCAGTGATTTCCATTCCAAGACCAACCAATCAAGCTGTGGTTCGATTTTTTCAGCCAGACACAATCCAGGCATTTTTGGTTGCTTACGGTAAATGCACATATGATACGACCGATTCCAAAACGATTCGAATCAGGCGAAGTCCTAAGGCAAACTTTTGGGCATCCACAGTTGGCAATCCACAATGGCTTGGTGATACCATAACAATCTGTAAAGGTGAAACCGTACAGTTTATCAACCAATTCCCCGGCGTTAATGGGCTCGAACATAACTGGGCATTTGGCGATGGTGGTCCAGGTTCAGCACTGGAATCTCCACAGCATACTTATAATCAAACCGGCCTGTTTTCTGTAGACTTAAAAGAAACCTATTTAGATCCACCTTTTTGTCAGGCCAATAAAAGGAAATGGGTATTGGTAAAGCCTCAGCCCCAGGCTGTATTTGCCGGACCTGCTGTTGCCTGTGAGGGCATACCGGTTTCGTTTCAGAACAACAGTCTCTCTACAAACAGTATTCGCTGGTATCTAATGCAAGGAAATACTATCCTGGATTCTGTCATCAATATTCCTACGTGGACTTTCTCAGTACTTGCAGCCGGCAATTACACGATTCGACTAAAAGCCTACGGACTGATGAACAGCTCTGGTTGCATTTCATCGCTTGATAAACCACTATTGGTGCACCCAAAACCGAATTCCAATTTTATCATTCAGGATCCCAGCATCTGCCTGAATGATTCTTTGCGAATACTGAACAGTTCTGAACCTGGCCTGGGTTACCAATGGTATTTGGCTAATAGCACCAGCCCATTTTCAACCTTGTTTAATCCATCGCCAATCCAGGTTCCAACTTCTGGTCTGTTGCCGGTACGATTAAAAGTTATTAACCCAGGTACCTCTTGCTATTCATGGGATACGAACTATTTGAATGTTAGCAATGTCAAAAAGACGATTGCCAGATTCCAGGTAATTCCACCATACCAAGGCTGTGACTCACTTCGCGTAAAATTCAGAAACTTATCCATAGATGCAGATTCTGCCTGGGTTCTGTTGGGGTATAACAACCTCATACTGCCTTTTGCTTCCGGCAATCCAAACGCGTCATTTACTTACCCGGATACGGGAAGATTTCAAACGCGAATAATTGCCCAGGGACAGTGCAACCGAGATACATCGGAAGGACCAAGCATCCGCATTTGGCCATCTCCAAAAGTTGGATTTTATGCATCGACGACGTTACAGCCAAACTGGATTACTGATACAGTTGTCATTTGCGTAAACGATACCGTCCGTTTTCACAATTCGTTGCCATTGCAAAATGGGGTTCAATACCGCTGGAAGTTTTCTGAATCGGGCACATTTTTTAATGGAGTTAACCCTGATCGCAGGAAATACATAAATTCTGGCTATTATGAAGTCACACTCCAGGCAATTTCAGATTCAGGAAGTTGTCTAACTGAAGAAAGAAAAACAATCTGGGTGAAACCACTGCCCGTTCTAAGTCTCAATATTTCACCGACTTCAGTTTGCGCAGGGTCGGAGGTAGTATTGGATGGGACCAACACCCTGAATGCAGAATATTTCAGGTGGGAAATAACAGAGGGAGACTTTGTAACCACGATAGATACAGCTGCCCCCATTATTAATTATACATTTTTGCAACCCGGAAATGGGAATACCAGCATCCGGCTAATTGCCTATAATTCTGCCAGCCGTAGCAGTTGCTTCAGTGAAATTACAAAGAGCGTTGTAGTTCGGCCCAAACCAATTCCACGGATTACCTTAAACGATAGCTTGGGCTGTACACCTCTGACTGTGACATTCTCGAGAAATCCCGAAAACTTCGGAGGTCAGGAAACTGTTTCCTGGAATTTTGGAGACAACCGTACTTCAACGTCCAAAAATTTATCATTAACACCACTGATTTATACAAATCCAGACACAATTGAAAAAGTAAGAACTGTCAAGCTAAAAGTTGCCTTCCAAGGTTGTGCGGATAGCACAACCAGAAAAGTGCGGGTTTTTCCAATGCCAAAGACAGGTCTTTCCTTTATTCCGGGATTTGGGCCAAACCTTTACCAGGTAAATCCAATTCTAAAAATGCAGGAAGCAGTGACGCCAATTTGCAGCCAATGGGTGCGCTATTATGATTTTGGGGATGGTAAAGATACCCTCATTATTGGTGGACCAAATACTCTAATCGAACATCATTATGACACGACGGGAACTTACACTGTAAAGCAAAAGGTGATGGATTGGCGGTATCCGGATAGTTGCTCTGCTGTTTTTGAACAGAACTTCATTTCTGTAATTCAATCTCCACCAATTGCAGATTTTAAAGTGAATGGCAAGGATAGCTGCAGTGTCTGTGAAGACGATACTGTCACATTCACCAACAAGTCAAAATTCGTTACCCAATCATCTTTCTGGGATTTTGGCAATGGCAGAACACTTCGTTTAACAGGTAGCAATCGTTACCAAAGCCAGAAAATTGTTTATCCTGAACCGGGTGTTTATCAGGTTAGTCTGACAGTTAAAAATGAAAAGGGTGTGGACACGTTGCTTAAAAAGGCATCCGTCATCGTGAATCCAAAACCAAATACGGCTTTTACCATTTCCCCAAATATTTTCGAATACCCCATTTTCAAAGAATCCGATCCGATTCGAACGGTTAATAAAACCATAGGCGGTTCGCGGTTTCTCTGGAACTTTGGTGAAAATCTTCTCGATACACTGGAGGCATTTGACACCACCTACAAGTATACAATCCCAGGAGAATACACCATTTCACTTGTTAGTATTTCGGATATGGGCTGTCCGGATACCTTCCGACTAAAACCTACGATGGAAGCCTTCCTCGCTGGACTTTGGGTTCCGGATGTTTTCAGCCCCGGGAGCTCAGTAATTGCAAACCAATACTGGAAAGTTTTCCACCGCAATGCGGAGGATTTTGAAGCATTTGTTTACAACCAATGGGGAGAACAAATATTCTACACAAGAGACCTGGACTTTAAGTGGGATGGCACATTCGAAGGGCGAGAATGTCCAAACGGAAGCTACAATTTCGTAGTTCGATATAGATTGCGGGGGCTTCGGTCTGAAAAAGGTGCAATTCAGACCATCAGTAAAGTTGTTACAATAAAAAGGTAATCGGATGAAAACGATCAAGAGCATTATCATATCCATTCTGTTTACATTCAGGGTTTATGGTCAGGATTTTCAGTATTCTCAACCTTACTCCATCCCTTTTTATTCAAACCCGGCTTTTACTGGTAATGGAATAATTGATTGCGAGAATTCAAAAAAATGGAATCAGAAGGAGAATTTCAGGACTTCCTGCCAAAGTAGAACTCAATGGTTTGGAGGCGCTGCTGGCGCTTACAACAGTGGTTTGTTTGCGTTTGAATATTCAAGGGGAAGAGTTGGCAGAAAAACAATCAATAATTTAATTTGGTCATTTGGAGGATTTGTGAACAACGACTATTTCTCAAAAGCCCAACTGAATAGCTTGTATGCGGGCGTTACTGTCTCTGCAGATGTTCCTTTGGGAGATGAAAGCCAATCTCTTAAGTTTGGCTACCAACTGGCAGGTGGAAATCGCTCTATTTCCAGAAGCAATTTCGATTGGCCTGATGAATTCAATGGCGCAGGATTTGACTATAATTCAACAGCGGAAGTCCCTGCAAGAGGTAATAATAAGTTTTATGGGGACCTTGGATCGATCGGAGGATTGTATGGCTGCAAACGCTTTTTTTTGGGTGCTGCCTGGCACCACATTACAAAGCCAAATACGTCCATGTGGGATGGAAATGACAGGTTGAATCATAAGCTATCCATTCAAGGTGCAATAATCATTTCACCCAAAACGACCAGATTTAACAATAATTTGAAGCATAAGAGCCGCCTATTCATTTTGTCGACTTTCAAAAAGCAAGCCGGTTCGCAGCAATGGGATTTTGGAGCATTCATTGAGCATTCCAGAAAAAGCTGGAGTAATCTTCAACTCACTACCGGATGTTGGTACCGCGGTTTGCCCATTCGCCAGGCTCCCGATCAATGGGTGCAAAATGACGCCATCGTGGTAAGCATAGGATGTAAGCTTCATGGCTTAAACATCTTTTACAGCTACGACCAGTCCATTTCAAAGTCTACCGTTTTTGGCAGAACCATGGAAATTAGTATAGCCTACCAATATACAGATGAGGAATGTAAGGCAAGAAGCGGAAGGCGAAAACGTACGATTGTGTGTCCAGGCGGTAGTGGCCTTGCTCCGTGGAAGAACTAAATATCAACCGTCGATTACCAGTTAGAGTAAAAATCTGTATTTGAGGATATTAGTAATGAAATGATATAGCGAATGTCAGATTGCCGACGTTACAGCTTCAATGAATCAGAGTCCAAAAGAACCATCACATTTTTTAGCGTAAACACTATTGTCCTCTCCCCAATGTCCCCACCATTTTTGCCAATATTTCGAAAATCATTGAGCAGTACAGCAAGCCGAACACGAATAAGTTTGCCTTGCTGCGGGGTGTGATCGAGCTCAGATTGGCCACTTTTTTGACCAGTACCCAAATACAAATTTGGGGTTGCAATTTCCCGGACTTTAGATGAATTTTGAGGCATCCCTTTCCTCTATGAAAATTCTCCACACCGCCGACTGGCACCTCGGCAAAAAGCTCAATGGTTTTCCCCGTCATCCTGAACAGGTACTTGTGCTCAATGAAATCTGCCAGCTGGCCGACGAACATTGCGTTGATCTCGTGCTCATTGCCGGCGATCTTTTCGACGGACCGAACCCATCTTCCGAATCCACCGAACTGTTTTACAAAACCCTCCGCCGTTTGTCGGCCGATGGAAAAAGGGCGGTGGTCGCCATTGCGGGAAACCACGACTCTCCGGACCGAATCGCCGCTCCCGAACCATTGGCACTGGCCTGCGGGATTGTGCTTCTGGGTTATCCCGACACCGTCGTCCCGCCTTTTGAAACCGAAAATAGGATTCGTTTGCTGCAGAGCCAGCCCGGATTTCTGGAGTTGGCCCTTCCTGGAATTGAGTTTCCCATCCGTTTGATTCTGACGCCTTTTGCCAATGAGGTCCGCCTGAAAAAGTACCTGGGAAGCGAAGACAGCAGCCTGGAAATGCGGAGTCTGCTGGCGGAATCCTGGAAAAATCTGGCCAGTGAAAAATGCGATGACAAGGGAGTGAATCTCTTAATGACACACCAGTATTTCATTCCTTCCTCCGGCGAAATTGAACCGGAAAGCGACGATGAACGAAGCATTGCCGGACTGGGCGGAACGGATGCCTTGCCGGTTTCGATTCTTCCGGACGGTGTCCAGTATGTGGCGCTCGGGCATATCCATAAGTTCTGGAAAGTAGCATCGAAGCCTTGTCCGGTTGTGTATTCTTCCTCGCCTTTGTGCTACAGTCTCAATGAAGCGGGGCAGGAAAAATACGTTGTTTTACTTGAAGCAAAGCCGGCTTCGGAAGTTGATTATCAAAAGATTGCTTTGAAAGAAGGAAGGCCCGTTTTGCGGAAAACCTTCGACTCCGTAGATGAAGCTTTGGTCTGGCTGGATCAGAATCCGGATGCGTTGGTGGAACTGACATTGGTGTCGGATGAGTTCCTGAAGTCGGAGGATTCACGTCGGATTCATGCCGCTCATGAGGGAATTCTCGATATCGTTCCCCAGTTACGAAACCGGACGTTTTCAGTGGGAAGTGAAGCTGCCGAAGTCGCAGATCCTGAGCTTGATAAGATGACTTTGTTCACTTCCTTTTTCAAACAAAAGAAAGGCCAGGAACCTTCCGAAGAACTGAAAGAATTGTTCCATGAAATCCTTCATTCCTGATATCCAAAATCCTTAAAAACCAAACCTGCACGACGTATCATGTTGCCCATCCGACTAACCATTCAGGGATTGTATTCCTACAAAACCCGCCAGGAAATTGATTTTTCAGAACTCACACACCAGCATCTGTTCGGCATTTTCGGTGCCGTGGGAAGTGGAAAATCCTCCATTCTCGATGCCATCACTTTTACACTATTCGAGAGAATTCAGAGGTTAAATCAAAAAGATGGAATTGCCGAAAATATTTTTAATCAGGAGTCTCCGGATTTTTTGATTGATTTTGAATTTGAAAGTGGCCAAGAGAAAAATCAGTATCGGTTTGTTGTTAAAAACCGGCGAACGAAAAAAGGCGAACCTAAAAGTTTTGAGAGAACATCATATAAGAAACGTTTCAATTCGACCATTTGGGAACCACTAGATTTAAATAATGCTGAATCTATATTTGGCTTAACATTTGAGAATTTCCGTAGGACCATTATCATTCCACAAGGTCAGTTTTCAGACTTTCTGCAGCTGACAGGAGGGGAGCGCACCAAAATGATGCTGGAGCTGTTTCCGAGGCTGGCTGAATTTGATGTGTCGGCAAAAGTGGGTGCTTTGCAAACCGAAACTACGGCACGATTAGATAAAGTTATGGGCCGTCTTCAGGAAACCGGTTCGATCGAAACACTGGATCCAACAGCCGTGGAAGAGAAACTGGTTGAACTGGAAACAGATCTACAGCAATCAAAAGAGCAAAGTCTGGTTGCCGAATCGGAATTCCGGGTTTGGGAGGAATTGCGCCTCATTGAAGAGCAAAAGCAGGTAGCCACCTCAAAACTCAATCTTCTCGAATCACAGACGGAATCGTTTGAAAACAGAAAACGGGATCTGCAAAACCACGAATCCATCGTTCGGACGTTTGGTACGGATCTACGGATTCTGGACCAGTCCCGTCTGGAGTTACACGCGGCCCGATCTGAAAAAGAGAAATCAGGTCAGGCTTTTGAGCAGGCTCAGATGCATCATGACCAAATCCAGATTCAATTTGAAGCCGCTAAAAATGAGGCGGTTCAGATTCCGGTTTGGGAAGAAGAAATAAAAGGACTTCGCCGTTTTGCGGAAATGAAAGCCCTTAAAACCAATGCAAAGGCACAGACGGAATCCTTACAGAAACTGGCCAACATCCTGAGTGAAAGCAACGGGCAAAAGCAGGAATTGAAAGACAAAATCTCCAGTGGAAGAACAAAACTGGATTCTTTCGCCGATGGTTCGGACGAGCGGGCCCGGCTGGTGGAAATTACCCAGATTCAGAAAGATTCTGTCCGATTGAAAGCCGAACTGGATCTGCATGAAAAGAAGAAAGCTCAAATCAACCAGAATCTTGAACTGGCAAAAGCAAGGAAAAATGCCGTCCTGGAACATGCCCTCATTGCCCGCATTCCCAATCTGGATCCGGAGTTGAAAATCGCAGCCCTGATTGATCTGGTTCGGGAAGAGTCGGACCGGCTCCGTTCCAGTGCGGAATCAATTCGTACCCAGCAGGTGGAAGAAGGCGCCAAACAAAAGCTGTTTGACTTTGCCCAAGGTTTGGGAGACGGCGATGCCTGTCCGCTTTGTGGTTCTGTTCACCATCCCAATATTGTATCGGCAGAGGATCTGACTCAGCATCTCAAAACACTTCTTGAAAAGCTGGGCATCATCGAAAAAGAGATGGCGGAACTGGAAAATCAGCTGCGGATTCTGGAGGGTGTAAAGACCGAAGCAGGTTTGCTGATAAAGGAACTTTCGGATAAAATAGCGGATGTTAATACCGTTCAGAAGGAGTTGGATAATTGTCTGGAATTGCATGCCGGGCATTCGATGGCAGGACTGTCAACCGATCAGATTCAAACCCGGTTGGCGGAAATCGATGCGCAGCAGAAAGAAATCACTGAAATCCGGGATTTGCTCCGAAAACAGGAAGCTGAACTGATGGCACTCGATCAGCGAATTCAGAATCAGGAGAAAGAACGGCAAGATGTCCAAGTATCCTTATCGAAACTGGAAGGGCAACTGGCGGGACTGGAGCGGCAAGGAAGTCCGGACGATGAAACCCGTTTTGCCTCGGTCTCTCAGCCGGAAATGCGGATTCAGGAGATTGAAAACCGGATTCATCAGACAAAACAAACACAGGAACAGGTTGAAATCGAATGGCAGCAGGCTGTTAATCAACTGACAGAGTCCAAAGCGAAAGCCAGCCTTTTTTCGAAGCAAGCAGAGGATAAAGAAGCCGATACCAATAATAAGGAACAGGAATTTGTGAGGAAGCTGAGTGAAAACCAGCAGGAATCGGAAGGCGTTGTTCGTGCCGAAATAGCCCGGAACCTGAATGTCGATTCCGTCCGGAAGGAAATTGATTCCTTTTTCCAGCAATTAAATGAACTGCGCACTGTTCTGGATACGCTTGAAAAGCAGGGGAGTGGCAAGGCCTTCGATGCTGATTTACACGAGGCAGCCCGAACGAATCTCGAAACCGTCCGTGCCCGGGTTTCTAAACTGGAACAGGACAGAGCCGTTACAAATAAAGAACTGGAAACCATTCGCTCTCAGCGGGAAAAGGCGTTGGAACTGTTGGATTTGAAGGACAAACTCGAGATCCGTCTTGCCAATCTAAAGGTACTCAACTCTCTTTTCTCAGGCAGCAAATTTGTGAACTATGCCTCTTCGGTCTATTTGCGAAATGTGGTGGAAGTGGCCAATCAGCGGTTTTTCCGGCTCACCAAACAGAAACTGCGTCTGGTTCTGGACGAGGACAATACCTTTTATGTACAGGACTTTCTCAACAACGGCCACCAGCGTCTGGCTAAAACCCTGAGCGGGGGACAAATTTTTCAGGCTTCACTCTCCCTGGCATTGGCCTTGTCCGACATCGTCAACAGCAAAAACAAAAGTGAGCGCAATTTCTTTTTTCTGGACGAAGGATTCGGGACATTGGACAAAGAATCGTTGTCGCTCGTATTCGAAACGCTCCGTCAGCTACGGACCGAAAACCGGATTGTGGGTGTGATCTCGCATGTAGAAGAGATGCAGTCCGAAATCGACGCCTGTCTCCGCATTCGGATGGACGAGGAACAGGGTTCGGTGATTGATAGGCGATTTTAGAATGATGAGTGATGAGTGATGAGTGATGAATTTAGAATACAATGTACCGTGGTGCTTTAAGAGCCAAATGTTGATTGATGATCATGCTGGTATGAATTCCACTTAAAACTCTTAACTCTTCATTTGGCGCTGTTGGCGCCACTGTAAGCTTAACTTTTAACATAATTGTCCATTCTTTGAATTTTGAACTTCGAACTTCCAACTCGCTTTCTCATTCATGACTTTTTTCTCAAAGCGCTTGACTCAAATTCTGATATTCCATTATTTCGCATTCTGCCTCAATGGCTGGATCACCAGTGCGAATCAAATCGGATCAAGATCGGGTTTGTTCATCGTTGAAAATCTGACTTTTGGGCGAATGAAATTGATTTCAAAAACTTGGTTCAGGCGAGACCAATTCGTCAAGATTACCTGATGTGTTCTGACCCAAAGTTCCGGGTCGCCAGAATATGACCGGGATAACGCAGGTAAATTTGATACACAGGGAGGCCTCGTGCCTCCTTTTTTGTTTCTCGCAGGTGGGCCATTTACAAAAACAAGGAATGTTTGATTCCCTCATTTTCTCAATTCTTCTGAAGAAATGTGAACGAATGAAAGCGAACGTTAACAATCCCAGGTTTCTCAAAAAATAAACCAGTTTTGGTACAAGTGGTGCGGCAGAATCAAAATCTGCTCATTCCTTTGCGGCACATTAATCAAATTATCTATGATCAAACACCTTTCTATCGTTCTCATTCTGTTTGGATTAACTGGACTTTGGTCCTGCTCCAAAAAGGATGACTCTTCGCCAACCCCTACGAAGCAATACGCACTCGTGATCAAATCCGGTGGTCAGGCTGTAACGGTGGGTAACAATTTTTCTTTCGATGCACAGTTGGTCGGAACGGACGGTACCATTATTCCAATCACCTCCGGCATCACATATTCCTCATCCAACACAGATGTGGCCACGTTTTCAGGAACTTCTGTGTATGGTAAAGGACAAGGAACCGCAACTGTAACCGCTTCATACAGTTACAACGGAACCACCTACACAGCTTCTGTTCCATTGTCTATTCAGGCACCGTCAACCGTTTTCGCCGTCAATCCATGGACCATCTGGTGGGAGGCAGATGGAACTGAATTTGAGTTGAACACCATTTATTTCGGAACCACAACACCAACCTACACATACGCCAGTTCCGATGCGTCGATCGCTTCCGTTACCTCGGCAGGTATTGTAAAAGTGTTGAAAGCCGGTTCCTGTGTGATTACCGTAACCGCTACCAATCTGACAGGCAGTCCGTCTGTTCAGGTGCCGGTTCTGGTTTTTGGGGAAATTGCCGTTCCGCTTCCAGTGTCGCAGGTCAGAATCACGCCCGGTTCGTATGAAATGTTCAAAGGGGAGGACAAAACCTTCACCGCCAAAGCATTCAACGGAAGTGGCAATGAAGTGACTGGTAAAACCATTAAGTGGTCCATTCGAACAACCGACTCAACCGATAACGGAGAAGCTGCCACCATTGACCAGACAGGAAAAGTTGTGGCTTTGCGAGTAGGAGAGGCCGCCGTATATGCTGAAATCGAAGGGATTGTGAGCCAGGCCAATGTCACCATCAACCCGGATTTTGCCATGTTCATTGAGCCATTTTCAACCAGCATCGGTGCCAATAAAACACAGAATTTTACACTGAAAACCTATCAGGTGGATCGGGTGAAATACAGAGCAGGAGCAGCAGATGCCATTACATTAACAACCAATCCTGCCAATGTGCAGTGGTTGCTTCCGTTCAACGACATTCCGGGATTCCCGCAGCCATTCTCCATCACCACCTCTAATTCCAATAGTTGTACGTTGAAAGCCAGCAGCTCTGCCATGCCGGGTATGCCAGGATTTCTTCTCGCTTTTGTAAACGATGACCGGTATGCAGCAGGCGGAGCTTCTGTACAGGTTGCTGTTGCCGATGATTGCGATTGCGGTGCGGATAATCCTTCTGTGGCTAGTATTTCTGTTACCTCAACAAATATTAATATGCAGATAGGATTTGGGTTTCAAGTTGATATTGGTGCCATTGCCAAAGATGCGTTGGGTGGAACAGTAAATGGTGCATCCATTAAATACTGCAGCAACAACGCCCTGGTAGCCAGTGTCGATTTTGACGGTACCATCACAGCCGTTCAACCTGGATCCGCCATCATCACGGTTTGCGTTGGTTCGGTGAAAAAGGAAATCAATGTGACGATCAACTAAGAATTGTCTGAATAATTGTGAATCAAAAAGCCATCCTGAAAAGGGTGGCTTTTTTTATGCATACATCCAATTATTATCGCATCCCTTCCTTTTATCCTTTAAAATGGACAGAAATCAATGGTAAGGCTTGCAGGTTCCATGAAAGCAAATCTTATTGCCTGTTCTAACGAATATCCTGCATGAAGTCTGTCTTTCTATTTGAAATCCGATATCGCCTCAGCCGGCCTGCTACCTGGATCTATGCCCTGATCTTTTTCATAATTGGCCTCGTTGTCATGAATACCGATGCCGTCCGTATTGGAGGTGGATACGGTAAAGTGAATTCGAATGCTCCGTACAACATTCACCAGATCATTTCCATTCTTGGTGCGTTCGGGCTGTTCATCACGATGGCCTTTTTTGCAGTGCCTGTGTTTCGTGATTCTGAGCATAAGATGGATACCTTCCTGTATGCCTATCCAATGAAAAAAACCGACTATCTGGCCGGTCGGTTTCTGGGTACTTTCTTTATGTGTGCTCTCGTGTTTTTCAGTCTTCCGCTTGGAATGTTGCTGGGAGAATTACTCGCGAAAATGCTCACCAAAGACCCGGGAAGCTGGGGGCCTTTTCAGATATCCGCCTTTCTCTGGCCGTTTCTCGTTTGCCTGGTGCCCACCATATTTTTCATGGGTTCCCTGTTTTTTACATTGGTGAACCTCACCCGAAAAATGATGTTCGCCTATATTCTGGCCATTTCGTTCATCGTTCTTTACTCCATCTCTCTCAATCTGTTGGGTGATCTGGATAACAAATATTTTGCAGCACTTCTTGATACGTTTGGCCTCACAGCAGCCGATCGTGTGACGGAATATTGGTCCATCGCCGACAAAAACCTGAAACTGGTTCCACTTACGGGTGCTTTTCTTTGGAATCGTGTGCTTTGGAGCAGTGTGGGTGCTGTCATCCTTGCGTTTGGATTTCTGAGATTTCGGATGAGTCCGGTGGCCGATGCACCGAAAGGACAAGGCAAAAAAGCGAAAGTGGTTGCCGATGTGAAGGAGGCATTGAAGGTTCCTTCGCTGTCCTGGATGCCCGACTTTTCACCGGTTCGCACATTCTTCAGCCTCTGGATTCTCGAATCCCGCCAAACCCTTCGGAACGGGATTTTCATTGCGTTGCTTTTTGCCATCGGCCTGTATTTGTCGGTGGCGGCCTGGTATGCCGATCAATCATTTGAAACGGGCATTTATCCGGTAACCGGTCAGATGCTCGAAACGGTGACCACCAGTCTTTTCAGTATTCTCAGCATAGCCCTCATAATTTTTCTGGCAGGTGAAATCGTTTGGCGGGAGCGTCAGGCAAAAATGGAAGGAATCTACGATGCCTTCCCGACACCGAATCCGGTGATCTTCTGGTCAAAATTTGCTTCTCTGCTTTTGGTTCCGGTCTTTTTGCTGTTGCTGGTTCCGTTGGTTGGTGTGCTGGTTCAAACCATAAAAGGATACCACAACTATGAATTCGGACTCTATTTCAAAACCATTTTCCTATACGAACTTCCCCGCCTTTGGCTCATTGCCGCTCTGGCGTATTGCATTCAACACGTTGTAAACAACAAGTACACAGGAAACATCGCCATTCTGGTGTACTATATCAGTTTTATGGGTTTGAGCTATCTGAAGATTGAGCACCCACTTTTTAGGTTTGGCAGTGGAATGAGCTACATATACAGCGACATGAATGGATTTGGTGAAGGCGTATTTGGGTTCCGTCTGTATCTCTTGCACTGGGCTTTTGTCGGTTGTTTCCTTTTGGCCATTGCCTATTTGTTTATGGTGAGAGGTGTGGAAAGTGATTTCCGTGCCCGTTACCGGATGGCGGTTCAACGATTCAAAAGTTCCTTACAATCAAAACTGATTGTGGCTCTGCCCTTCACGGCCATGATGATTACCGGTTTTTACATCACATGGCTCACAGTAGATGTGGATCATTATTCCAACTCAAAAGCCGATGAAGCCACTTCGATTGAGTATGAAAAGAAGTTTAGCTATCTCGAAAGAAGTCTACATCCGGCTCTTTCGGCAGTTGCCATTGGGGCTGATATGTTTCCTGAAAACAGCAACCTCACATTGTCAGGGAAATTTACCTACTACAATCCACACAAAAAGCCATTCGATACGCTTTGGTACAACATGAATCCGGACGGTATCGTGAAGAAATTCGACATCTCAAAACCGGTGAAACTGGTATTCGAAGATGCCAAAAAGGGAATCCGGGCTTACAAGCTTTCGACACCACTGGCGCCCGGAGACAGCTTCATTCTCGACTTTAAAATGGACCTTGCCTTTACAGGAATTGACAATGAAAGTCCTGTCCGTGGCAACGGTACGTTCTTCAATAATCGTCAGTGGCCCAGTGTAGGATACAACAACGGTTATAAAATAGAGGATGAAGACAAGCGGAAAGAAAATGGTCTGAAGGAAATTCCGACTATGCCGGCACAGACGGATTCCAGCGAAATTGATAAGAGTCTGTTTGATGATAAAAACCATTCCATTCGCTTCGAGGCCACACTTTCCACGTCGCCAGACCAGATCGCCATTGCGCCGGGTTACCTCACAAAAGAATGGAAAGAAAACGGACGCCGTTATTTTCACTATAAAATGGACCGGCCGATTACCAACTTCTATTCCGTGTTGTCGGCCCGTTACGAAGTGTACAAAGAGAACTGGAAAGGAGTCGAGATTTCTATTTACCATCATTCGTGGCATACGTTTAACATAAAGAAAATGGCGGAGGCGGTCCGTCATTCACTTGATTACTACAATGAGAATTTTGGTCCGTATCAGCACAGACAGGTGCGCATTCTGGAATTTCCCCGCTATTCCAGCTTTGCGCAATCGTTTGACAACACCATTCCTTACAGCGAAGGCATCGGTTTTATCGCCAATCTGGATGAAGAAGACGCCATCGACTACGTGTATTTTGTGACGGCACACGAAATGGCGCACCAGTGGTGGGGACACCAGATCAATCCGGCCAATGCCCGTGGAGCGCAGTTTCTCAGTGAAACTATGGCGGAATACTCGGCCCTGATGGTGATGCGGAAACGGTATGGTGATGAGCTCATGGGACGCTTCCTTCGCAGAGAACTCAGCGGCTACCTGAACGGACGGAGCGGAGAAAAAAAGAAAGAGAATCCGCTCATGGACATTGAAATGCAGCAATATGCCTACTACAACAAAGGTTCTATGGCCATGTACAATGTGATGGACCTGATCGGGGAGAAGAAGATGAATGAGTTTCTGAAAGCGTTTGTTTCCCGCTACCGGTTTGCTGCCCGGCCATATCCAACCACAAATGATTTCTACGCTGCATTACAAGGCTACCTCACTCCCGAACAGAAAGTACTGGCCGATGATCAATTGAAGCGCATCACGCTCTACAAAAATAAAATGGCGTCAGCCACCGGCAAGAAGCTGGCAAATGGAAAGTTTGAAGTCCGGATGAAAGTGGAAACCGGTAAAATGTATGTAGATAGTCTGGGAGGAAAAGAGCAGAATGTACCTGCGACCGGCTTGTTTGGCCTTGCATTGACGATGGAAGAGCGTCCGAAAAAGAAAGGCGATGTGATCCGGATGGAAAAACTGCCGGTTAAAACAGGACAGGAAATAATATGGGTGACAGATAAAAAGCCGGTGTACGCCAGTTTTGATCCATTGAATACGCTCACCGACATTTTACCGGAAGACAATACAAAAAAGATCGATTGGGAATAACCCCCGGTTGGTTTCAGAATCTGGTTTCAAAACAGAAGCCGGATTCTGAAACGTTCGGATAAAAAGAAACCCGTTCGGTTGGGAACGGGTTGATGAATGATTTTCAAATATCGGGTCAGACCTTTTTTACGCCAATGGCGCCTGGTCCTTTCGGGGTGCTTTCGACTTCGTAGGTCACTTTGTCGTGCTCCCGGATCGCTTGCAATAATCCTTTCTGGTGAACGAAAATACTGTCACCGGTTCTGGAATCCTTGATAAAGCCGTATCCTTTCGATTCATTAAAAAACGTAACGGTTCCGGTTCTTGGTCCTACTTCCTCTTCGATGTCTGGTCGTCGGGAAACACCAATGATCACGTCCTCTTTGTTGATTATTTTCTTTTTCTTAGGGTCAGGAGGGGTACTTGTGATATTGCCGTCCTCATCCACATAGACAAACATATCTTCCAGGCTCTGACCTTTTGGAGCCATTGCTTTTCGTTCTTCCTTCTTCTCTTCCTTATCCTTCCTCTTCTTAATTTTCTTTTTTTCCTTCTCCTTTTTGCTGAATGTTTCGGATGATTTACCCATTGTCTGTTTTTACGTTGTTAACTGCGTACTGTTGAAAAAATACAGTGATATCCTCCAAACAGCGTTGCTGGCCTCACGCAGTTCCTGCGCTGTCCAATTGATCGGAGTACATTTCTGCCTCAGACTTCAAAATAGCACTTTCCGATTCAGAATTAAAAATTTTGGATGAAAAAGCCTTTCATCACGATTCGCTGGTTGGCCTGATCCTTCGGAAAAACACATTTTTCACGATTTCTCTTCCGGTTATCATTTTCCTTGCCACAGACCGGCTGCATTGTCTATTTTTGACGAACCGTACGATCCATGTTTTTCAGTATCTCCAACATTTCCGAAGCTTTTGGCAGCATCAAAGCCAATCCACTAAGGGCGACACTCACCGCTCTCATCATTGGCATCGGAATTACAGCCCTTGTCGGAATTCTGACCGCCATCGATGGCATCAAACTTTCGGTATACGACGGGATGGAAGATCTGGGAGCCAATTCATTTGATATTTCCGCCTTCGCCAAACAAGGACGGAAACGTCATGGAATGGATGGAAAGAAATACCCGAAGATTTCCTACGATGAAGCCATTCGGTATAAGACAAAAATGGGAAGCAAAGCCACTGTGGCGGTGTATGTCCGGGTTTCGTGGAATACCGAAGTGAAATATGGGAGCATCAAAAGCAATCCCAATATCAATGTGTTTGGCGGAGATGAAAATGCCTTTTACGCCAAAGGAATGGATCTGGTCGAAGGACGGGTTTTTTCGGCTACGGAAATTGAATTCGGAATGCCGGTTTGTGTAATCGGTCCCGAATTGTCGCAGACTCTTTTCAAAGATGAAAGTCCGGTAAACAAAGTTATTCAGGCACAGGGGCAGTTGTTTAAAATAATCGGACTCTTGAAAAAAACGGGTTCTGTTGCCAATGGAAGTGGTGCCGATCGAGCTTTTGTCGTCCCCATCCGGAAAGGCGAACAGATGGGAGCCGGCAAGGAATTGAGTTATGAAATTACGTCGGTTGTGAAAGATCCCTTGTTGCTCAGTTCCACCATGGATGAGGCCAGGGGCATTATGCGGACCGTCCGCCATGACCTTCCGGATCGGGAAGATTCGTTTGAAATTACCCAGTCGGCTTCATTGGCCAGTTCTGTGGAAGAAGTGACCGGTAGTCTTCAGATTGCCGGTTTTGGGATTGGTCTGATTACATTGCTGGGTGCATCCATTGGATTAATGAATATCATGCTGGTTTCCGTCACCGAACGGACACATGAGATTGGTGTCAGGAAAGCGTTGGGTGCCACACCCATGCGCATCCGGATTCAGTTCCTCACAGAGGCCATTGTCATTTGCGTGATCGGAGGAGTGGTTGGTATTATTTTGGGACTGGCTGCCGGAAATTCGGTCTCGGTCTTTTTAGGAAACGGTAAATTCGTGGTGCCCTGGGGTTGGATTGGGATGGGACTCGCCCTTTGTGTATCAGTTGGTATTTTTTCCGGACTGTATCCGGCCATCAAAGCATCCCGGTTGGACCCTGTTGAAGCTCTTCGTTTCGAATAATTCTTAGGTTCGCTGACCTGGAAACATGGTGCCGTTCAGCCAGGAAATAAGATCAAATCCTGCGTCCATTTCATTCCAGAACAGTTTTACGCCATCGTCCACCTGATGGGGTTTGCCAGCTTCGGGTTTGGAGATCCGGTTTACCAAGCTGCCATTGGGTTGAACTGAAAAGGAGATTTTGTTTTGGAAGGAGAGACGTTCAAACCGGTTAAAATGCTCTGGTGAGGCACCGTCCCGGTCACAGAATTTTACAAAAAGTTGATCCGCTGTAAACTCACGGATTCGGGCTGCTCTTCGTTTCCATTTGGAATCGGCTTCTTCCAGGCTGTGGTAATGGAGGAAATGGACTTCAATGGTTTCGTTCAAAATTCCGACCGGGTAGGAGAGGACCCCTTCCTTATACCGGCTGGTAAAGCCAATCCTGATTTCCTGCAGGTTGATCTGATTCCAGTTCTCCAGGAGATTCAGGTAGCAATCCGGATACAGGTACAATCCAATAAAAGGGGAGGAGAAAGGCAGGTCAAAATATTTGTATATTTCACCACCCCAGCAATTGTTGGCGATGACGGCAAAATCAAGCGTGTTCAGCTGTGATCTTCGGCTGGCGAACATCCGCTTTTTCTGCTGGACAGCCCGCTGCTGTTTCCATTGGAGCCAAATTCTGCCTATCATGGCTCTGATCGTGTGAACGTTGATGGTATTTCGGTGAAAAGTGGTCTATACTGGACCTCAGGATTGAAAACCTGTAGCATTTCTTGAAGGCTTATGATATAGTTTTCAGTGATTTGTGAAATTTTATATGGCCAACGTTTGTCATCTGACATCTCCTCCAACCAATCTAAAGTCATTGCAATCTGAGAGCGCATCTTTGTAAAAAGTTTTATAAAACATGTTCTTCTCATTGTACACCTGAGCAGAAAAGGCAACAAAGAAACGCAAACTGTGCCATGTCTACCTAAGGATTTCTTCGAAAGGAATACGAACCTTGGTAAAGACTAAAGTTAACGTTTTGCCGTTCCAGTGGGATGATGTAAAACAAAGAGTCGCCAATAACGCCCCTCAAGCCTCCAAATTGAATAAGGAGCTCACCGACTGCTTTCACCATGCTGCTGAGACATCAAACCCAGATAATGCATTAGAACTTCGTTGTAAGTGCCTAACATGCAATAAATCAGCGCCTTTTATTTGAAATTTGTAGCAGCGCTACGGATACAGAAGAAAAGGCGGCGAAGCCTCTGATTTGTGACGCAATGGAGTTATTTGAACCAGGTTAGGTTCGGAATAGATTTCCTTCTGGTTTTGGTCCAATGTGAATCAAAATCGAGAAAGGTAAACGAGACTCTTAAGGAAGAACTGTGCTATTTTCTAACAAAACATCGGGACAAAAATCCGGGGGAGCCGGACTAAGGCTTCCGTCTTTTTCTCTTCGGTGAATCAGACCATTCCAAAACAAGCCTTGCATTTCTGGGTCATATAACACAGATTCACAAATGGATGGCTCCAATAGTTGGCCAATACTGGAATCGGTTTTGTCTGCATATTGAACCAAAATGGGTTTAAAATTAATTGGCCTACGCTCACCCGAATTCCATCTGGTAATTACCTGATAATCTGGCTTAACCGATTCCAGCCCCGTAATTCCTGGAAGCATTATCGCTAGGGGTCTATTTTGAAAAATGAAGCCTGATCTGCGAAGAGTAAATTAAACTATTCTTTCACCGTTTCACCGCAATCGCAAAATCATGGATGCTCTCCGGAATAATTGTATTGGGATGTTGCCTTCCATCCGTAAGCTCTTTTACACGGTAGGAAATATAGGCATCCAGACTTTTTACAGATATATAGTCCTGCTTGTATGGATCTGCTTTTCCGCTAAGTCCTTCAACTACAGCCTTGGTAAAGGCCCCATTGTTCCAAAGGTTACTTTCCAGGGATGCCTGTTTTCTGGAGGAAGAAGTGAAAACAATGGCACCTCCATTTCCACTGCTCAATTCACGGGAAAGCCGTTCAACATCCGCTTCTCTTCTGGTTAAATCTCCAAGGATATTTCCACTGCGGCAGGCATCGGCGAATACCAACACTTTACCTGGTAACGATTCGATCGAGGATTTAAAAATGGTATATTGGATGCAAGTACTTTTCATTCGTTCAACATCTGCACCCCAGGGTAAAAAGTAAAAGGAATTGTTGGCATCGTTTTCGCCATGCCCGGCCATAAAAATCATACACACATCCCTTGATGTTGTGTTTTTTTCAAGCCATTCCAACCCGGATTCAATGTTTTCACGGGTAGCCAAAGAATCGGTAAGCAGTTTGATATCCACTTTTTCATATAACCCACCTTTGCTTTGGCCCCGTAGTGAATTGCAAAAATCCCCGGCATCTTTTGCGGAATATTCTAAACGGAGCTTTTCAGATTTGTATTTGGAAATACCAATGGCCAAAACATACAGATTAGACTTTCTATACGATTCTTCATCTGCTATTTTCCCTTTCCATATTAAACGGCTGAAAGACAATTCACTTTCTCCACTTGCAGAAATGGCCACCAAACCTATAGAGCAATCTTTGGGAGGAATGGTCAAAGAAATGCTTTGGACTCCCCTTTCCGGTTTCAACTCTTTCCAGGGCCGGCCATCCAATAGTACCCGAATGGTATGGATAGGGCTGGTTCCATTTTGAACCCGGTATTTGATATTGAGTAGCGTATCAGAAAAAATTTCATTCATCCCGGGCGATTCCAGTTGAATGATGGGAGGCAGGTTTTGGGTAATTTGTTTTTGGGCTTTTTTTCCTTTCAGAAGACCAATCTTTTTCAGGGCGATTTCTTCGCTGCAATATTTCAGGGCTGAGTCTATGACATCGGGACGGTAAAATTTATCTCTGAATCTACCTGCCGGGTAATACGCTGGTAAAGAATCGGAACCACGGCTTACAGACCACCCAATGAGGCGTTCTCCATTTGGTGAGCAGTCGTAGTAGCCAGATGGTGTCCAACAGGCCCAATCCATCGAGGAGGTGTCTACATAAAGTGTAAGGTACTTATTTCCATTTCTGGAATCCCATACATCCAAATTACCATTTAAAGAATGTGTTACAACTGACCGGTCATCATTACTAATCTTAATGCTTGAAATAATTGAATTATTATACGAGATCCATAATATTTTTCCTTCATAATCATGACATCTCAAAATATTCCCCACT
>CAMCXM010000049.1 GCA_945883425.1 Spirosoma fluviale
TGCAACAACAAACGTTATATTGAGTAAAACTTAAATTTCATCAACTCATGAAAAGAAAGAAAGCTGAACCAGCCATCCCACAAAAAGCAGAGCCAAAACCGGACTATACGACGCCCAGAAATGTGTTACGAAGCTTTGCAGACCGTCTGGCTGAGCTGAGCCGGGAGCTGGAAGAGGATAATTTACAACTGAAAATTGAATCTGAATATCTCGAAACTTCCATTCACACAATGACCAAACAACCGGGAATTCTGGTAAATCTGGTTGACATAGAACAAGAAAAATCAGTTTTTTCTGCTCTTCGGCCAACGGTTCGTTTCGAGGCCCAGGGTCCGGAAAAAATCCTGATCAGCGCTACCCTCGAAAACGATATTCCTGACAAATACGAGACCATTGTTCTGAAATTGAATGCGCCGGAACCCGAAAGTCTTCAGTTTCTGGAAGAGACTCTTGAAGATCTTTTTGAAACAACATTGAGTTAATCAGCCTTTTTGGCAGAAAGGGAATCACCTGAAAAAGTGTGATTCCCTTTTTTTATTTCCAGGACTCCAGAAAACTGACTCAGAACCTGACCTAATCAGGAACGAGCCACATTCCGACAATTTCCCAAGATCAAAACTCATTCAACCGCTGGGGCACATTCCAGCGAACAGCAAGACTGGTAAACATCGTATTCTGATCTGTGGGTAAAAGAGCACCGCTCATTTTGCGGATCACCTGTTTAAAATCGAGAAAGAAGTTGGTAAACGGCTGGTAACTCACCGTGGCATCAAAATACATCACATCTACCTTTCTGCCTTGCCCTACTGAATTGCCATACTCTTTGGCCCGCACGTTGTACGACAAAAGCACATTTCCTCCATAATTCAGATCACTCATATCCAAACCTTTGGAATAATAAATGGCCTTGAAACTGGCGTTCAGAAAATGCCATGGCTGAATGCGTACTACCGCCAGTACTTCCTTAAAATTTGCCCCCAACGGGTGCGCCAGCGGCTGACTGTAATGCGTGTACGATGTATAATTACTTTGATGCGTGTAGGTAAACGGCCGCACAAAATTGTACTCCATCTGCAGATCGACATTCTTTAAACCAAGCACATCGATGTAGTGAAATCCGGCCTGCAACGCATATTTATTTCCCCACCAGCCTTTCTGGGCTTTGATTTCTTTCATCAGAAATTCATCCAGAAAAACCTGTCCATACAGTTGAACGTTTTTCAAAGGCGCTACTTTAAAGTCCATTCCCAGGCAGGAGTTGTCGGGGCTTCCGGCATCCTGCTCAACAGACCGGTAAAAAATGATCGGATTGAAATAGCTGAGCGGTACTTTGGTTCCGTTTGGATAGATAGCCGGGTCTCTTCCGGCCACCACTGATTCGAAAATTCCAAAATTAAAATATCGGCCAATGTTCATTCCAAGTCGGTGAAAAAACAGGTATTTATCCGGAATCAATCGGCTGCCGGGTGTTCCGCTTGGGCCGACGGTAATGCTGGTTTTGAGATTGGCAAACAGATTGGTGTACTGAAACTTCCAGACCCGGGTGTTGATTTTGGCGAAACTGTAGTTGTTGCCGAAATCCGATAAAATGAGCGACCGGTAGCCATTACCGACATGAATGCGATCGTGCCCCACCTGAAAGTCGATGTACTTGGTCGCATTAAATGTGATGTAACCCCGTGCTGTGAAAAAATCATAGCCTTTCTGGTCTATCCGCTTCCAGAATCCTTCATGCGGAAGCGAATTGTAGGTGCTGGTCCAGTCAGAAATATAACCGGGCAACATCACCTGGTTATCGGTCATAAACGTATAAAACCCTACCCGTTTTCCGATCATTCCCCGTACCTCTACTCCTCGTGTATTGATGTATTGGCTGGCTGCGTTGTCACTGGCGGAACCCAATGCACCATAACCGGCTATGTTGGCATGCACATCAAAACCCGGCTCAGAGTACGAGAGTAAATCCGCCTTTCTCCGGAAAAATGACTTGAAAAGAAGTTGTTCTCTTCGGGAAGAAGAATCGGGGTGTGCCCATTCCGAATTTACTTCACGGAAATATCGAATGTGAAACCGATCCACTTTTGAGAGTTTTCCTGCATTCCACTTCTGGCTCGAATCCATCAGTTCAACAACGTCCTTTCGCAAATAGGCTTTGATTCCGGAATGAAACCGTCCGTTCAGACTTTGTGTCTTGATTTCAGCCCTGGTAACCCAATGATAGATATCCGGATCCAGAGGCTGGAAAGTCGATTGGGCAGAGGCAGAAGCGGCTGTAGCCACCAAAGCGATAAGAAAACAGCGAAAACGGTTCATCAAGGAAGGATCAGAAATCAACCTGCAATATGGCAGGTTTGCCTTCGAGCAAGCAAACCCAGGTATGAATTCCACAAATACAAGCAACAGAACTCAAAGCAGGTGAAGCCTTTTTTGTTACTTGCGCTCCATTTCCAATATTGATTCCATTTTTGGAGCCGCACCATTTACATATCGTTTCATTTGATGTTCCGTTTCCAGCGGATTACGGAGGCGTAATTGATGTTTTTTTTAAGATCAAGGCCCTTTCTGAAATCGGAATCAAGGTACACCTCCATTGTTTTCAATATGGCCGCAAAGCCGCAACTGAGCTTAATGCCATCTGCGAAACCATTCATTACTATCCGCGGAAAAAAATTTACACCGGCCTGGTGAGCCGTGTTCCATACATTGTAGGATCCCGCATCAATCCGGATCTGCTGGAGCGATTGTCTTCGGATGCGTACCCTATTTTGTTTGAAGGTCTTCATACCTGTGCTTACCTGGACCACCCCTTACTGAAAGATAAAATCAAAGCGGTGAGGATGCACAATGTGGAGTGGCAATATTACCGAGGGCTTTTTGACCATTCGACCGAAACCCTAAAATCGATTTATTATGCAGTGGAATCGAAGAGGTTGCAGCGTTATGAATCGGTGCTGGTTCATGCCAACCATATATTTGCCATCAGTAAGACCGAGACCGAATACCTGGAAAGCCGCTACCCACAAACAAGTCTGATTTTCCCATTTCATGGAGTTACGTCCCGAAGTGCTGAACCGGGAATTGGAAAATACATGTTGTATCATGGCAATCTGTCGGTTCCTGAAAACGAGGAAGCGGTCGAATGGCTGGCCGCGAATGTGAAACCGGCTGAGGATTTTCCGCTGATCATAGCAGGAAAAAAACCCGGAGCAAAAATGAAGGCCATGCTGGCGGGTCTGGCAGGATTTCAATTGATTGAGAATCCGACAGGTTCCCAAATGGACCAGCTCATTGCCGAAGCGCACCTTCATATTTTGCCTGCCTTTCAATCAACGGGTGTGAAACTGAAGCTTGTAAAATCGTTGTTTCAGGGCCGCTTTGTGCTTACCAATCCCCAAATGGTGGAAGGTACTGGCCTTGATGATGTCTGCATTTCATTCCGGAAACCTGCTGAATTAATTCAACTAATAAAGGATTTGAGAAACAAACCTTTCACTCAGACAGAAATTGACCGGCGTAAAAATTTATTGGCTGGATTTAATGACCATTTGGGTGCGGCGGTCATTCAGAAAGTAATGTTTCCAGACTGATTGAATAGTCTATCAACAGATTGGGGTGATTCGATCGTTGGGCGATCAAATTTTACTCCAACCGGACCTAACGAAAGATTATGCCGATATTTATCGAAATTTCAACCATTTATTTGGAGTAAATGTAAGTTTCGGAATAAATTTGAACCTTATTCAAAACAATCGTTATCAAGAATGAAAAAAGCTCTCCTTACCAGTTTAATTTTGATTTCCGGAGTCACCGCCTCTATTGGTCAGCGGTTGGTTTTACTGGAACACTTTACCCAAGCCTCATGTGGCCCTTGTGCTTCCCAGAATCCTGCACTAAAAGCACTTCTGGATAACAATACGACCAAAGTAGTCGCAATCAAATATCAAACCTCATGGCCGGGCACTGATCCAATGAATGCCGCCAACCCGACTGATGTGGCAAGCCGTGTGACTTATTACAATGTTTCTGGTGTTCCAAACTCAGTATTGGATGGAAACTTCTATACTGGCAGCCCAGGTGGAGTGACTCAAACAAAAATTAACACCCGCAGCAGTGCAGCACCAGGCGTAGTTACTAAAGTTTCGTATTTCATTCTGGACAATGCAGCTCCACTCAACGATTCCATGATTGTAACTGCTACCGTAAAAGCTACTTCTGCAGTTCCGGCCGGATACATTTTACAAACAGTTGCCATCGAAAGACAAATTGAATTTGCCACCGCACCCGGATCAAATGGCGAAAAGAAATTTGAAAGTGTGATGAAGAAAATGCTTCCAACTGCATCTGGAACCACACTTCCAGCCATTGCGGCGGGAGACAGCGTTTCTTACACATATAAGTTCTCACTTGTTCGTTCAAATGGAACCGATGTTTATTATAACTTAGGACAAGCAGCTGCCGTTGCTTTTGTTCAGAACAATACCACCAAAGAAGTTTTGGGTGCTTCGTACGATGAGCCAAGACCATGGCTCGCAGTAGCCCGTTCAAACGGTCAGAAAGCGGTACGAATGAAAGCCGGAACAGATCTCACTTTCGATTTTGCTGCTACCTCAAAAACCACAGTTGATCAGAAAATTAAAGCCAAAGCGACCATCACAGGACTACCTGCCGGATGGACAACTTCCATCGTATCTGATGGAATAACCTATACTGAGACAGATAGTATTCCGCTTCCAGCCAATTCAACAAAAAATATACAATTGGTTGTATCAGGTCCAAACGATGCTGTTCTGAACAAGAAAGTGGCCATAAAAGTAGAGACCAATTCCTATTCAATTCTGCCAGGCGTAAAAAACACACTTAATTTTACAGCTGTTACGCCTTCAAATATTCTCCTTCTTGATATTGCCGGAACAGCCGCAACACGTTTCACTGCTGGATTTACAGCTGCATCACAACCATATTGTTCTCTAACTGCCGAAGAATCTGGCAATCTCGATTCAGCCTCATTGAATCCTAGTTCTGTTAAGAAAATTTACTACACAACAGGTGCTTCATACAGTGGAACTTTAACAGCAGAAAAAGCAGCCGTTTTCACCAACTACCTTAATTCTGGTGGAAATATGTTTGTAATGGGTCAGGACATCGGATACGAAGTAGATGGTGTAGGTGATCCGGATGCTCTTGAATTTTACAATGCAATTCTTGGTGCAGAATACGTTGGCGATGGTGCAACTACAGCAGTTGCCGTTGTTAAAGTTGAAGATGATTTGATTATTGCCCCGCCATTGACAGCTTCCATCACCTTAGCAGCTGGCTCTACCAGTTATCCTGATCAATTGGCAGTTTCTGGTAGTTCAGCCGGTGTTGCATTTTTAAATTACAGTACCGATAATGCTGCAGGTATTTACAATGAAGGATCGAACTGGAAAACAGTGTACGTTGGATTCCGGATGGAGGCCATTTCATCTGTACCTTACCGCAACGCTCTGATTGCCCGTACCAATGCATGGTTCGACAATACCTTAACAGGAACTGAACTGAAAGAACAAATGGCAGCCTTTGCCCCTGCATTTCCAAATCCTGCGAAATCAAAATTATTCGTACCAGTTGGCGGTGGATCAGGCAACATAGTTCTTCAAAATATCGCCGGTAAAGTGATTCGTGAAGTTCGTCTGAACAATTCTCACTCTTCAATGGAAACGTTATCATTGGAAGGAATTCCATCCGGAATTTATTTCCTTCAGACTTCCAGCAACGGCACTCTTATGCCGGTTCAAAAAATTGTTGTTGAATAATATCTGACCACTTTATGCGATGCCTGGGGAATCAATTCTCCGGGCATTTCTTATTACTACTATGCGCAAAACTCTCACTCTGATCCCACTTATTGCCTGTTTGCTGTTTGGGTTCACTATTCATCAGGAGCCAATCCGGAAGTTGCCGGTGGTAGATGTAAAAACCCTTGATGGCCAAATAGTGAAATCGAATTCTGTTCTGAATAAAAACGGACTGACGGTCATCAATTTCTGGGCAACATGGTGCAAACCCTGTGTACTGGAGCTGAATACAATTAAGGAATTGTATGGTGACTGGAAAAAGGAAACCAATGTAAAAATCATCGCTGTTTCGATTGACGACTCCAGAAATATTTCCAAAGTTGGTCCTATGGCCAATGGAAAAGGTTGGGAATATGATATTCTACTTGATCCCAATGGAGATTTCAAGCGATCTCTAAACGTGAACAACATACCCCATACATTCCTGATAAATGACAAAGGAGAAATTCTGTGGCAACACAATTCTTTTGCTCCCGGTGATGAGGATGAATTGTTTGAAATCATCAAGAAATTTACACCGAAACCCTAGACTTTCGCGAATTGACTCCATTGTCTTTGACCCGGAAAATACGTTTCGGGCTTATTTGCCTTTCGCTTCTGAGTGCTCCTGTGGCTTTTGCTCAGGAAGAACCGGAAAGCGAAAATGAATCTGAATCCAGCTATGTGCATGGCGATTTCCAGTCGGATGCTCAATATTATATATATGAACCTCAAATTGACGGTTCGCAAAAAGTGAAAGAAGTAATTGGCAACAATACCTATCTGAACATTCTGTACGACCGTGGAAACTTATCAGGTGGTCTTCGACTTGAAAGCTATCAACCTCCATTGTTGGGGTACGACCAAAGACTGAAAGGAACCGGAGTACCCTTCCGCTTTATCAACTATAAATGGAAAGAATTATCCGTCACACTTGGTAATTTTTACGAACAATTTGGCAATGGACTGATTTACCGGAGCTACTGGGAATATGGACTTGGTTTTGATAATTCGGTGGATGGCGTCAGAATCCGGTACAACCTCCTGGAAGGTGTCCAGTTGAAAGCATTCGTTGGGAAACAGCGATTCTTTTTTGCCAATGGCCCGGGTATCGTCAGGGGAATTGACGCTGATTTTTCTCTCAATGAACTGATCCCAAAATTAGAACTCAGCTCAACAAAAATTACCGGTGGAATTGGTGCTGTGAGTAAATTCCAATCAGACGACAATCCAACATACAAGTTACCTGAAAACGTAGCTGCCTTTTCCGGTCGGCTTAAAATGACCCGGAATATGTTCAATCTGGAAGGAGAATATGCCTACAAAGCAAACGATCCAAGTAAAGCCAATAACCTGATTTATCGACCTGGTCAGGCATTGCTCCTGCTCGGCGGATATTCCGGTAAAGGGTTCGGGATTTCTCTTGGTGCAAAACGGATAGACAACTTTGATTTTCGAAGCGACAGAGGAGCTGATCTTAACAATCTCCTGATCAACTACCTACCACCATTGACTCCTCAGCACACATATCGTCTGGCCACTCTCTATCCTTATGCAACACAAGCACGTGGTGAAATGGGAATGCAAATGGATGTCTTTTACAATGCCAAAGAAGGAACTTTGATCGGAGGCGATTATGGTACAAGCTTCACATTCAATTATTCGCGGATTAATGGATTAGATAAAAAGGCTGTCGTTGGTCAGGATAGTGCCAAAGGATACAATTCTGAATTCTTTAAAGTTGGAAAAGACACATACTACCAGAACCTGAGTCTGGAAATCAGCAAAAAAATCAGTCCTAAAGTGAAAGCCATTGTGTCATATCTGTTTATTGAAGCCGACAATGAAGTTCTGCGGATCACCAACAATACCGGTGTCAAGACCATTTATTCCCACATTGGTGTGTTGGATGTTTCCTGGAAGTTTAAACCAAAGCACACGCTTCGTTTCGAACTTCAAAACCTTTACACGAAACAGGACAACGGTTCCTGGGCTATGGCTTTGGCCGAATACCAGATGGGATCACACTACTTTTTTGCATTGTACAATGAATACAACTACGGCAATGCCAAACCAAGTCAGCAGATTAATTACCTTGGCGTAACAACTGGCTACACCAAAGGTACCGTTCGGATTTCAGTTTCTGGTGGCAGACAAAGAGCAGGCGTTTTTTGTGTGGGCGGAGTTTGCCGGTTTGTACCTGCCAGTTCGGGGGTAACTGCATCGGTTGCTGCCAGCTTTTAGAAATGACGGAATCCAATTTAGTTCAATCATAAAAAAAGGGCCTGTCAGGGCCCTTTTTTTATCCAAGATTATGCATTGGAAATTTACACCGGATGCTAACTTTTTGATTTTCGTTTTCTTGCAACCTCTTCCGTAGTTTCTCCGGAGGAGAAACGAAAGGGGAGAAAATCAAAAAGTTCCACATCTATTGCATAAAATGGGTTTATGATTCTGAATGAACATCTGAAAGTCTATTCCAGGATAATGCGACTTGTGGTTGTTTGCCCACCATTACGAACACTTATCAGATAGATGCCTTTGGGCTCTTTCCGAAGATTGAATGGGACATTCAACTGGTTGCTTTCCGATGAAATGGACCTTGTTTCAACAACCTGACCAAGAAGGTTTGTGATGCGAATTTCAACTGGTCCTTGTTTGAGGTTGGTTAGGTGAGCACTGAAAACAGTACCTGCCGGATTTGGCAGCAACTCCAGACTTGGTTGGGTTGCAGTATTTGCAGCCAAGACCTCATTGTTTTTGAGAATGATCAAAGCAGGTGATACCGGGACTGTGAATGTATCAACAGCACTGGCAGATGGAACGGAAATGCCTCTCACAAAAAGATGTTGTACCGGCAGAGCCGCCATTGGAGAAACGTAATCTGGCACAATGGTCATGGTGGCAGCTACTTCAAATCCAGTGGCTGAATTCAATAAAACAGGTGCAATACTGGCCTGTGTTGCCAAACCATCTCTATCGGACCCTTTTGTGAGATTCCGGTTCTGGGAATTCATCGATAATTCACCATTTGGACCAACCTTCATCACCCTCATCCAGAGATCAGGATTACCATTGTTGTCATCTGTTGTTTGAGGATACGCTTCGAGATCAGTATCAGACCAGCAAAATGCAAGAACAGAACCATCGGCCGAATGGGCAATTTGAGGACGGTTCAATTCTCTGAAATTTTCACCAGTCACAGCACAATCGCCAAAACAGCCTTGCACCGCCTGATTGGCTGAAATAACCGTTGCCCGACCTATATCATCATTGGCTTTGATGGAAATATGGACATTCCAGCTACCATTTTGTGGGCGGAAAAAACCTGTTCCTGTTAACTCAAGAGTATCTCCAAAACCTCCAACACAAAGCATCCCGAAAATATGTGCCTGATTGTTTTTATCCACAGCAAGATCAAAATCCATCATGGTATAGTCAACCGGATGGGCTCCAACCTGAGTGGACGAATCTGCTCTCACGATGGATGTATCTGTAAAAATAACATAGTTTCCTACAAACAAACTGTCCCGGAACTGATCCTTATCGGGTGAAGAATTTCCTTTTTCGTATGTCGACTTGTTGTAATCGATCGGTTTGAGATCAGTCCATGAGTCTCCACCATCCGTAGTGCGGGAGAAATACGGGATATTCCCGAATGGCCTTGAAAAGTTCTTGTTGTATCCTGCAACCACAGCGTAACCATGAAGTCCATCTGGGGCAAAAGCAATAGCGGTATTTCCCACATCACTGGCAGAATCAGCTCCGTCGTTTGAAAATGGAAGGTACACCGTTGTACTGTCAAAAGACTGAGTGGTGGAATTGTATTTGAATCGGTTCACCATAACCCGGTTTGTAAATGAAACAGCTCCTCCTGCAATTACTTCCTCCGGCTCTATGGTAAACACTGAACCCAGGCTGGTTGAAACCATAGATTCGCTTCTGAAATGAAAGACATCACCGGATGATGCCAGTGTTTGTTTTGTTTGAGATCCCTGAAGGAGTTTGGCCCAGCCTCTGCCATATCCACCCCACGCATCATTTGTTCCATCAAGAACACGGGTGATGGCCATTCCAAATGCCTGAGCCGTATCGGAATTTCCGGGAGGATTAAATAAAAGACCCTGTGGGTAACGCGGACCATGGTTATTTGTAGAAATATCATATAACTCATTGTTAAACAACTGATTCCTTGAAACCTGCCAGAAACCGTCAGCTCCTCCTTTGGTGTTGAGATCCATGTACAGTTTGTTTCCGGGATTATCGGAAGTTCCACCCGGATCAGTTGGGCCTCCTCTCCGAATCAAGGCAACAGCATTCAGCTCAGGAACAACAGAAAGATAATTGCGACCACCTCCGATGGAAGTAAAAGCGTTCACCGATTGGCCAAGATCCAGAAAGGTAAGAGTTGATGCCTGAACCGAGTTACCACCACCTCTTTGTTTTGATGGTTGTTGAAAATGCCTCGTATTGGCACCTGAAAGCAATTGGGCCTCGGCTTTCGCCTGCTGCAACTGCTGCTCTGCCCGACTGAATTTCTGCTGGCGAACATCCAAACGAGCTCGCTTTTTAGGATTGTTTCCTGCCAACACATCTCCCAGTGCAGCCAGTACCATTACTATGGTAAGTAGATTTTTGATCATAGAAGTTTATCAATATTGTCAATGGTTTATGAATCCTTAATACACTTTCAAACTTCTTCAGATCTCCTATTTAGGATGGCCCTGTGCCGGTCTTCCTGACATCTGGAAATCAACATTCTGAGAACTATTTGATTGTGTAAAAACGATTTCAATCACATGACAAAATCATTTGTTAATTGGTTGCAACCTAAGAAAAAAAAATCCGCATATCACAATCATCTACCGTTTATAGAAGACAATTCTCATTCTTACAGATTTTCGAAAGAACAGCCAGATCACTCTTCTCCAATTTACCAAGTAGAAAATGCAACTGAAATTGCCGTACCGAGAACAGCATTGTTTTTTACCAGAGCAATATTGGCATCCAGACTTTCTCCACCTGTATTTTCTGCAATTGTTTTCAAAAGAAACGGAGTGACTTCTTTACCTCGGATACCCAGCCGGTTGGCATCATCCAGAGCTTTCAGAATATGTTTCTCAATTTCCTCCGGCGTTACTTCAAACTCAGACGGAACCGGATTGGCAACCAGCACCGAACCATCCAGACCGATCTCCCATTTCGCCTTCATCATAGAGGCAATGTCAGAAGCCGAGTCCAGCCTAAGAGGAGTTTTAAACCCACTCCTACTGGAATAAAAACTTGGAAAAGCGTCCTGCCCATATGTCACAACCGGAATTCCCAAAGTCTCAAGGTATTCGAGTGTCCTTCCAATATCGAGTATCGACTTCACCCCCGCTGAAACGACGGCAACAGACGTATGTGCCATTTCGGTTAAGTCGGCTGAAATGTCCATGCTGTCTTCGGCACCCCGGTGAACACCACCGATTCCACCCGTTACAAAAACACGAATACCAGCCATTGATGCAATCCGCATGGTTGCCGCCACCGTTGTGGCACCCATCAGATTTTGTGAAAGAACATATGGCATATCACGGAGACTGACTTTCCAAACCTCATGGCCTGACTTTCCCAGTTTTTCCAGCTGGTCAGCATTCAATCCCACACAAAGTTTCCCGTCCAGAATGGCAATGGTAGAAGGAATCGCTCCACCGTCCCGTATAACCTTCTCAACTTCCAGTGCCGTTTGAACATTCCGGGGATAAGGCATTCCATGTGAAATGATGGTTGATTCGAGGGCCACAACAGGTTTCTGATCTTTCAAAGCCTGTTGAACTTCAGGATGAATATGCAGGTACGAATTCGTCATAGAACAAGCCTTTTTAAGAAAATTCCGGAATGGATAGAGGCATTGAGGCAAACGTACAGCCATTTTCTAAACTTAGAAGAATGAATCATTTCTCTGTTCTATTTTGCAAAACAAACTATGACCACCAAAACGACAAAGGTCTTACGGATTCTCACCTTCATCTGGCTCTTTTCAGGCCTCCTGAAAACAAAACCGGATGTGCCTCGATGTCTAAAAATTCTCTTTGATCCGGCGGCAAGACTGTTATGAATAAATTATACTGCATTAGTCTCCGTTCAATTCTTCCATGGTGTACGATGCTGGGATTTCTGTTCAGCATACAGACAACCTTTTGTCAGATTCCTGCACAGATTAAACCTGACACCTCGTTTCAGTCAGGGCTTCTTTCGAAAGTTTACCTGTTTACAAATCCCGAGGCAAAAAAACTCATTGAAATAAAAGTTGATACATTTTACAACGCATCCATTCTGGAAAAGGTAGAAGTATCCGATCTGTTGAAGAATTTTTCGTTCGCCGGGCAAGTTCCATTTTTGATGGAGGTTTCAGGAGAAATTGTGATCCCGGAAAACCGCCCATATCTCTTCAAACTTCGAAGTTCGGATGGTTCGGCCCTATGGATCGATGGAAAAAAAGTAGTGAACAACGACGGAGTCCACAAAAGCACAGAATCAGAAGCGGAATTTGATCTGGATGCGGGGCCGCATTCTATTTTGATCCGTCATTTCAAAAAAGATCCAGAACCGAATAAAGAACTCTGCTTGTCATGGTTTGAACCATCTAAAAATGGCTTTGAAATCATCCCACCTGAGTTTTTCAGGATTTTAAAAAGCTCCGTCCGCCAGGCGATGAACCAAGTACAACCCCTTTCTGTTCCGGATCTAAAATCCATTGGTAACACTTCGGAAGTTCTTCATCCTTCTCTTTCTAAATCTGTTTTACACAAGAAGAATTTCAATCGTAAGCGTGGGAGAAAGAACTTCCGTTCAGAGGGATCAATCATCCTTTCAAGGAGAGATTCTTTGGGTAAAGAAAATAAAATGTCAAAACCTGATTCAAAAGCAAAAATCCTTCTGGAAGGCAGTCGTCTGGTTGGACCTTCCGGGTGTCTGGCCTGCCACAAAGAGAATGATAAAGTTCTGGGGCCAGCTTTCCGATTGGTCGCACAGAAATACAAAAGCGATCCGGCTACAGTTAAAAGACTGGTAGAGAAAGTATACAATGGCGGAACCGGCGTTTGGGGAGATTACGCTATGGCGCCTCAATCACATTTAAAAAAGGACAAAATCGAAAAAATGGTCCGCTGGATTTTGAGTCTGAAATAGAAAATTCGAGATAGAGATACTGCCCTACTTGTTACCCGGCGAGAAATGCAGCCAGTTGCCGGGTTGCGGCGGCTCTGTGGCTGAGTCGGTTTTTTATATCGGTGCCCAGCTCAGCAAAGGTCTGAGAGAAACCGTCCGGAATAAAAATGGGATCATAACCAAAACCCTGGTCACCCTTTTTCTCCAATCCGATCCGTCCTGGAACAAGGCCTTCGAAATGATACATTTCACCATGCCAGAATAAGGAAAAAACCGTTTTGAAGCGGGCGTTGCGGTTGACCTTATCTTCCAGATTTGCCAGAAGAAGCGCCATGTTTTTGTCGGCATCTCTTTCAGGACCGGCATAATGTG
This sequence comes from Spirosoma fluviale, assembly GCA_945883425.1. Lineage (GTDB taxonomy): Bacteria > Bacteroidota > Bacteroidia > Cytophagales > Flexibacteraceae > CAMDMI01. Next base: position 13,341 of record CAMCXM010000049.1, read on the forward strand.
CGGTGTCAACTCCCGGCTCACCTCCCAGCGATTCCACTTCCAGACCGGTATCATCCGCAAAACAATCAATCCCGAATTTATCAAAAATGAACCTTGCTTTTTCGAGAGCGTTCCCTTCTATGGTCCGCTGGTTTTCAGGCAATTCGTCAAAACACTGGATATCACGGAGGGACACAATTTCAAACTGAGAAGGAAGCATAGCCCGAACTTCGTCCAGCTTATGGGAATTGTTGGTGGCAAAACACAATCTGATTTTTTCCATGAGCCAAAATTGAACACAATTCCTGATTCTTATGGGATTTGAATGGAAATTCTGCCCAATTGTCACCCAAATGAAAATGGCGTAATCCTTGATAAGTTTTGGATGCTGATCAAAAATCAGATAACTACTGACATGGAAAAAAAAGGCAATCCTTTGGAAAACAACGAACTCAAACAGGACGAAACCACCGAAATCATGGAGAATCAGTCGGAAGAAACCCCTGTCGATTCGACAGAAAGTCAGGTTGAAGAAGTATCGGAAACCGACAAACTGAAGGCGGAAGCAGCGGACTGGAAAGACAAATACGTCCGGCTTTACGCAGAATTTGAAAATTACAGACAACGGACGTCCAAGGAAAAAATCGCTTTAATTGGTACTGCTACGGAAGGATTGATGAAAGATCTTCTTCCAGTGATCGACGATTTTGAGCGGAGCATGAAAGCGATTGAATCGGCATCTGACATTGCCAGTTTGAAAGAAGGAGTGGATCTGGTTTACCAGAAACTGTCCAAAACACTTTCTCAGAAAGGCTTAAAAGCGATGGAATCCATCGGCCAGCCATTCGATGCGGAATTACAGGAAGCCATTACTCAGTTTCCGGCACCGACTCCCGAACAAAAGGGACAGGTGATTGACGAAGTGGAAAAAGGCTACACACTGAACGATAAAACCATTCGATTTGCCAAAGTGATCATTGGCGCTTAAAATTTTAACACTTCATGGCAAAAAGAGACTATTACGAAATTCTGGGCGTCACTAAATCGGCTACTCCGGAAGAAATCAAAAAAGCGTACCGACAGCACGCCATTAAGTTTCACCCCGACAAAAATCCGGACAACGCCGAGGCGGAAGACAAATTCAAAGAAGGAGCTGAAGCCTATGAAGTTTTGAGTGATCCTCAGAAAAAAGCTCGCTACGACCAGTTTGGCCATGAAGGAATGGGTGGAGGTGCAGGCTACGGCGGCGCCAGTATGGACGATATTTTCTCCCGGTTCGGTGATATTTTCGGTGAAGACTCACCTTTCGGATCATTTTTCGGAGGTGGCGGCGGAAGAGGCCAGCGAATGCGAAAGGGTTCCAACCTTCGCATCAAACTGAAGCTCACTTTGAAAGAAGTGGCAGAAGGCGTTGAAAAGAAAATCAAAGTAAACCGGATGGTAGCCGCTCCGGGTGTGACGTTTAAAAACTGCCCAACCTGTCAGGGTTCCGGCCAGGTGTCACGCGTCATGAATACCCCTTTGGGCCGGATGCAAACGTCGAGCACTTGTCCATCCTGCAGCGGAGCCGGACAAAGCATTGACCAACGGCCTCCCGGCTCAGATGCAAACGGGCTGATGGCAAGAGAAGAAGTGCTGTCCGTAAAAATACCAGCCGGTGTTCAGGACGGAATGCAATTGAGTATGTCGGGAAAAGGAAATGAAGCCCCGGGCGGTGGAATTGCAGGTGACCTGCTCATTCTCATCGAAGAGGCCGACGACGACGATCTGAAACGAGATGGCAACAACATCATTTCAGAACTGTATCTGAATATGGCCGATGCCGCGTTGGGAGCCAGCATGGAAGTGAACACGATCGATGGAAAAGTAAAAATCAAAATCGATCCGGGAACACAGAGCGGAAAAATACTCCGTCTTCGTGGAAAAGGAATTCGCGACATCAATGGCTATGGCAGAGGCGATCACCTGATTCATGTAAATGTGTGGACGCCGAAAACACTCACGAAAGAAGAAGTGGAATTGCTTGAGAAATTACGATCCTCACCCAACTTCTCTCCGAGTCCCGGAAAATCTGAAAAAGGGTTTTTCGAGAAGATGAAAGAGATGTTCAGCAACTAAAGTCAACAAAACCAAAAAGGGAAGGACCACAAATCTTTCCCTTTTTTATGTCTTCATTTTCTTCTTCTTGGCAGCAGGAAAAAGAATGTTGTTCAGAATCAACCGATATCCAGGAGAATTAGGATGAAGGTTGAGATCAGTTGGTTCTTCGTGTACTCTGTGCTCATAATCTTCGGGATCATGACCTCCATAAAACGTCCAGGTTCCTTTGCCAACGGTACCGTGAATGTATTTCGTTTCACCGATGGACTTATTTTCTCCCATCACCAGCACTTCTGATTTCACCAGTTTCGATTTAAAACCTGTTGTTTGCCCCATAAAACCTTTGATGGTTTGGGTATGATTCTGAGTGAGCATACATGGAACCGGATCCCATTTGGCCGAAAACTGAAACAGTTTAAAATAATCATTCTGTTCGGTCAGGCCACGCTCAAATGGCTGGTTGTCGATGTTGGAAAATTCGTATTCAAACGGATTGGTGGATGTCCGGAAGTTTTTAAACGCAAAGCAGTTTTCGTAATTGAGCTTATTTTGTGCCGATGGATCCTGGCCATCGCCATCGTACACTTCACCACAAATATCAAGTCCTTCCGCAGAAAGTGCAATGTCGTAGGTATCGGTTGCCGAACACATGGCGAAGAGAAATCCGCCACCGGCTACGTATTCCCTTATTTTCTTTACCACTGCCAGTTTGAGGTGCGATACTTTTGAGTAACCGTATTTTTTTGCCACAGACTCGTATTCAGCCACCTGTTGTTTGTACCAGGCTTCGTGGCCGAAACTCGGAAAAAACTTTCCGTACTGTCCGGTAAAGTCTTCGTGATGCAGGTGAAGCCAGTCATATTTGGCAAGGAGGCCGTCCATAATTTCAATGTCAAACACCAGATCGTATGGAATTTCAGCATAGGTAAGAACCAGAGTAACGGCATCGTCCCATGGTTTTTTGCTTTTGGGAGAATACACTGCGACCTTCGGAGGTTTCTGGAGATGCATGATTTCCATATTCACATCCGGGGCCTGGATCTGACTTTGAATCTGGGAATAAGCCGGATCGGAAATCAACTGATAGGTCACGCCTCGTATGATGCATTCATTTTCAATGGCAGGCAAAGCGGCGCAGGCAAAACTTCCACCTCTGTAATTGAGGAGCCAGTCCACTTCTACTTCTTTCGAAAGAGTCCAGTAGGCTATACCATATGCTTTCAAATGATTTTTCTGTTCCTCATCCATTGGAATCAGAAGGGTGTTGGCAAAAATACTTTTACCGGCAACAAGGAAGACCAGGGTCAGAAAAAATACTCGCACCGATTTTCCGGATATCAGCATGGTTGATGGTTTTTTGAAACCGCAATTTCGCTTCAAATACGGAAATAGAATGTATTTTTTTCAACCTGCCGGAACCAATTCGCGACCTCTTGCTTAGTTCACTTATCCTGCTACCTTTGACTTTCATTTTTTTTCGGCTATGATATTTTTTCTCATTGGGCTGCCTGGCTGCGGAAAGAGTACCCTGGGTAAAAAATTTGCCCACGTTCTGAACCTGCCTTTTTATGATCTTGATCACATGATTGAGGCGGGTGAAGGCGCACGAATCACCGAACTTTTCAGCAGTCTTGGTGAAAGCAAATTCAGGGAAATCGAACAGAAATACCTTGAAAAGACCCGAACCATTCAAAAAGCGGTGATTGCAACAGGCGGAGGTACACCCTGTTTTTTTAATAACATGGTATTGATGAATTCTCTGGGAATGAGCGTTTTTCTGGATGTTCCGCCGAAAGAAATTGCCTTACGATTATCAGAAAACGGAATATCAAAAAGGCCCATTCTAAAGGGAAAAACACGGGAGGAAATCTGTATAACGCTGGAACATCTCCGACATGTTCGACTGCCATTTTACACCAAAAGCCATATTACAATTGTGAATCCGGATATTCAGTTCAACGAACAGTTGTTGGCTGGATTTCAAAAATAGAAACGCGGATGGAGAGGAAGGATACTTTCCTCTTTCTCACCATTGTATTGCTTTTTCAGTCTGGTCATCAGAAATCGCAAATCTTTACCGAATCCTTTCACCGTATCCGGTAAAGTTCCTTTCTTTGAGCCCTCACAACAACAAGCGCATGTCGGCAGTACGTACAGATTCCAAACGGATAACCACCCACACTTTGCAGGAAATGAAATCAAAAGGCGAAAAGATTTCAATGCTTACCGCCTACGATTTTTCCATGGCCAGCATTCTGGATGAAGCCGGGATCGATGTCTTGTTGGTTGGTGATTCGGCATCGAATGTCATGGCTGGTCACGAAACAACTCTTCCGATCACGCTCGACCAAATGATTTATCATGGATCCTCAGTGGTGCGTGCAATTAAGCGCTCTCTCGTTGTGGTGGATCTGCCATTCGGATCTTATCAGGGAAACAGCTCCGAAGCCCTTCGTTCCGCCATCCGGATTATGAAAGAAACCGGAGCCCATGCAGTTAAAATGGAAGGGGGAGCTGAAATTAAAGATTCCATCATCCGTATTTTGAGTGCGGGTGTGCCTGTTATGGGCCATTTGGGACTTACTCCCCAATCCATTTATAAATTCGGAACCTATACCGTCCGTGCTAAAGAAGAAGAAGAAGCGAATAAACTAATGGAAGATGCCCTTTTGCTGGAGCAATGTGGGTGTTTTTCAATTGTGCTCGAAAAAATTCCATCCCGTCTGGCCAAAGAAGTATCTTCAAAATTGAATATCCCTGTGATTGGCATCGGAGCCGGGCCGCATGTAGACGGACAGGTTCTTGTTACCCATGATCTCCTGGGGATTACCAACCAATTTAAACCGAGGTTTTTGCGAAAGTATGCGGATCTTCATACGATCATTACAGAGGCTGTAACGCATTATGTAGATGATGTTAAAAAGAAGCAGTTCCCTTCCGAATCGGAGGCTTATTGACACTCAGGCGTTCGTAGTAGTTTGATCTTTGAATCTCGGCAGTCCGTTATTTGGCTCTGCGGTCATTTTTCTAATCTCCTGTAAACCGATAGACCAATCAACGACTTTGGGATATTTTTTTCCATAAACTCCGATTATTGCTCGGGTTTCACCTATTTTATTTTCAAGACTTAGGCAGAAATGCAATCTTGCGAAACTTCAAAATAATTTGTCTATTGATTAATTTTCACCAATGTTATTAGGTCACCATCCACTTAAACGTTCAATTAGTTTTCTGTTTTTCGCATTTCTCAGTATCCAGGTATTCGCAAACGACCCCATCTGGCAATCGGTAGAACGAGCGACTTTAAAGTCAGAACATCCAAATTACCTCAAACCAGTAAAAGCGCAAACCTACCAGCTGAATGTGGCTGCGCTAAAAGCTGAGTTTGCTTTATCTCCGAAAGAAAAGAAAGGCAAAATCAGAAACTATGGGAAAGTGATATCACTTCCGTTACCAGATGGCAGCTTCCAGAAATTTGCGTTTGCTGAATACGACATTATGGAAGCGGGCCTTATGTCGAAATGGGATTTTGTAAAAACCTATACTGGCCAGGGAATTGATGATCCCTTTGCCACCGTAAAAGTTGATTTTACGCTTTTCGGATTTCATTACCAGGTCAAAACATTGAGCGGAACATACTATGCGGATCCGGTTTTTCATGGAGATTCTCAATACTATCAGATTTACAATAGAACAGATCTGGATCCTGCTACAAAAGGACCTTTTGTTGAATACGGTGTAGATGGAGAGCACGATCATGACCTGACACAAAAATCTTCAGGTGGTTCAAATTCTGTATTTGCTACAGGAGCTACTCTCAGAACCTATCGTATTGCCATTGCTGCAACGGGTGAATACACAACCTTTCACGGTGGCGCCAGTCAGGCTGCATCTGCAATCGTGACTACTTTAAACAGAGTGAACGGTCTTTACGAAACAGACGTTTGTGTAAGACTAATCCTGGTTGCAAACAATAATCTACTGATTTACACAAGTACTACTGCTGACCCATACACAAATAACAGCGGTGGAACCATGCTTGGTCAGAACCAAACAAATGTGACGACTCTGATCGGTACGGCAAATTATGACATCGGCCATGTTTTCAGTACAGGTGGCGGTGGAATCGCCGGACTGGGTGTTGTATGTACCGCATCACAAAAAGCAAGAGGTGTGACCGGATCCAATTCCCCGGTTGGCGATCCGTTTGACATCGACTACGTTGCCCATGAAATAGGTCATCAGTTTGGAGGCAACCACACATTCAACAGTGTGACCGGAAGTTGCAGTGGTGGAAACCGATCTGCCAACTCTGCTTATGAACCCGGCAGCGGAACCACCATTATGGCTTACGCTGGTATTTGCGGAGCAGATAACTTGCAAGCGAACTCCAATGCTTATTTTCACTTCAAAAGCTATCAGGATATTGTGACCTACACCAATTCTGGTGGAGGGAATTCATGCCCGGTAAAAACACAAACAGGAAACGCTGCTCCTGAACTACCTGCTATTCAAGGTGGTTTTGTAATACCGATCAATACGAATTTTAAAATTACGTCCAGTCAGGCAACCGATGCAGATAATGATGTTTTGAGTTATTGCTGGGAAGAAAGTGATCTTGGAACAGGAGGAGCACCCGCTTCTGCAACAGGCACAGCCCCAACATTCCGATCTTTTTCTCCAGTACCGGAGCGTGATCGGGTATTTCCGAAATGGTCATCCATTCGTGCCAATGCAACCGTAATCGGAGAAAAACTTGCTGGTTATGCAAGAGCATTGACATTTAAAGTGACGGTTCGTGACAACAACGCTGGTGCCGGTGGATCTACGTCCGGTTCTATCAGTTTGTCGGTCAATGCCACAGGTGGAGCTTTTGCCGTTTCTTCACCCAATACCAACATTGCTTGGGAAGGTGGTTCCAGCCAAACTATAACATGGACAGCTGGAAGTACCGCTTCGGCGCCTTTCAATTCACCTTTTGTACGGATCAAAATGTCAAGCGATGGCGGGGTTACCTTCCCGTATATTCTGGCAGACAGCACGCAAAACGACGGAACCCAATTGGTTACCATGCCAGTGATTGCCAGCACCACCTGCCGGGTTCTCATTGAATCGATCGGCAATATCTTCTTTGATCTTTCAAATGTGAACTTTCGGTTGACGGCCCCAACAACTGCCAGTATTCCAATGTCCGTTTCAGATACAGCCGTATGTGCCGGACAAAACATAAAAGTTGCCATCGATCCCGCAGGAACAACCTACAACGCTGGTAATGTTTTCAGTCTCCAAATGTCAAACGCTTCCGGGCAATTTACCAATCCTGTTGTAGTTGGAACAGTGACGGCAACGAATTCTGATACGATTTTGGCGACCATTCCTGTGACAGCCTCCGGAAACGGTTATAAATTCCGGGTGATCAGTTCCAATCCGGTTCGTACCAGCAGCCAGATATTGAATGCACCAAAAATCAATGGACTCCCCACATCAGCCGGAACAATTACAGGAATTCAGACTTTATGTATCAATGACAGTACCCAGTATTTTTCAATCACGCCAGTTTCCGGAATATCAGGCTACAACTGGACAATTCCAGTTGGATCAACCATTTTATCAAATCCAGATTCCAATGCCATTAAAATCAGGTTTGGAGGAACAGCTGGCAACATCTCTGTAAATCTGGAGAATGCGTGTGGATTCGGTCCGGTAAGCAATCTTGCCATTAGTCCAATTGTGATCTTACCAGCATCTGTAACAGCAAGTGCATCAACTGCTACTCCATGCCTTGGGACATCCGTCACATTTACGGCCAACCCTACCAATGGTGGATCAACTCCAACTTATCAGTGGCTGAAAAATGACACACTCATTCTGAACGCCACAAATGCAACATACAGCACCAGTTCTTTGGTAACGGGCGACAAGTTCAAAGTGATTCTGGTTTCTTCACTGACCTGCGGGGATTTGAATTCTGACACCTCTTCTCAGGTTGTGATGACGGTCAACAATCCGAAAACACCGACTGCCGTAATTGAATCCAATGCTCAGAACGACACTTCCTGTGCAGGAGAGGCCGTTACGTTTACAGCACTTCTCAACAACGGAGGTGGTACAAATCCGCAGTACGCATGGTTTAAAAACACGACTGCTATCAACGGACAAACGACTCAAGTGCTTACCTTGAGCAATCTGGTATCCACCGATTCCATCCGCCTTCGCCTGTCCGTTACAGGAAACTGTCTGACATCTAACCAGGTATTTTCACAGGCAATCCGCCTTCAGATTATGACACTTGCACCGAATGCAGGTTTGGATACTGCCTTATGTCCAAATGGAAGTGCCACATTCACAGGCATTCCGATAGGTGGTACATGGACAGGTACAGGTGTTACGTCCGGAGGAGCATATTCAGCAGGCGCATCCGGAAATTCGACACTTACATACACTGTGAATAAATACGGTTGTACCCGTACAGACACTAAAGTAGTTTCCGTACTTACGCTTGCCCCTGTAACCTACACAGCCAACCTAAACACACTCACATGCTTCGCATCAGGAGCGACCAGCTGGCAGTGGAAACTCAATGGCAACCCGATTCCGGGTGCCAACAGTTCAACCTATGTTATGACGGAAAGTGGCGAGTATTGTGTAGAAGTAACCTTTGCATCGGGATGCAAAAAAACCAGTACCTGTACCGCACAGATCTTTACTGGCATTGACAATCGGGTAGAAGAAAACCAAATGGTGGTATATCCGAATCCAGCCAGAACTGATTTGCAAATCGAATGGAAAAACAACGTTCACTCGTTTGAAATCGTGAATATGCTGGGCCAGAAACTGGATCATGTCGATCTTCCTGCCAGCAAAAGTTCATTTACCTATTCTGTGAGAAATCTGCCAAGAGGAATGTATCAGATTGTAACCTTTACCGAAAACGGAAGACGAGCAGTTCAGACCTTCATTAAAGATTAATCACCAACTAATTCCAACAAAAAACCCTCTGCCAAAAACAGAGGGTTTTTTGTTGGAAAACAATCAAGATGCTCCAATTCATTTGTCGACATATTTTCCTGAAAAGGTCACGGAAGATTGGGTTTCATTTACAAGCGTGTGATGGTGTGCTTGCCAACAATTCAGTAAATGATGAAATTACCCTAAAGCGAACTTTCAGAGCCTTACATAACCAGAATTACATCCGGCTTTGTTCACGGAATTTTTCGGGGCTGATTCCCACATAAAGTTTAAAAAAACGGGTGAATTCAGAATGGTTCATCCCGAATCGGGCCGCAATGGAAGAGACCGTTTCGACTCCACTCAGAAGTATCATTTTGGATGACTGCAGCAAACGGGAATCTGAATGCTGTAAAGCTGTTTGATTTGTGATCAATAACAGGTTCTGGTCAAGTTGAATTCCCGATAAACGGACGGAATCTGCAAACTCTGGTCCTGCAAAATGGTATATTGAATTCCCTGCTCTCACATCGATGAATTGAGCATCAAGAAAAAGCAAAAATGCTTTTGTCACTTTTTGTGCTTCTTTTCCTGATTCTGACTTTTCCATATTTATCCAACACCAACCATTACAAAGCTACCCCAATAAATGGGTTGAGGCTTGGTCTTCATCAATTCTTTTTTCGCTTCAATAAATGCCTTCCGTTTGTCCATTCCTCTTCCAATCCAGTTCCTGTAAAAAATGTTCATCAATTCCTGAGTGGCAGAATCGGAAACTTTGAACAAACTCATGATCACGGCTTTGGCACCTGCAATCTGAAACGCTCGCTGCAATCCATATACTCCTTCTCCCACCTGAACTTCTCCCCTACCCGTTTCGCAGGCAGAAAGAACAACCAGATCCGTCGCATTCAGGTTCAGGTTCATGGCTTCATAAGCTGTCAGCAATCCATCTCCCAGTTGTGGAGATTTGGATTTTGCACTCTCGTCAACAATATCACCTGCTTTATTGAGGTATAAACCCGAACGAAGCAAGGGATTTTCAACAGCCTTGTTCTGGTTGATCATGCTAAAAGAAGTACTCTCTGTTCCATCGTTCAGATCTTCAAGGAAATAACCATGTGTGGCGATGTGAAGAATCCGAGGATTATAAACAGACTTGATGATGTCTTCATTTGCATCAGCACCCGTATAACTTTTCGTTTCCCACCGACTGTTTTTCAGGATTTTATTGATCTCTGTTACCTCTTCTCTTGTACCCGGAAGTTTGGCAATGGTTTCCACATCATCTTTTTCTATACGACTCTCATTTGAATAAAACACCGGATCGCCCATCAGAAAGGCCACATTTTTCTGATCCGACGATTTAGCCACCAGGCTCTTGGCACTGAAAATGTCTTTCGAATTGGAAATCAAATCAATGTCTTCTTCATCAATTACATATCGCCCATTCTGCGACCGAAGAGAC
>CAMCXM010000050.1 GCA_945883425.1 Spirosoma fluviale
AACCCGCCTTTAATGCCGGAATCACTTCTTCGGGTTCGTTGACAAAGGTCCACATTTTCCCATGTGCTTCCGTCATAAATTTCTCGGCAATGGAGCGTTCCAACATTTCTTTCATTGAGTCGTAATAGCCGTCGGTATTGAGAATGACGATGGGTTTGTTGAAGATTCCCAGTCGCTTGAGTGTAATGGCTTCGAGCAATTCCTCAAATGTACCGCATCCACCGGCGAGGGTTATCAGTCCGTCTGACTTATCGAGAAACGTCTGCTTCCGTTGGTGCATGGTTTCGGTGAAATGAAAATGCTTCACGCCTTTGTGATCCCATTCCACCTCTTTCATAAAATTGGGCATCACTCCCGTAATGTGACCACCTTTCTCAAGGACGGTATCGGCCAGTTGTCCCATTAATCCCTGGGAACCACCGCCAAAAACCACGTCCAGATTTTCCTCCACCAGATATCCGGCAAGCTTCCGGGTGGCTTCAAAAAACTCTTCCCGGATAAGGGGACTCGATGCACAATACACACAAACTGTTTTCATTTTCTCGTATTTTGAAAAAGGGAATCGCTCCTCTTTCTTTCGAGGCAAAGTAAAGACGGGTTTTTGAGGATTGCCGCATCATTTTTTACCAAACTGTGAACAGGAAGTGTTGCTTTGCATAAATTTCTGAAATCGTTGCCCTTTCTTTGGTAATAGACAACATTTGAGGGTGGTTCAACGTATCTGAAAGAAAGGCCATCATGCTTCTTTTCAACCAATCATTATTTCACAAAAACTCGTTCACAATTGTTGCGATGTGGACACTGTCGGGATTATCCTCCTGCCGTCACGAACCCGATGCCGCCAGTCTTCCCGAGGTGAGTTTCGCGGGACGCATTCAGCCCATCATTCAAAGCAACTGCGGCAAATCGGGATGCCACACCGGTAGCGGAGAGTTGTTTTCATTGCGAACATATGATGAAATCAGCAAAAAGGTGACCGCGAAAAAGCCTCACCAAAGTGAGCTGTACAAGAATATGATTTACCTGGAAGATTTCCGGATTATGCCTCCCCCACCCGATCAGCCGATGACCGAAGAGCAACTAGGACTGATTTATACCTGGATTTTACAAGGCGCTAAAAACAACTGATCCATGAAAGCTCCATTCCTTATCCTATGCCTTCTGGCACTTTCGTTTCAGGCCTGTTACTACGATAAGCTCAACGAACTTCATCCCAATAATCCGGATCCATGCGATACCACACTGGCGGCTACGTTTGACCAGTCCATCGTGCTGATCATGAAAGACAACTGCGTTTCCTGCCATTCGGGTTCGAATCCTTCTGGTGGCATTTTGCTCGGGACCTACCAACAGGTGGCCGATTACAGCACCAATCCGAAGTTTTTAAAGAGTATCCGTCATGAATCAGGGGCTTCGGCAATGCCGCCCAATTCGAAAATACGGGACTGTGAAATCAACAAAATTGATTTATGGATTCAGAATGGAGTCCCGGAAAAATGACCAAGACATTTTCATGAAACAACTCATCCTTTTACCTGCACTGCTTTTTGTTTTGGGACAAACCCATGCCCAAACCACGCAGGGCAACGATACCACAACGGGACGCGTCTACTCCAAACGACAGTACGCCGATTCCAGTTTTGCCGGAACCCGACTCGTGAACTTTCACACGATTCAAATGCACAAAAAGGGAACCTTGAAACTGCACATCGCACACCGGTTTGGGGAATTGAAATCAGGACAGGAAAACCTCTGGGGAATTGACGGTCCGGCCAATATCCGGATTGGGTTTGACTACAGTTTGATGGACGATCTAACGTTGGGAATCGGACGGTCGGCCAACAAAAAGATAGTGGATGGTTTTGCCAAATACCGGTTTTTAAGACAATCGGCTCAGGGAAGTCCACTCTCTATGGCTTTTGTAGGTTCGATGAATGTACAGACAGACAAGGACCCGAATAAAGGAACCGCCGATGCAAAGTATCCCTACACAGAGAGCCGTTTCTCTTATATGGCCCAACTGATTATGGCCCGGAAGTTTTCGAAACGATTCAGTTTTCAGGCGGCCCCTACCTTTATTCACTACAATCTGGTGCAAAAGCTTTCCGACAAAAACGACATGTTTTTTGTACCGGTAATGGCACGATTCAAGTTCACTAAATGGCTGGCCATTACGGGAGAATATGGATTCAAGACCTTCCAATACCAGCGGGATATGTCGGAGTTGCACGATAGTTTCTCCCTGGGCTTTGACATGGAAACCGGAGGGCACGTTTTCCAGATTTTCTGCACCAACTCATACGGAATCAACGAAGTACAGGCCCTCCCCTACACGACAGGCAACTGGGGTAAAGGACAGGTGCGGATTGGGTTTAATGTGTCGAGGGTGTTTTAGGAGTTAGTGATTAGTGATTAGTGGTTAGTGGTTAAGAGTGAAGAATTAAGAATTAAGAGTGAAATCATCATTTTTTTACCCAGAGATTTCAAGGGTTTACGGTTATAAAATTGTGACTGAGGTCATTCATCATATATTGCGAGATTGATTTTTAGCCAGGCAGAATTTGCGTTTGAGACACCTTTTACCAGTAACCATATTATTCTGTCTTTTCACCGTTCCGAGTTTCTCCTTTCGGGAAACGGAGAGAAAAAAGGATGGTGAACTCGTAATTCAATTCAACCATTTTTTTGGAGATCAGGAATTGGTCCTTGATTCGGTGACCTACCGGAATTCACTTCAGCAACCCTTTCAGATTACCGCTTTCAAATACTACGTGAGCAACATTCACCTCGTGAAAACGGACGGAAAGTCGGTGTCGGTTCCGGGTTATTTTCTGTTGAACGAAGAAGAACCAGACAGCAGGAAAATTCAACTACCCAATCTACCGGAAGGGAATTATTCCCGAATCGAATTTCTGATCGGTGTGGACAGCGCCCGGAATTGCTCCGGCATACAAAAAGATGCACTCGACCCGGCCAAAGGCATGTTATGGGCATGGAACACCGGCTATATTTTTCTAAAGCTGGACGGTATCTCTCCACAATCAACCGCCCCTGGCCATAAACTGGAGTATCACATCGGTGGCTTTAAACAACCGAACAACCACTTGCGCACCATTCGTCTGGAAACGCCAGGACTTCAGATTCATTCCAAAACAAAATCAACGCTCGGCATCAAAGCCGATGCCGCCAATCTTCTTTCGGCCCCACACCCAATTGATTTTTCGAAAACACCCATGGTGGTGGATGCTGATAAAGCCGCCGGTATTGCCAACAATGTCCTCCACCTTTTTTCCGTAACCCGCATTCAAAACGGATTATGAAAAATGCGCTTCTCACATCCATCATCCTTATCCTGGTTCTGGTCACAACCGGATTTATGGTGATGGACAAGCAGAACCGGATCCGGAAAAAAGACCTCCGGCTTTCGATTCCGGCCGGATTCCCAAAGCCGGTTTACGACCGAAACCTGAACCCGCCCACACCAAACGGATTTATCCTGGGGCGAAAATTGTTTTACGACCCCATCCTTTCGAAAGACAGTTCGACGTCCTGCGGTTCCTGCCACCAGCGGTTTGCGGCGTTTGCCCACATCGACCACAGTCTGAGTCATGGCATCCGTTCGCAGATTGGAAACCGGAATGTACCCGCCATTCAGAACGTGATCTGGCAACCGCATTTTATGTGGGACGGAGGCGTGAACCACCTCGATGTTTTCCCGATTGCGCCCATCACCCATCCAAAGGAAATGGACCAGGATCTGCCGGGACTGCTCACCAAACTGCAGGCCAGTAAAACCTACCCTGCGTTGTTCAAAAAAGCCTTTGGCGACGGCACCGTCAGTACCGAACGAATGCTCAAAGCCATTGCCCAGTTTACCCAAATGCTGGTTTCGGTGAACTCGAAATACGATCGATATGTAGCAGGTAAAGAATCGCTCACCGGGCAGGAAATGACGGGACTGATTCTGTTTCGGAATCGGTGTTCCTCCTGCCATCCGGAGCCGCTGTTTACCGATTACAGTTTCCGGAACATTGGCTTGCCTCCCGACACCGCCATTCAGGACAGTGGCCGGGCCCATATTACAGGTCAGGCTACCGACAGGATGAAGTTTAAAGTCCCCAGCCTGCGGAATGTCGAAATGACCTATCCCTACATGCACGATGGACGGTTTCGCAATCTGCAGCAGGTGCTGGAGCATTATGGCAAAGGCAACTTCCATGGCCCCAACGTGGACCCGGACGTAAAACTAAACACGGGCCTCACCCGTAACCAACGTGCCGATCTGGTGGCATTTCTCAAAACACTGACGGACACGGAGTTTTTGCAGGATCGACGATTTGCAGAGCCGGCTGGTGAAATCGACGCAGGCGGTAAATAGGACGGTTAAACATCTTGTGCGTAGTCTTTGCGAAGCGAGACTACGCACTCTGAATAAAAAGCAGGGACTCCGTCCCGGTAGCTATATAATTGGCCAAATCCCTTCTTGTTCGTAGAATTCCGAAGGGTTCTACGAACTTAGAATAGAAAGCAGGGACTCCGTCCCGGTAGCAATAAAAATTTGCCAGAAGTTTATTCAACTTTCAAATAAAGGAAATATCGATCAATCCTTTTCGGTTATCCATATAGTCGCAGGCAGATGAATAGCGATATTGGCAAGGCTCCCAAACCAAGCCTGCCCTCACTGGATTCATATGCAAGTAGTTCATCTTTTGTTTTTTTCGTTCATAATTATTGAGTTCTATTGGATGGTTGTCCTGAATCCAAAACTGGAATTCCTCATTTCGGGTATTCTCCTTCCCGGCACTTTTAAACAACCACAATAGCCAGCTTTTCCTGGATTCTTCTTTTGTTTCATTCAGTGTTTTACGAATTTTACCTGCCGTAAATTTTTTGAAATCCCTTAGAATATCAGAAAGCAAAAACCCTTCTCTCGCACTCACAACCAAATGAATATGATTAGACATAATTACCCAAGCATGAACATTCAATCCTTTTTCCTGGATACAGAACTTCAAACTTTCGACAATGATGTCGGCAAACAAAGGTCTTGAAAAAATATCAGCCCATTGAATAACTGTGCAAGTAACAAAGTGGATACCTTGCTGATTCCGAATCTGGTAACCGGAACGAAACATATTTTGAGTTTTGAATACCGGTGCAATGTAAAGATCTGATAATGCTGATAAAATGGAATCACAATCTTGTTTTCAATAAGATGATCTCATCGGCCAAACACCAAATGCAACTGTTTATATGTTATCAACTTTCGTGTCATTCGTTAGAGTTGCATTTCGCTACCGGGACAGAGTCTCATGCCTTCGGCTTGATTTCCAACCTACCTCTTATATCACGTACGTAGATCGCTGCGCTAACTCTACGGACAAGTGGGACTCCGTCCCGGTAGCTATATAATTGGCCAAATCTCAATTCGACTTTAACACAACAAAAGCTGTATTGGGTAAGCAAAATCCGAAAAGTTTGAGCAGCAAGTTTGACTACCTGTTTCCAACCTACCTCTTATATCACGTCCGTAGATCGCTGCGCTAACTCTACGTACAAGTGGGATAGGCTTTGGGATGCTCATCGGCATTGAAGTCCCGGTTTCGCTCCCAGTATTTCACAAACACTTCCTGCACCAGATCTTCCGCTGCGTCTTTGTCCCGCACCATCCGGTAGGCAACCCGGCAAAGCGGGGCATACCATTGCGAGAAAAGCGTTTCAAATTGAGCGGAGGTCATGGCTGGAATAAGGCTGCAATATTAGTATTGTGTTTGGATAACCAGACGATTCCGTCTGAAAGGAAATGGGTTGCGGTCTCTCGACTGCACAATTCTGAGGTTTGGGCATAAAAAAACCGGTAGGTGATACCGGTTTTGATGGCTATTAATTAAATCTCATTAACCTAAATCCAATTGGAAAGTAAGTGCATCTTCAATTTCAAATTGTTTTATCGGATCTTTAACTTCGCCATATATTTTTGACAGCCGAACTTTATCTAAAGTTCTGATCTGATGGCACAAAACAATTGATTCATTGGGTAATCCCGAATCAAAAGAAGTCAGTAGGCCTTCATTCGGATAAATTATCCTTCCCTGTTTTTTTGAAGTGATTGGAAGAACATTTACAGTATTAAGAACTTGATTGACTGAATCTTCACTAATAATTAATACAGGCCTGGTTTTACCTTGCTCAGAACCAATCACTGGATCTAAATTGGCTCGGTAAATCTCCCATTTCTTAACAATCATAAATTCTCAAACTCTACTCCTTCAAAATCTGATTGAACAGATTGAATATCCGCCAAAAACATAGGATCATTTGAAGCTGAACGCAAAAGAGAAAGTTTCTCCTTTCTGCTCATGGTATTTTCAAGAGTCACACGAACTGACTTCTGATTCTTAAATGAATCTGGAAGCAGAATTACAATTTGGTTATTTGAGACTTCGTAGACTTGAGTTACTTTCATTCCTCTCGGGTGATTTGTACAAATATCAAAAAAAATCAGAAAAGGAAGAAGAATAATATGATGATTCCTGATTGCTCAATTTTCATTTATTACTCTCAGGAAAACTTCGAAAGGCTGATTTTACAATCCCCGGATCACTTCCTTCACAATCAGACTGAGTTTTGGCTCCTGGGCCGAGGCAATCTGGAGAACTTCTTCGTGCGACACTTCCACAATTTTGCCTTCCACTCCCAGATCCGTGATGATGCTGAGTCCGAATACCCGCATGCCTCCATGACGGGCCACAATCACTTCCGGAACGGTGCTCATTCCAACGGCATCGGCTCCGATATTCTTAACATATCGGTACTCACCTGGTGTTTCGAAACAGGGTCCGGTTAAAGCCGTGTAGCAACCGGTACTAACTTTGATGTTGTTGTTTTTGGCGATTTCCAGAGCGGCGGCGATGAGTTTTTTATCATAGGCTTCGCTCATATCGAGGAAACGTGGTCCGAGTTCCGGATAGTTTTTACCGATCAGCGGATTGGTTGGGAACAGGTTGATCTGGTCGGTGATCACCATAATTTCGCCAATGTCAAACGTTGGATTCACCCCACCACTGGCATTGGAAACACAGAGTGTGTGGATGCCGATGGCCTTCATCACCCGAACCGGAAACGTAATCTGCTCCATGCTGTATCCTTCGTAAAAGTGAAAGCGACCTTTCATGGCCATCACTTTCTTTCCTCCCAGTTCCCCGAAAATCAACCGGCCACTGTGGCCCTGCACGGTACTCACCGGAAAATTCGGAATCTCTTCATATGGAATTTCATGCTCTGCATTGATTTCTCCGACCAGGCCACCCAATCCGGTTCCCAGGATAATGCCGACTTCAGGACGGAATCCATTGGTTTTTTCAAGAAGAAAATCGGTGGTGGTTTTTATTTTTTCAAGAAGCATGGCAATACAATTTGGAGAAGAAGATGTTGATTTTTAAGGATGTAAATGGTGATACAAAAAGAGGGCTTCCGTTGAAGTCCGGATCCAGAACAGTTGAAACTGCCTTAGAAACGCACTCACCGAAAGCCGGAATCAGATTATTTCAAAGTGTGAAACAAGGTATTTTTATGGAATGTTCTATTCCGAATCGTCCATTTTTTGAAAAAATCCGATTCACCAATCCATGTGCGATTCCGGAAATGGCTAAAATTCCCAACTTCAGGGCGGTCCGCTTATCTGATTCAAAATACGTAAACTGAAAAAAAAGCCCTTTCAAATTCGGTGAAAACCGCGATACCACATACTTTGCAGATTCTTTCCGGAAAAATCAAAGGTTCATAACCAATCATAACCTTTGTTTCAACCATGAGCGAACGGACAAATCTTTCGTTTTAACAGGAACCGTCCGTTTAAAAAACTTTTACTCCAGACCAATACATGGCCAAAATACCTGACTCCGAACTTATTATCAATGGCCGAGGCGCCATCTATCACCTGGATGTGCGTCCGGAAGAACTAGCCGGGACAGTGATCCTGGTTGGTGATCCAGACCGGGTTTCCAAAGTGAGCCAGCATTTCGACCGGATCGAGCACCAGCTTCATCACCGCGAATTCAACACACACACCGGATACATTGGCAAAAAACGCATTTCCGTTGTTTCAACCGGTATTGGTCCTGACAACATCGACATTGCGCTCAATGAGATCGACGCCCTGGTGAACATCGATTTTGAAACCCGTGAAATCCGGAACCAGTTCCGTTCACTCAACATTTTTCGGTTTGGAACATCGGGCTCTCTGCAACCGGAAATTCCGGTCGATAGTTTGGTGGCCGGAACCCACGGACTGGGACTCGACAACGTTCTCAATTACTACAAATACGAAAAGTCGGAAACTGAAAAAGCGCTGGCTCAATCGTTCATCGAGCAAACCGGCATTCGTACGGAAATCACCAATCCCTATGTGTTTGAAGGAAGCGCACAGCTCCTTTCGCATTTCGGGGACGATTACCACAAAGGAATTACCGTCACTTGTCCGGGATTCTATGGTCCACAAGGACGGATCCTCAGACTCGATGTCAACATTCCGGGACTGATTGAAAATCTGTACAAGTTCCGTTTTGAGGAGCACCGGATTTCCAATTTTGAAATGGAAACCTCCGCCATTTATGGTTTGGGCCGTTTGCTTGGTCATCAGTGTTTAAGTCTGAACACCATCGTGGCCAATCGGGTACTGAAACAGTTTTCGAAAGACAGCCATGCGGCGGTTGAAAATCTGATCACCCGTTCACTGGAAGTCATTTCGGCTATGCCAGATCCGTCCTGATCATCGAATCCAACCGACCGATTTTCCATCATTTATCTACCGTATCTTAAAAAACCAAAATTTGTAGGTTTGCAAATCCCGGTTTTATCAACCAATCCATCCGATCTCCATTGATAATGACAAAAAAGATCTCCATACCAGATTTCAGCATCCCTTCGCGGATCGACCAGGTGGGCGTCGAAGAACGAGCATCCCGGTTTACGAAACGGAGCATAAAAAACGAGACCAAAACCAATGGTTTGCTTCTCACACTGAACATGATCGACCTGACCACCCTGGAAGGAAAAGATTCCGAAGGAAAGGTAAAACAGCTCTGTTCCAAAGCCATGCACCTGCATGAAGCCTATCCGGGTTTACCAACTGTTGCGGCGGTTTGTGTGTACCCGTCGATGGTCAAAACAGCCAAAAAAGCATTGGGCAATTCCGGAATCAAAGTAGCGTCTGTTGCTACTGCTTTTCCGAGCGGACAATCGTCTGCCGAAATCAAACTTCTTGACACCAAACTTGCCGTCGATGATGGCGCAGATGAAGTCGACATGGTGATTTCCCGCGGACGCTTTCTGCAGGGTGATTACAACTTTGTGTTCGACGAGATTGCCGCCATCAAAGAAGCCTGTGGCAAGGCCCGTCTGAAAGTCATTCTGGAAACAGGAGAACTGGTAACGCTGGATAAAGTGCGGAAGGCCAGCGACATTGCGATGTATGCCGGTGCCGATTTTATCAAAACCTCGACAGGTAAAATTTCACCTGCCGCAACGATGCCGGTGACACTTGTGATGCTGGAAGCCATCCGGGAATTCTATTACAAAACCGGCATTCAGATTGGGATGAAGCCGGCTGGCGGGATTTCCAAATCCAAACTGGCTTTGCACTACCTGGTGATGCTCAATGAAACACTGGGTGAAGACTGGATGAACAACCACTGGTTCCGTTTTGGAGCCAGCAGTCTGGCCAACGACGTACTGATGCAGCTGATGAAGCAGCGTACGGGCGTGTACCAATCGTCCAACTATTTCTCAAACGACTAAGAAACCACATTTCCCGATCCAACCAATACCGATATGGCGAAAGAAAAAGACAATACCCTCCGGCTGAAATTCGACAGTTCCCGGAATCTGGCTCCGGCTCTGGAAAGCCGAAGTGCCGCAAAAATTGATTCGAAATACGACCTGTTCATCAACGGCAAATTCGAAAAGCCGGACAGCAAAAAATACTTTGACACCATCAACCCGGCTGATGAAGAAAAGCTGAGTGAAGTGGCGGAGGCCAATGAGGCAGATGTGGACAAAGCAGTAAAAGCAGCCCGCAATGCCTACGACAAAACCTGGAAGAAAATGCCAGCCAAAGAGCGGGCCAAGTACATCTATCGCATTGCCCGGATCATGCAGGAGAAAGCCCGGGAACTGGCGATCATCGAAACGCTGGATGCCGGAAAGCCCATCCGCGAAAGCCGCGATTTCGACATTCCGATGGCAGCCAACCACTTTTTCTATTATGCAGGCTGGGCCGACAAACTGGAATATGCCTTCCCCAACCGGAAAGCCAATTCATTGGGCGTAGCAGGTCAGATCATTCCATGGAATTTCCCATTGCTGATGGCTGCCTGGAAAATTGCACCGGCATTGGCAACAGGCAATACCGTCGTTTTAAAAGCATCTGAAACCACGCCATTGACGGCAATGAAACTGGCGGAGATTATCCAGGAAGCCGATTTGCCGCCGGGTGTTGTCAATATCCTGACGGGTGCCGGTACAACAGGTGCCGCCATTGTAAACCATCCGGACGTCAACAAAATTGCGTTCACCGGTTCAACGGAAGTAGGCAAAATCATCCAGAGAGCCATCGCCGGAACTGATAAAAAAGCGACGCTGGAACTGGGTGGGAAAGCCGCCAACATCATTTTCGAAGATGCTCCACTCGATCAGGCTGTAGAAGGTGTGATCAATGGTATCTTCTTTAACCAAGGTCATGTTTGTTGTGCGGGATCTCGCTTATTCGTACAGGAATCGGTTTTTGATGAAGTGATCCGTAAAATCAAGGACCGTCTGGAATCACTGATTGTGGGCAATCCACTCGATAAAAACACCGACATCGGTGCGATCAATTCCAGAGCTCAACTGGATACGATTCACAAATACATCAAAATTGGAATCAACGAAGGAGGAGAGATGTTCGAATCATCCTGTGCCCTTCCTTCCAAAGGATTTTACTGTCGCCCGACGATCTTCACCAATGTATCTCAGTCGAGCCGGATCAGTCAGGAAGAAATCTTCGGACCCGTCCTGGCCATCCAGAGTTTTCGGACCGACGATGAAGTGATTGAAAAAGCCAACAACACACCGTATGGTTTATCGGCAGGTGTGTGGACCGACAAAGGTTCCAAGATTTTCAATCTCACCACCAAACTCAGAGCCGGTGTGGTCTGGGCCAATACCTTCAACAAATTCGATCCCACCTCCCCTTTTGGCGGATACAAGGAAAGTGGATTTGGCCGTGAAGGCGGACTGCATGGATTGTCACCTTACGTACACTTAGGTTCTTATTAATCACCACCCGAAAACATTCATCGAACATGGCAAAAGTTGTAAAAAACACCCCGTCTGAAGAACGTCTGGAAGTGTTGAAAACCTATAAAATATATGTGGGCGGCCAGTTTCCCCGGACTGAATCCGGACGATTCTACATCGCCACCAACAAGAAAAATGAAAAGCTGGCCAACGTATGCCAGTGCTCACGCAAAGATTTCCGGGATGCCGTTGGATCGGCTCGTGGAGCTTTTGGTGGCTGGGCAGGCCGGGCGGCAATGAACCGAGGACAGATTCTCTATCGCATTGCCGAAATGCTGGAAGGCCGCAAAGCACAGTTTGTGGACGAGCTGATGAAGCAAAACAGCACCGAAGCCAAAGCTGTGGAAGAAGTGAATCTGGCCATCGACCGCCTTATTTACTATTCCGGCTGGTGCGACAAATTCCAGCAGATGGCCAGTACCGTGAACCCGGTGGCCTCATCGCATTTCAATTTCTCGGCTCCGGAACCAACCGGCGTCGTAGCCATCATTGCACCGCAGGAAAATGCGCTGATCGGACTTGTGTCTGTGATTGCAGCTTGTATCGCAGGAGGAAACACCTGTGTGGTACTGGCGTCATCGTCAATGCCTCTGTGCGCCGTTACATTTGGGGAAGTACTGAACAGCTCCGATGTACCGGGCGGTGTGGTGAACATCCTGACCGGCTCTGTTTCGGAACTGGCTCCCTTTTTCGCCGACCACATGGATGTAAATGCTGTCCTTTATTGCGACAAGGATGCGGCCGTGAAAACCCTGATCCGGGAGAAATCGGCATTGAACCTGAAGAGGGCTTTTATGTATGATAAGATGGATTGGTTTTCAGATGAGGCACAATCACCATACTTCATTCTGGATCTTCAGGAAACCAAAACCACCTGGCACCCGATTGAAAATATTGGTGGCGCCAAAGCAGGTTATTAATACTTCATTTTGATTACATTACTTATGGCGATCTCTACAGATTGCCATTTTTTTTGACTCGAATCACCGGTAAATGAGGGTATAGGACTCGTTGAACCCAGATTCCGCATTAGGGTGTGAATCAGACGATTAACACCCTAATGCGGAATCTGGGATAAAATAGTAAGACATACACACATTAATCAAGCTGAAAAACAATCAATTACAGAAAATCAGCCGGCTTCATATAGAAATTAAATAACTAAAAAAGCCCCGCAAATTGCGGGGCTTCTTCACTATTGACTGGTCGGAAAAATTAGTCTAACGTAATTTCCAGAGCCAATCCTCTTAATTCATGCACCAATACGTTGAATGATTCCGGAATGTTTGGCTTCGGCATGTTTTCACCTTTTACAATGGCTTCGTATGCTTTGGCTCTTCCGATCACATCATCTGATTTTACAGTAAGGATTTCCTGAAGGATGTGGGATGCACCAAATGCTTCCAGTGCCCAAACCTCCATCTCTCCAAAACGCTGACCACCGAACTGTGCCTTACCACCCAACGGCTGTTGCGTAATGAGTGAGTATGGTCCGATCGAACGGGCGTGCATCTTATCATCCACAAGGTGACCCAGTTTCAGCATATAGATGATACCCACCGTTACTTTCTGATCGAATCGCTCTCCAGACAAACCATCATAGAGATAGGTCCGTCCGAAAGAAGGCAGATTGGCTTCATTCAGTTCTGTAACCACTTCTTCTTCGGTTGCACCGTCGAAGATCGGAGTTGCGTATTTACGGCCCAGTTTGCGACCTGCCCAACCAAGGACGGTTTCGTAAATCTGTCCGATGTTCATCCTTGAAGGTACACCCAATGGATTCAGAACGATATCCACAGGAGCTCCGTCTTCAAGGAAAGGCATGTCTTCCTGACGAACAATACGGGCAACAACCCCCTTGTTTCCGTGGCGACCCGCCATCTTATCTCCTACTTTCAGTTTACGCTTCTTGGCGATGTATACTTTGGCAAGTTTCACGATTCCGGTTGGAAGTTCGTCACCCACTTCAATGGCTACACGCTCTCTTTTGAACCGACCGGCTACTTCATTACGCTTTTTCACGTAGTTCTTAACCAGGTCAAACACCATACGGTTCAGACGGGAGTCGTCTGTCCAGTTTTCCAACACCACGTCAGAGATCAGGTTGGCCTCTTCTGCTACGTTGTAGTTACTTTCGTCACGGTATGGGTTTTTGTCAGGGAATAAGTTCTCGGTAATGTTCTTACGGCTGAACTTCACTCCTTTCGACATGATCTCATCGCCAAACTTGTGCTTGATTCCTTTACAGGTTTTGCCTTCCAGGATCACCAATAACTTGTCGATGGCTTTGTTTTTCAGTTCAATCAGATCTTTGGAGTACTTCGACTTGAGAACATCCAGTTCTTTTTTCGATGCCGCCCGAAGGTCTTTGTCTTTTCTTGGACGTGAGAACAATTTGGTATCGATTACCACACCTCTCATGGATGGAGGCGCCTTCATCGAAGCATCTTTCACATCGCCGGCTTTGTCACCGAAGATGGCACGAAGAAGTTTTTCTTCCGGCGTCGGATCGCTCTCACCTTTTGGTGTGATCTTACCAACGAGGATGTCTCCTTCTTTCACTTCAGCTCCAACTCGGATGATACCGTCCTTATCAAGGTTCTTCACCGCTTCCTCACTTACGTTTGGAATCTCAGAAGTCAATTCTTCTTCTCCACGCTTGGTTTCCCGAACTTCAAGTTCGTATTCCTCAATGTGGATGGAAGTGAAAATATCATCCGAAACTACTTTCTCAGAGATTACGATGGCATCCTCAAAGTTGTAACCCTGCCATGGCATGAACGCCACCATCATGTTACGACCGAGAGCCAACTCTCCACCTTGTGTGGCATAGCCTTCACAAAGAATTTGTCCGCGAACCACTTTATCTCCCTTGTTCACAATCGGACGAAGGTTGATACAGGTATCCTGGTTGGTACGACGGAATTTGGTCAGGTTGTAGGTACGGATATCGTTGTCAAATTCAACTGAACGCTGATCGTCCGTTTGAATGTACTGAACAACAATCTTCATGGAATCTACATAAATAACCTCACCGGTATCTTCAGCGGCAATCAGTGTTTTGGAATCTTCCGCTACACGTGCTTCCAGACCGGTTCCGACAATCGGAGCCTCCGGACGAAGAAGCGGAACTGCCTGACGTTGCATGTTGGATCCCATCAGGGCCCGGTTCGCATCATCATGCTCAAGGAAAGGAATCATGGATGCCGCAATCGATACGATCTGATTCGGCGCCACGTCCATATATGTAACGTTTGCTGGTTCTACCAACGGGAAGTCACCTTCGTATCGGGCTTTCACACGATCCTGGGTAAGGGTTCCGTCATCGGAAAGACCGGTTTTCGCAAGTGCGATGTTGTGACCGTCTTCTTCTTCAGCAGTTAAGTATTCCACATCCGTATCGGCCAGAATTTTACCATCGGCAATTTTGCGGTATGGAGTCTCGATGAATCCCATGCCATTTACTTTGGCGTGGATACAAAGAGAGGAAATCAGACCAATGTTTGGACCTTCCGGAGTTTCGATGGTACACAGACGACCGTAGTGCGTATAGTGAACGTCACGAACCTCAAAACCAGCACGCTCACGGGAAAGACCACCTGGCCCGAGGGCTGACAATCTTCTCTTGTGGGTAATCTCGGCCAGTGGATTGGTTTGATCCATGAACTGAGAAAGCTGGTTGGTTCCGAAGAAGGAGTTGATAACAGACGAAAGAGTTCTGGCGTTGATCAGATCAACCGGTTTGAAATCTTCGTTGTCACGAACGTTCATTCTTTCTTTGATGGTTCTCGCCATACGGGCAAGACCAACACCAAACTGAGAATACAATTGCTCTCCAACGGTACGAACACGACGATTTGACAAGTGGTCAATATCATCGACAACCGCTTTTGAGTTAATCAGACCGATCAGGTACTTCACAATCATGATGATGTCTTCCGTCGTCAGAACCCGCGTTGCAGACGATGTAGAAAGACCCAGTTTCTTGTTGATTCTGTATCGTCCTACTTCACCCAGATCGTATCTCTTATCAGAGAAGAACAAGTTCTGAATGATGTCACGAGCCGTTTGCTCATCGGGAGCATCGGTGTTACGCAACTGACGGTAGATTTGCTCAACCGCTTCTTTTTCAGAGTTTGATGGATCTTTCTGAAGGGTATTGTAGATGATGGTGTAATCGGTTGAGTTCACATCCTCACGGTGAACAATCACCGACTTGGAACCTGAATCCATGATTACATCCAGATCTTCTTCCTTAACGATGGTATCGCGTTCGAGCAATACTTCATTACGGGCGATGGAAACTACCTCACCGGTGTCCTCATCTACGAAATCTTCTGTCCATGACTTCAGAACCCTGGCAGCCAGTTTACGGCCCAACAGTTTTTTCTGATTGGTCTTGTTGACATTGATTTCTTCAGACAAACCGAACAAGTCGAGAATATCTTTATCCGAACCGTAACCAATCGCACGAAGCAATGTGGTTACAGGGAATTTCTTTTTACGATCGATGTACGCATACATCACGTTGTTCACGTCTGTTGCGAATTCGATCCATGATCCTTTGAACGGAATGATACGGGCTGAATACAGCTTGGTACCGTTGGTGTGCTTGCTTTGCGCAAAGAACACACCGGGAGAACGGTGAAGCTGTGATACAATAACACGTTCCGCACCGTTGATGCAGAACGAGCCACGGCCCGTCATGTAAGGGATATTTCCAAGGAATACTTCCTGTTCGATGGTTTGAAAATCCTCGTTGTCAGCATCTTTACACTCCAAACGAAGTTTGGCTTTCAAGGGAACAGAATACGTAAGACCTCTGTCGATACACTCTTCCAACGAATATTTCGGAGGATCAACATTGTAATCGATAAAGGAAAGAACGTAGTTGTCACGGCTGTCAGAGATTGGAAAATTCTCTGAAAACACTTTGAACAATCCTTCTGCCGTTCTCTTCTCTACCGGGGTCTCCAGCTGGAAGAAATCTTTAAATGATTGAAGCTGAACGTCAAGGAAATCCGGATAATCGATAGCAGGCTTCACCGACGCGAATGAAATCCTACCTGATCTAGTGATTGTTTTGCCCAATTTCTTTAGAAATTTTAGCGATTTGATAAATAGGGTGCAAAACTAGGAAAATTCCTTTATAAAAACTCCCCGCATGCCAAAAGAAATTTGGAATGATTTTTAACAGTATATTTGGCATACGATTAAACGACTTCCAACTATGATTCAGGTTTCGGAAAAAGCAAAAGAGAAAATACTGGAAATCAAGCACTCGGAGAACCGGGGAGACGATTTCCACGTTCGGGTTGGCGTGAAAGGTGGCGGATGCTCCGGCCTTATGTACGACTTAACCTTTGATGAAGAACTTCAGGCAACTGACAAAATGATCGAAGATCAGGGAATTAAACTGGTGGTCGACAAAAAATCGGTCCTTTATCTGGCAGGAACCACCCTCGATTTTACAGATGGATTGAACGGAAAGGGATTTCAGTTCATCAATCCCAATGCCAGCCGGACATGTGGCTGCGGTGAAAGCTTCAGCGTCTGATTTTCAAACGACCTATACAATAGAAAAGCCCTGTCTTTACGGACGGGGCTTTTTTGTTGTTGACTATATTAGTAAGGCAACTACTCGAACCGAAGGTGCTTCACGGATTCACCGGAATTGGCCAGTTCAATGAGGGAATCGATCCCAATCTGCAGATGCTTTTCGGCATAAGATGACGTTACCTTGGTATCAGACTTCGAAGTCTTCACTCCTTCCGGAACCATCGGGTTGTCCGAAACCAGAAGCAAGGCCCCTTTCGGTATATTGTTGGCAAACCCTACCACAAAAATGGTGGCCGTCTCCATATCGATGGCCATGGCCCGTAGATCACGGAGGTATTCTTTGAATTTATCGTCGTGTTCCCATACCCGGCGGTTGGTAGTGTACACGGTACCGGTCCAGTAATCCATTTCATGTTTCTTTATCATGGACGAAACGGACCGTTGCAGACGGAACGAAGGCAGGGCGGGAATTTCAGGCAGACAATAATCATTACTGGTACCTTCTCCACGAATGGCGGCAATCGGAAGAATCAAATCGCCTATGGCCGTTTTCTTTTTCAGTCCACCGCATTTACCCAAAAACAACACGGCAGCCGGCGACACAGCCGAAAGCAGATCCATCACTGTAGCCGCCATAGCCGAACCCATCCCAAAATTGATGATGGTGATGCCATTGGCGGTAGCCGTTTGCATCGGCTTGTCCAATCCGATAATGGGCACATCAAACTTATCGGCGAACATCTGCACATAATTAATAAAGTTGGTGAGCAGGATGTACTTTCCAAATGTTTCCAGCGGAGTGCCCGTATATCTTGGAAGCCAATCGCTTACAATTTCTTCTTTGGTTTTCATATGTTCGAATCGATTTTTATGTGCGAATTATTTTTGTGGTTGCGCCTGCAATAAAAGAAGCATGAGCCAAAAAATCACAGAAAACGAAAATTAGATTTGGGTAAATGCCCTGCTTGTTCTTTGCTTTGGGGCATGCCCGACGCTACGAAAATCCGGATTGTTTTTTTAGGAACCCCTGAATTTGCCGCCACCTGCCTTCAGAATCTGATCGACCAGAACGCCCATGTGGTGGCGGTGATCACCGCACCCGACAAACCCGCTGGACGAGGACTCCATCTGCATAAAAGTGCGGTAAAACTGGTCGCAGAAGCGACCGGAATCCCGGTTCTCCAGCCGGAAAAACTGAAGAATCCCGAATTTCTCGAAGAATTAAAATCGTATCAACCGGATCTCGGAATCGTGGTTGCCTTCCGGATGTTGCCCGAACTGCTCTGGCGCATGCCGACTATGGGCACCTTCAACCTGCACGCTTCCCTCCTACCGGCCTTTCGTGGGGCGGCTCCTATTAACTGGGCGTTGATGCGGGGTGAAAAACAAACGGGCATCACCACCTTTTTTCTTCAGCATGAAATCGACACAGGCGATCTACTCCTTCAGGAAACAGTCGACATCGGAGAAAATGAAAACGTGGGTTCGCTCTACGAACGACTCATGAACCAAGGGGCAGCACTGGTCTGGAAAACCGTCTGCGGCATTGCGGACGGAACCCTCACTCCTTTTCCGCAGGACGAATCGAAAGTGAGTTTCGCTCCGAAGATATTTAAAGACACCTGTCTGCTGGATTTCAACCGGCCGGCTCAGGAACTCCACAACCAGATACGGGGACTGTCGCCAGTACCGGGAGCCTGGTTTCTCAAGGACGGCAAAGTGATGAAGGTACTCAGTTCATTGCCTGAAACGATACCGTCCGACAACATGGAGCCCGGAACCTTGCGGGTTTTACGCCCGGGAGAACTGGGCATTTCCACAAAGGATAACTGGCTCAATCTCCTCGAAATCCAGCCTGAGGGCAAACGAAAAATGACAGCAAAAGAATTTCTGGCCGGACACACCATCGAAAAACTATGATCACCAGACTAAGCGTTAACATCAATAAAATCGCCACCCTCCGCAATGCCCGGGGCGGCAACAATCCCGACCTGTTGCAGGTAGCGCAGGATTGCGAAGAATTTGGGGCACAAGGCATAACGGTGCACCCTCGTCCGGACGGACGGCACATCCGCTACGATGACGTGCGGGCCTTAAAACCACTGGTCACCACCGAATTCAACATCGAAGGCTACCCCGACCAGAGTTTTCTGGATCTGGTGATGGAGGTTTGTCCCCATCAGATGACATTGGTGCCGGATGCGCCCGATGCCATTACCTCCAATGCCGGCTGGGATACCGTCACACATTTTAACTTTCTGAAGGAAGTGGTGGATCTGGCCCATTCGAAAGGAATCCGGGTGTCGGTGTTCATTGAGCCCGACAAAACCAAAATCCGGAAAGCCGCCGAACTGGGTGCCGACCGTATTGAACTGTATACCGAGCCATACGCTGCCCACTATGCCAAAAATCCGCAGTTGGCGGTCCGTCCGTTTGTGGAAGGCGCCGTCTGGGCACACGATGCCCACCTTGGGGTGAATGCCGGCCACGACTTAAGTCTGGAAAACCTGGCCTGGTTTGCCCAGCACGTACCCCACCTTCAGGAAGTATCGATCGGCCATGCCCTGGTTTGCGATGCGCTGTATTATGGACTGGAGAATACGATTCAGATGTACCGGAGACAGCTGGGAGGAGGGTGAGAATTAAGAATTAAGAATTAAGAATTAGGAATTAAGAATTAAGCGGAACGTGGCGCCATTAGCGCCAAATTAGGAATTAGGCGGAACCATGGAAAGCTTGTTGAAAATCCAGCAATGCGGGAGCTTGCAGCGTGGCGCCATTGGCGCCAAATTGAGAATTGATGCGGAACCATGCAAAGCTTGGCTTCCGCTGTTCGGGATATCCCATCCCGAACGCAGATGATGAGGATTTAAAATCCTCCATGGGCAGCTTACAATTTTCTCTTGCTCTTTGAACATTGAACTCAGAACTTTCAACTAACCTATTGTGCCCCTGGGCACGCACTATTGGTAGCCAAAAGTAAACCAGACATACAGCATGCCGTAGGTACGCACTATTGAAACAGCCGGTTTTCGGTAAACACCGCTGTTCGGGATATCCCATCCCGAACGCA
Organism: Spirosoma fluviale; assembly: GCA_945883425.1. Taxonomy (GTDB): domain Bacteria; phylum Bacteroidota; class Bacteroidia; order Cytophagales; family Flexibacteraceae; genus CAMDMI01. The sequence continues at coordinate 19,970 of CAMCXM010000050.1, forward strand.
GATGATGTGTATTTACAATCCTCATTCGGAAACTGAACCTTCAATCCTGAACAGACACACGAATCAGATGGCAGGACGAAATCGCACTTCTTCCCTCCAGTTCCGGAACAAACAATCCATTTCTGAATCCGATGAAACCCAGGTTTTGTCCTCTTACCAGCACCAGAAGCGATTCCGTCTGAAAGTTAAAAACCGCTGAGGCACACAGGAAAACAGCCTTTTCAGGCAATTAAAGTCACACACAGAATCGCTTCGTGAACGGAATGAATTTTTTGAACTTTTTGCTTCTCAGAGGTTTGGATAAATATGCTTGTCTTTGCAGCGGATAATATTCCATTGAACAAAAAGTAAATGAAAAAGATTGCCGTAATTTTAAGAATCACTCTGATTTCAACTTCCTGCCAAAAGAAATATTGCTGGAAATGCACCATCTCGTCGCAAGCAAATGGTGGGTTAAGCTCTAGTACAACCACCACCACAGTATGTGATAAAACCGAATCTGAAATTCGTGACTACGAAAAGGCGGCAACTATGATAACAAGTTCGAGTGGAATCACCGTTAACACTTCAACCAGGTGTCAGAAGTAAGAATCGTAATTCATTCTTTTTCATAGTTCTTACAATGCCCCTCTTGTTCATATTGTGGCAAGAGACGTTGCGAGTCTCAAATTTGCCTTTCTCCAAATCTTTACCTTAGTTTACCTAAACTCTTACTGCCGATGAAAATCTTTACCCTTATCCTGATCGCCCTATTTCCGCTCCATTCGTTTGGCCAGTCGCTCTTCGGAACGACAGGTGGCACTTTGTCTGACAGCCAGAATCAAATTGACTTTTCGATTGGCGAACCCATGGTGGCGGATGTTTCGGCTGCTGGTTTTACGGCCAATGTTGGTTTTCAGCAACCCTTTTACGATTCCTTCACTTCCGTCACCCAGATAGAAACACCGGGTTATCAAATCTTTCCCAATCCATTTTCAAGTGCCTTCCGTTTTGAGGCAGACTCCGACATTGAACGATACCATCTGTATGACGCCAATGGAAAAGAAGTTTTTCAATCGCAAACAACCGGAACCGATTTCGAATACAAAGTTTCCAACTTACCCAAGGGATTTTACCAGTTGAGGGTTTTGATGAAGAATGGAAAAACGGTTGGATATAAAGTAGTTCATCAGTAAATTCAAAATTCCGGACTGCAAACCTTTGAAAAAAACAAGTATTTTTGAACGTTAAATTTGTCTCCTGTTTCTTCAGCACCACTTATGAAAGGACGAAACTATTCATCTTCAAAACAATTTCATTTTAAGGCCCACAATACGGTCTCTGCCGGAGAAATACTTTCTGCAGGTGGTGCTACTGCCTTTTCCAAACAGGTTGGCTCAAACGCTGCAAAACTTTTTAATCTTCCTGGTGAATCTATTACGGAAGAGCTACTCAACAAAGCCCTTGAAGACTTAGCCCAAAAATGAATCTTCTTTTTGATACAAACATTATCCTATTCATTATCAGGGATAAAAGCAGCAGTAAGGCACTTTTGAAGCTCATAAATCCAGATGAGAAAAGTCTGTTTATTTCTATTGTATCTGTTGCGGAATTGTATTCAATAGCCTTTCAAAATCGGTGGAACAGCATGCAACTTGAAAAGCTGGAGGCTTTTTTAAATGGTATTCAAATTGTAATGGTTGATGATTTTCTAACTGAAACCTATATGCAAATTGATTCTTTTAGCCAAAGAAAACACCCGGATTTTCAAACTTATTCCTTTACCACGCCACGAAACATGGGGAAAAATGATGTCTGGATCGCAGCTACCGCCTCTCTTTTAGAATTGAAACTCATTACCACGGATATGGATTTCAACCACCTTGATAACCATTTTATCACTTTACAATACTACCCAGCAGACCAAATCAAAGCTCTCATAGTGTAAAATAAAGTTCATTGGTCATCTGCTCTCCATTATTCATTACCAATTATACATTATCCATTTAAATGAAATACATTCTTCTCCTTTTGAGCTTTTCCTTGTCACTTTTGACGTTGGCTCAAACCCCAAAAACCATTTCCTACCAGGGTGTGGCCCGAAATGCAACCGGACAACCCATTCCCAACCAACCCATTAAAATCAAGCTGTCCTTACTGGAAACCGCAACCAGCACCAATTCCTTGTACACCGAAACACATACACTGAACACTACCGCACAAGGACTTTTTGCTGTACAAATCGGAGCCGGAACAGTGTTGAGCGGAACCTATGCAAACCTCGACTGGAGCAACGGCCCGAAATTCGTTAAAACTGAAATAGACCCAACCGGAGGCGACAATTTTACCTTAATCAGTACCAATCCTTTGAATGCAGTGCCATTTGCTTTGTTTGCACAAAGTGGAACGCCCGGTCCGCAAGGTCCGGCTGGCGCAACCGGCGCTCAAGGACCAATTGGATTGACAGGGCCGGCTGGACCAACCGGACCACAGGGCCCGATTGGTCTAACAGGACCACAGGGTCCATCGGGTGCAGTAGGTCCACAAGGGGTAATCGGCTTAACAGGTCCGGCTGGAGCAGTAGGTCCACAAGGTCCGGTTGGGCAATCCGGGGCAACTGGAGCTACTGGTGCGCAAGGTCCAATTGGATTAACAGGGCCGCAAGGATTAAAAGGAGATACGGGAGCTAGGGGGCCAATTGGACCACAAGGCACCTTTCCATCTGGAAATACCGTTGGGGATATGCAATTCTGGAATGGAACCCAATGGACTATGATCCCAAAGGGACAACCCGGAACGACATTGAAAAATTGTGACGGACAGATTACATGGAATCCTTGCAAACCAAGTTTGACAACAACAGATGCTTCATTAGTGGCCGGTACATCTTTTACAACCGGAGGAAGCATATCCAACGACGGAGATTCTCCTATTTCAGTTCGTGGTATCTGTTGGAGTACCAGCCCCAATCCTACAATTGCAAACTTCAAATCAATGGATGGTAGTGGAACTGGATCGTTTAGTAGAATTATAACAGGATTAGTTCCTAGCACTACTTTTTATGTCAGGGCTTATGCAACCAATTCAATTGGAACAGCTTATGGCAACCAAATAATGGTAACTACTTTATCTGCAACACTTCCAACAGTTACAACTACGGCTATAAGTTTAATTACAGGAATAACAGCAACTTCTGGAGGTAATGTTACAAATGATGGTGGTGTTGCGGTGTCAGCTCGGGGTGTTATTTGGAGTACCAACCCAAATCCTACGATTGCGTTAACAACTAAAACCCTTAACGGGACGGGAACCGGAAGCTTTGTTAGTAACGTAGTAGGCTTATCACCGAATTCGACATACTACGTTAGAGCATATGCAACGAATATTATTGGCACCTCTTACGGCCAGCAAATAACATTTACTACAACTTATTTTGTTCAAGGTAATGGAGTTACAGATATTGATGGAAATATTTATACGTCTGTAATTCTTGGAACTCAGGAATGGTTGGGTGAAAACCTTAAGACAACAAAATTTGCAAATGGAGAGGTAATTCCAAATATTACTAATCAGAATCAATGGACTTCAAATTCATCAAGTGCATGGGCTTACCTTAATAATGATCCATCAAACAATAGCCCGTATGGAAAATTGTACACATGGTACGCAGCTGTAGATAGCAGAAATTTGCGTCCTACAAATTGGCATGTTCCATCAGATAGTGA